>CANFZT010000094.1 GCA_947451565.1 Comamonadaceae bacterium | reverse complement strand
TGTGACGCCCACTTGGCCTTGGTACTTGCCGCCACGGTCTTTGTAGCTGGTTTCGCACACGTCGTCTTTGTCGCTCTCGAAGAACAACACTTGGGCACAGCCCTCGCCTGCGTAAATTTTGGCGGGCAGCGGTGTGGTGTTGGAGAACTCCAAGGTCACATAGCCTTCCCACTCGGGCTCGAACGGCGTGACGTTGACGATGATGCCGCAACGCGCGTAGGTGCTTTTACCCAAGCACACGGTCAGCACATTACGAGGAATACGGAAGTACTCCATGGTGCGGGCCAGCGCAAAGCTGTTGGGCGGGATGATGCAGACATCCGACTCGATGTCCACAAAGCTCTTGGGATCAAAGTTTTTGGGGTCCACCACTGTGCTGTAAATGTTGGTGAACACCTTGAACTCGGGCGCACAGCGGATGTCATAGCCGTAGCTGCTGGTGCCGTAGCTGACGATTTTTTCGCCCGCTGCGTTTTGACGAATTTGGCCTGGCTCGAACGGCTCGATCATGCCGTGCTCTTGCGCCATGCGGCGGATCCATTTGTCTGATTTGATGCTCATGACTTGATTTTAGGGCTTTAGTGATCGCCTTCGGCGTAGCGCTCAAAACACAGTTTCAGCGCGTGTATCCACTTTTGGCGCTGCACCTCAGGGACAAAACTGGCCTCAAAACTATTGCGCGCCAGCACATAGGCGTGTTGTGCCGTGAGGCCGGTCGCCTCAAAGGTTTGCACAAAGTTGTCGTTCAAGTAGCCGCCAAAGTAGGCTGGGTCATCCGAGTTGAGGGTCACGCACAAACCCGCGTCTAGCAACTGGCCAATGTTGTGGTCTTTCAAATCAGGGAACACGCACAGCTTTTGGTTGGACAGCGGGCACACGGTCAGCGGTATGCGGTCTTTGGCTAAACGGGCCATGAGTGCCGAGTCATGCACGGCTTGCACGCCGTGGTCGATGCGCTCGACGTGCAACACATCCAAGGCGCTCCACATGTAGGCGGGTGGTCCCTCCTCGCCCGCATGGGCCAGCAGATGCAGGCCATGCGCGTGCGCCAAGGCAAACACGTTTTTAAACTTTTCAGGCGGATGGCCCACTTCGCTAGAGTCCAAGCCCACACCGATGAATTTGTCTTTGAACGGCAAGGCCTCTTGGAAGGTTTGCAACGCCGCCTCTTCGCTCAAATGGCGCAAGAAGCATAAGATGAGTTGCGCACTCACGCCCAATTTGTCTTCGGCATCCACACAGGCGCGATGCAAGCCATTGATGACCGTGGCCATGGGCACGCCACGTTCGGTATGGGTTTGTGGATCGAAGAAGATTTCGGTGTGCACCACGTTGTCGGCTTTGGCGCGTTGCAAGTAGGCCCAGGCCATGTCATAAAAGTCTTGCTCGTGCAGCAACACGCTGGCACCTGCGTAGTAAATATCGAGGAAGCTTTGCAAGTTGGTGAAGGCATAGGCCGCACGCAACGCCTGGACGTCGGCGTATGGCAATTTGACGCCATTGCGCTCGGCCAACGCAAAGATGAGCTCAGGCTCTAACGAACCTTCGATATGAATGTGCAGCTCGGCTTTAGGCATCTCGCGCAAGAGCTTGGGCAAATTGACGGTGGCAACGGCGTGAACTTTGAACATGGCAGTCTCCAAACAAGACTTCATGCTACCCAAATTTTCAGTGCGCAGAACGAATGAGGTTACGTACCACCGGATAAATTTGCGCATCCCATCGCTTGCCGTTAAACACCCCATAGTGGCCCACACCCGATTGCAAATGGTGCGTTTTGCGGTAGGCGGGCAACATGCTGCACAAGTCTTGCGCAGCCAAGGTTTGACCCATGCCACAAATGTCATCGCGCTCGCCTTCGACCGTCAACAAAAAAGTTTTGCGAATGGCCTGCAAGTTCAAGGGACGGTCACGGTAAGTCATCTTGCCAGCGGGTAACGCATGATCTTGAAACACTTGCTTGACGGTTTCTAAGTAGAACGGGCCCGACAGATCCATGATGGCGAAATACTCTTGGTAAAAGTCGCGAATCACATCGGCCTTTTCGTCTTCACCATTCACGCGGTGTTCATAAAGTGTTTTGAACGATTGCTGGTGACGCTCAATGTTCATGTTCAAAAACGCCATGAGTTGCATAAAGCCGGGGTACACGCGGCGGCCCACGCCTTTGAAGTGAAGCGGCACCATGCCAATCAGATGGGATTCAAACCACTCAATGGGTTTGCTCATGGCCAACTCGTTGACACCTGTCGGATTGACACGGGTGTCAATCGGGCCAGCCATGAGCGTCAGAGAAGCAGGCTGGCAATCGCTGCGGTCTTCGGCCAACACCGCCGTTGCGGCCAAGCACGCCACCGTGGGCTGGCACACCCCCATCAAATGCGCGTTGGGCCCGAGGTGCTGCATGAACCAAATGATGTGTTCGATGTATTCATCCAAACCAAACTCGCCCTCGCTCATGGGGATGTCACGGATGTTGCGCCAGTCCGTCACATACACCTCATGGTCTTGCACCAGCGTTTGCACTGTCCCGCGCAGCAAGGTGGCGAAATGTCCAGACATGGGCGCGACCAGCAGCAGCTTGGGCAAGTCTTTGGCATCTTCACGACAAAACCGCACCAAGTCACAAAAGGGTGTGCGAAAACTCGTGGTCTCCATCACAGGTACGCGCTTGCCTTGCGCGTTATTCACGCTCGAAATATTGAACGAGGGTCGCGTGTGCGTGAAGCCCAGCAAAGCAATCTGCTCGTAATACGCCGCCATGCGTTGCAAGGGCGTGATGCGTTTGTCATCAAACCAGTTCAAGCTGATGTCACGCGCGTGATCCGCAAATTTGCGAATTGGGTCTGAAACATCGGCTACGGCTTGGTAGTTGTGATAAATCATTACGTTGTCTCCAAGCCTTTCGGCTTTGTCTTGATGCATTGCATCGTGCAAGAGACGTGCCACGAGATGGCATATCTCTTGCAATGTGAATTGCACCACACACAGATGCACCAAAAGGCAACCATGGCCAAAACCACGCTCACACTCAGCAGCAAGAACTACTCCTCTTGGTCATTGCGAGGTTGGCTGATGGTCAAGCTCTCAGGCGTGGCCTTCACCGAAGTACCCGTCGCCACTGACAGCGTAGATGCACGCGCCGAGTTGTTGTTACTCTCGCCCTCCATCCTTGTGCCCTGCCTTAATCACAGCAATGCACGCGTGTGGGACACGCTAGCCATTGGCGAATACCTGAACGAAATTGCACCAAAAGCAAACCTACTCCCCACCAACGCGGTGCACCGTGCACATTGCCGGTCCATTTGCGGTGAGATGCATTCAGGGTTTTCAGCCCTGCGCGCCTCGCTGCCGATGAACATCAAAGCCAAATTCAGCAAATTCAAAGTTTGGTCAAAAGCACAGCTCGACATTGACCGCGTGCTCTTTATTTGGCGCGATTGCCTGTCTACCTACAAAGGCCCGTATTTATTTGGCAAGAACCCCACGCTGGCCGACTGCATGTTTGCACCAGTGGTGACTCGCTTTGTGACCTATGGCATTGCGCTCGACCCTCTGTGCGAAGCCTATTGCCAAAAGATTTTGTCGATGCCCGAGATGAAGGAGTGGATGGCAGCCGCAACTGCAGAGCCTGATGACATTGAAGAACTTGAAGTGGAGTTTTAACCATGAGTACCGCTGTTTCTAAAACCATCGCCTACGAGAGCAATACCGATTTCTCTCACGTCAAACCCGAAGACACCCAGTTTTTGCCCGGTGGCTTGCGCGACTTCTTTGTTTACCGCGACTTAGGCGTCGCCAAAGCCACGCATGGCAAGGTGATTGCGCACATCGCCAAAGCCAACATGCCGCCCGACAACGGCACGGGCTGGCACTACCATGTGGCTGAATTTCAAATCGTCATCATGCTCAAAGGCTGGGCGCGTTTCATGTATGGCGAAACACCCACACTGGTATCTGCGGGCGACTGCGTGCATCAAAAGCCCGGCATCATTCACTACCTCTTCGACTACTCGCCCGACATGGAGTACTTAGAGATCGTGGGGCCTGCGGACTTTGAATCCATTGCGGTGGATGGGCCTTGTGCGGTGCCAAAAATCACGCCTTGGGTGAAGTAACTTTTAACTGCTTCTCAGACATAAAAAAAGACCACCCTCGGGTGGTCTTTTTGTTAGCGTCACACTTTATTAAAAGTGATATTCAGCGCGAATCATGGGCGTCTTAGCGAACGCACCTTTGCCAGCGGCACCTGTGTGGTCGTTACCAAACTTGTTTTTCCAGTATTGGTACTCAGCACCGATTTTGAAGGTCTTGTTACCCGACACGTCATACATAACTTGCATGTCAATGTTGGTTTCAGCAACCGTATTGCCGCCAAATTCATCCTTACCTTTGGCTGCAATGTAGTTTGCAAAACCTTCAAATGACAAAGGAATTGAGCCTACGCTGAAGGGGACACCCCAGGCGGCAGTCAACATTGGATGAGGCGCATAGTGGTAACGCTCTTTACCGCTGCTTGTGTAAGTGCTGTAGGGTGAGTTGCTTTCCCACAATTGCAACAAGCTCACATTCAAGAAGCCAGGAACATCCAACATGACTGTAGGGCCAGCAGCAAACATTTCCTTCTTAGAGTTGTAACCTGCATCAGTTTTGGTGTTGAAGTCAAAACCACTTGTGAAACCCAAACCGCGAACTCCTGTTGTTTTGAATGATTTGCCAGAAACTTTTTCAAAGTCCAACGTATTGCGATAAACAACATACACCTCATGCGCGCCAGTCTTGGAGCCCGCAGCAGATGGATCTTTTTGGTCTGACAACAGCAAGTCCGCATTGAAGAAGTTGCTGCCGTATTTGAAACCGCTGACATGCGTCAAACCAACGATATTTTTCGTCACAGCATCCGAATTGAAGGGCTCAGCGTAGTTTGTGCCACGACGCAAACTGATAGACGTATCGCTCCAATCAGCAGCTTGCACACCAACTGCAGCAGCAGCCATTGCAACGAGGGCAATTTTCTTTTTCATTTTTAAGATTCCTTCAAGGTTAAAAAATTAGTTATGCAAAACAGATGCCAGAAAACCAGCATCTGCTTTTTTTAGTTACTTAGCGCCTGGCACTTTGCCTTCCACGCCTTTGACGTAGAAGCCAACACCGCTCAAGAACTTGTCGTCAGCGACTTCGTCTTTCTTCAGCACTTCTTTGCCGGTGTTGTCGACCAAGGGGCCTTTCCAGATGGCGAAGCTGCCGTCTTTCAAACCTTTCTTAACTTCGTCAATCTTGGCTTTGGTTTCAGCGGGCACGTCTTCGGCAATAGAAACGATGTCAATCGCGCCGTCTTTCACGCCAGACCATGTGTGGCCGCCGCCAGTCCACTTGCCTTCCAGGGCTGCGCGGGTCGCGCTGATGTAGTAAGGCGTCCAGTTGATGACTGCAGAAGCCAAGTGGGCTTTAGGGCCGTAGGCGGTCATGTCAGAGTCCCAACCGAAAGCGCGTTTGCCCTTGTCTTGAGCTGTTTTCAACACGGCTGGGGAGTCCGTGTTTTGGAACAAGATGTCAGCACCGCCGTTGATGAGCGATGTGGCGGCCTCAGTTTCTTTCGGTGGGTTGAACCACTCGTTGACCCACACCACTTTGGTCTTGACTTTAGGGTTGCTCGATTGCGCGCCCAAGGTGAAGCTGTTGATGTTGCGGATCACTTCAGGAATTGGGATAGAGGCCACAACGCCGAGTGTGTTGCTCTTGGTCATCTTGCCCGCGATCACGCCAGCCATGTACGCGCCTTCGTAGGTGCGGCTGTCGTAGGTGCGCATGTTGGCGGCTTGCTTGTAACCGGTGGCGTGTTCGAACTTCACATCCGGTGTGTCAGCCGCCACTTTGAGCATGGGCTCCATGTAACCGAAAGTGGTGCCAAACACCAGCTTGTTGCCTTGGCCCACCATGTCGCGAATCACGCGTTCAGCGTCTGCTGATTCGGGCACGTTTTCCACGAACGAGGTTTGAATCTTGTCGCCGAATTCTTTTTCAAGGGCTTTGCGTGCGTTATCGTGCGCAAAAGTCCAGCCACCGTCGCCTACAGGGCCCACATAGGCGAATGCAATTTTCAAAGGCTCAGCCTTGGCAGCAGCAGCAGGTGCTTCAGCAGGCTTGGCTTCTTCTTTTTTACCGCAACCCACGAGCACAGCAGCGGAGACAGCGGTTAAGGCTGCAGCTTGCAACCAGCGACGTTTCAACAAGTTAGTCATGAAAAATCCTTTAATTAAAAGAGAACTAAAAAAGCGAACAAATTATCAACCTGGATAAAACGGTTTCCCGATTGAGGCAGGCATGTTTACCCTGAGCCAACGCGGATTTTTGGAAATCAACGCCAGCACCACAATGGTGGACAGGTAGGGCAACATGCTCAAAAACTGGCTAGGCACATCTAAGCCTGTGGCCTGTAAATGGAATTGCAACATGGTCACCCCGCCGAACAGATAAGCACCAAGCAATACGCGTGCCGGGCGCCATGTGGCGAATGTGGTGAGGGCCAAAGCGATCCAACCTTTGCCTGCAATCATGCCCTCCACCCACAACGGTGTGTAAATGATAGAAATGTAAGCACCCGCCAGACCGCACAACGCCCCCCCCACCACCACGGCCAGCAGGCGGATACGGCGCACGGGGTAGCCCAGCGCATGGGCTGACTCGGGTGATTCGCCCACCGCACGCAAGACCAAGCCGGCACGGGTGCGGTAGAGGAAATAAATCAAGCCCAAGGCCAACGCAATTGCGCCATATACCAAGGGGTGATGTTTGAACAAAGCCGGACCGATGAAAGGCATATCGGCCAACACGGGCAGCTCATATTGCACGCGCTCAGGCAACTTGGCCTGCACAAAGCTCACACCCACAAAGGCCGAAAAACCGCCGCCAAACAAGCTCAAAGCCAGGCCTGTGGCGTATTGGTTGGTGTTCATCCAAATCACCAGCACACCAAACAATGACGCCATTAAAGCGCCAGCCCCCATGCCCGCCAAAAAGCCCAGTGCGTCGCTGCCTGTGGTGGTCACAGTGGCAAAGCCTGCGATAGCAGCACACAGCATCATGCCCTCTGCGCCTAAATTGACGATGCCTGCTTTTTCGTTAATCAACAGGCCCAGCGACGCCAGCGCCAAAACAGTGCCCGCGTTCATCGTGGCGGCCCATAACAGTGCGTAAGTCTCCATCACAGTGCCCCCTCAGAATTTGATTTGGTGGCTTTGACCACCCAACGCACGCGATATTGCATCAAGGTGTCGCAGGCCAACAGCGTGAACAACAGCAGCCCTTGAAACACACCCGTGAGCGAACGTGGCAAGCCAAGGCGCGATTGCGCCAGCTCACCGCCAATGTAAAACATACTCATCAAAACTGCCGACAGCACCATGCCCATAGGGTGCAAGCGCCCCACAAATGCCACGATGATGGCCGCAAACCCATAGCCCACGGGGACAAACGGCGTGAGCTGTCGCAGTGGCCCCGCCACTTCCAAGGCACCTGCCAAGCCTGCGGCAGCCCCCGAAGTGAGCAACGCCACCCACAACGCCTTGCGTGATGAAAAACCTGCATAGCGTGCCGCATCAGGGGCCAAACCGCCCACCTGCTGTGCAAAGCCTGCATGCGTACGAAATAAAAACACCCACAAGGCGCCCACACCCGCCAGCGCCAACAACACCCCAATGTTCACGCGTGTCCCGCTGATGAGCTTGGGGATTTGTGTGATGGCATCAAAGGTTTTGGTTTGCGGGAAGTTGTAGCCCAGTGGATCTTTCCAAGGGCCATACACCAAGAAGTTGAGCACCATAATGGCCACGTACACCAGCATGAGGCTGACCAAAATTTCGCTCGCATGAAAGCGGTCACGCAAGAACGCGGTGATGCCCGCCCACACCATGCCACCTGCAATGCCCGCGAGCAAGATGAGCACCCAAAAGCCTGCGCCGGTGCTGACATCAGCCGTGAGTGCTACGCCAGAGGCAAACACCGCGCCCATGACAAACTGCCCTTCTGCGCCGATGTTCCACACATTGGAGCGAAAGCACACGGCCAAACCCAGTGCAATGAGCAACAACGGCGTGGCCTTGACCATCAATTCGGACAAGGCGTACACGCTCTTGATGGGCTCCCAAAAGAACACCTGTAGGCCGCGCACCGGGTCTTTGCCCAGCGCCACAAACAAAATCACACCCAACACCACCGTGATGGCAAGCGCCAGCAAGGGCGAGGCATAGCGCCACAACTTAGAAGGCTGGGCTCGCGGCTCAAGACGCAGCATGGTTCACCTCCCCTGTTGCAGCGGGTGCATCCCACAG
>CANFZT010000093.1 GCA_947451565.1 Comamonadaceae bacterium | reverse complement strand
TCACGCAGCAGTTTTACAGCGTGAGCGTGGACGACAAGTACAACGCCTTGCGCCACCTCATCAAAGCCAACGGCATGAAGCAAGCCTTTGTGTTTTGCAACAGCAAACTTGGCTGCGCCCGTTTGGCCCGCTCGCTAGAGCGCGACGGTTTTCGCACCAGCGCTTTGCATGGCGACAAGAGCCAAGACGAACGCCTGAAAGCCCTTGAAGGCTTCAAAAAAGGCGAAGTCGATTTGTTGGTGTGTACCGATGTGGCCGCACGCGGCTTGGACATCAAAGACGTGCCAGCCGTGTTTAACTTTGACATCCCCTTCAACGCCGAAGACTATGTGCACCGCATTGGCCGCACAGGCCGCGCCGGTGCTTTAGGCCATGCCATCAGCTTTGTGTCGGGCAGCGACCAACGCTTGGTGGGCGACATTGAGAAATTGCTCAAGACCAAAATCACCTTAGAAAACGTGACCGTTGAGCAAGACCGCTCGCGTGAGCGTCGTGAGCCGCGTGGTGAGTCACGTGAATCTCGCGGCGGTGATCGCGGCGAGCGCTCAGAGTCTTCTAGCCGTCCTCGCGAAGGCTACGCCCCGCGCGATGCACGCCCACGCGAGCAAGACAGCCGCCGCAGCCGCGAAGTGGGCTATGTGCCCGCACCACGCATCAAGAACGATCCGTTCTTTGACAAACCCTACGAAGCGCCCGTGCGCAGCGCAGAGGCCGCAGCACCTGCCGCACCTGACCCACTGCGCAAGTCGGCCAACATCAAGCCCAAGCGGGTGATGGCGGCTTTGTTCAAGTCGACCACTTGAGCTTTGGGCGACTAGCCCAAATTCGCCTTCCAGAACACCTCACCTGCTTGGCTCAATGCAGCCTTGTCGCGGTAAAGCTTGATTTCCATCTCAATGCACCAAGCATGCGGCGCGGCTTCAACCAATACGCCGCGCTCTAGGTCATCTGCAATCAAGGTTTTGGGCAACCACGCAATGCCTTTGCCTGCCAATGCCATGGTGCGAAGCACAGAAGCCAAGTGAGCAGTAAATACAGATGCCGCAGGTACAGACTCAGCCAGCGAGGCTTGTGTTTGCGACACGATGCGGCCAATGCCCGACTCTGGGTTGTAGCTCAGCAGCTTGACTGGGTTTTTTGTAGTGCCCTTGTCTAGCTGATGTTGTGACGCACCATTTTTCTTGGGTGCAGAAACGGGGATGAGCAAATCATGCCCCACCACGATGGCAGGGTAGCCTTGGTCATCCAACGTACTTGCAACATCTGCGTTGGAATGGGTGAGCAGAAATTGCACTTGGCTTTCCAGCAGCATGGCCTCACAGCGTTGAAGCACATCTGACACCAACCGCACTTGGCCAATTTCAATGCGTGACTCAAGCCCACGCAGCCAAGTGGGCATGAAGGTAAACGACAAGGCATGCGTCGATGCAATGCGCAGCGTGCTTGAGTTGGCTTCGTTGAAAGCACGCGCTTCGCCCGGAATTTTGGCCGCTCTTGCCAGCATGTCGCGTGCAATGGTTTCAAACCATTGGCCTGTATCGGTCAGTGTGGCAGGTTGGTTTGAGCGGTCAAACAGCTCTGCGCCCAGCCATTCTTCCAGTGCGCGAATGCGTCGACTGAACGCAGGTTGCGTCATGTGCCGTTCATCCGCAGCGCGAGAAAAATTTCCACTGGCGGCGAGGACCAAGAAGTCTTCGAGCCATGACAAATTCATGGTTTTCATGGGGCAGTGCTTTTAAAGCATGAGATGCAAAAAAAGAAGCATTGGTCAAAACAAAGCGTCTTACCTACGATTCATTTTCATTATCCACCGCACTAGGAGCAAAGATGAAAATCGTCGAAATTCGAGAGAAAACATTCCCCATCAGTTCACCCATTCGCAACGCGTACATCGACTTCAGCAAGATGACGCTCAGCTTGGTTGCTGTCATCACCGACGTGATTCGTGATGGCAAGCCCGTGGTGGGTTATGGCTTTAATTCGAATGGTCGTTATGGCCAAGGTACCTTGATGCGTGAGCGTTTCATTCCGCGTATCTTGGAAGCTAATCCAGACTCACTGATTGACAGCACGGGGAAGAACCTCGATCCCCACAAGATTTGGAACACCATGTTTACCAATGAAAAGCCAGGCGGCCATGGTGAACGCTCAGTAGCCATCGGCACGATGGACATGGCCATTTGGGATGCCGTGGCCAAAATTGAAGGCAAGCCATTGTTTCAACTGCTGGCAGATCGTTATGGCAACGGCAAAGCCAATCGCGAAATTTTTGTCTACGCCGCAGGTGGTTACTACTACCCTGGACAAGACCACAGCAAACTCAAAGACGAAATGCGCAGCTATATCGACCGTGGCTACACCGTGGTGAAAAAGAAGATTGGTGGCGCTTCATTGGACGAAGACTTGCGCCGTATCGACTCGATCTTGAGCGTGCTGGGCGATGGTCAAAAGTTGTGCGTGGATGCCAATGGTCGCTTCGATTTAGACACCGCCATTCAATATGCCAAGGCCTTGTCGCAATACGACTTGTTCTGGTACGAAGAGCCGGGCGACCCCCTCGACTTCGAGCTGCAAGCCACGCTGCGCAACTATTACAAAAACCCGATGGCAACGGGCGAAGACTTGTTTTCGATGCAGGACGCACGCAACCTGATTCGCTATGGCGGCATGCGCCCTGACCGTGACTACTTGCAGTTTGATTGTGCGTTGAGCTATGGCTTGGTGGAATACCTGCGCACTTTGGACATGTTGAAAGAACACGGTTGGTCAGCCAGCCGTTGCATCCCACACGGCGGCCACCAGATGTCACTCAATATTGCAGCTGGTTTGGGCTTGGGCGGCAACGAAAGCTACCCAGATTTGTTCCAACCTTTCGGCGGTTTCCCCGATGGTGTGAAGGTTGAAAACAGCTACATCACATTGCCCGAATTGCCAGGTATTGGTTTTGAGGGTAAGGCTGATCTCTACAAGATCATGCAAGAACTGTCGGCATAAGAAATCACCACAACCGAGGAGACATCATGAAAACAACCATCCAGCTCAGCCAGTTCGTCGCCGCATTGGCGATGGCATGTGCCTCGTTTTCTGCCAAGGCAGAGTTTCCAGACAAGCCAGTCACATTGGTCGTGCCATTTGCAGCGGGCGGCCCGAGCGACAAGATTGCGCGTGACGTCGCTGAAGCCTTGCGAAAACCGCTGGGTGGTCAAACCGTGATTGTTGAAAACGTGGGTGGTGCAGGCGGCACGATTGGTGCCGCCAAAGTGGCTAAAGCGAACCCCGATGGTTATACGTTGCTGGTGCATCACATTGGCATGTCTACAGCTCCTACGTTGTATCGCAAGCTGTCCTACAAGATGCCGGATGACTTCGAGTATTTGGGCCTCATCAACGAAGCACCTTCGGTGTTGATCAGCAGTCCTGCATTTGCTGCAAACAATTTTCAAGAGTTGCGCAAGTTGGTGACTGAACGCAAAGAGGGCATCAACTTAGCCAATGCAGGTTTGGGCTCGGCCTCGCACCTGTGTGGTTTGATGCTTCAAAGCGCATTGCAAGTTGAGTTGACGACTGTGCCCTACAAAGGCACAGCACCCGCCATGACTGATCTCATGGGCAGCCAAGTCGATTTGATGTGCGAACAAGCGACCAACGCAGTGCCGCAAATCGAAGGCAAAAAGGTCAAGGTGTTTGGCGTGACCAGTAAAAAACGCCTCGCATTACCCGCGCTGGTCAATGTACCTACATTGGCTGAAAGCGGTTTGACTGACTTTGGTGTGTCGGTGTGGCACGGCCTGTATGCCCCCAAGGGCACACCACCTGCAGTTGTGGCCAAGCTGAACCAAGCTTTGAAAGCTGCATTGAAAGACCCAGACCTCATCAAACGCCAGGAGGCATTGGGCATCAGTGTGATTGCAGACAACCGCTTAGAACCCGCCAACCATAAGAAGTTTGTAGAGGCTGAGATGGCGCGTTGGGCATTGGTGATTAAGGCAGCTGGACAGTACGCTGATTGACTAAGCTGCCAGTGTTAGCTGGCCAGCGGGTCCATCGTTTGTGGGCACTTCACGCTGACGCGCTGCCAGGCAGGTGCATCAGCCACACTGAAAAGCGTGTCTGATGTGTCTAGCTTGGCCGCACTTAGGCAGCCACCCCACACACACCCATCGTCTAGGCACACCACATCTGCGCGGTTGGCCGAGTCCAAGGTGGACCAATGGCCAAAGGCAATGCGCACATTGGCCGTCAACCGGCCCGGCACATCAAACCACGGCAGCAGATTTGCGGGTGCTTTGTCTGCGCTTTCTTTCACCCTGAAGTCCATCGCGCCATGCGCATCGCAAAAGCGCAAGCGGGTGAGGGCGTTGACGATGACGCGCAAGCGGTCTGCACCCGCTAGGTCATCACGCCACACATTGGGCAAGCCGCCATACATCTGTGGCATGAAGTGCACCCAGTCGTCGCTGCGCAGCACGGCTTCTACTTCGCCAGCCAGCGCTAGGGTTTGCTGCGCTGTCCACTGGGGCAAGACACCCGCATGCACCATCAGCACGTTGCCGACTTGCCTCGCTAGGTGTTGGTGGCGCAGCCAGTGCAGCAGCTCGGAGCTGTCGGGCGCGGTCAAGATGTCTTGCAGGGTGTCTTGCGGGTTGGGTTTGCGCACACCGCGTGAGACGGCTAAGGCATGCAAGTCATGGTTGCCCAGCAAGCATTGGGCGCTGCTGCCGTAGCCCATCAAACGGCGCAGCACCGCTGCGTTGTCGGGGCCACGGTTGACCAAATCGCCCAGCAAATACAGCGTGTCGCGGCTGGGGGAGAACGCGATGTGCGTTAACAAACGTTCTAAGGCTTCGTCGCAGCCTTGCACGTCGCCAATCAAGTAAAGTGCCATGTGTTGATTGTCTCTATTATTTTTGACTGTTTGAATTACCGATGGATGTTCTGCTAATCGTTTTCCTCACCTTGCTCAACGGCGTGTTTGCCATGTCTGAGATGGCTTTGTCGTCCAGCCGCAAAGCGCGCTTGGCGGCTTTGGCCGAGTCTGGCGATGGTGGCGCGTATGCCGCGCTGGTGTTGATGGAGCAGCCCACGCAGTTTTTGTCGACCGTGCAAATTGGCATCACGTCCATTGGCGTGCTCAACGGCATCGTGGGCGAGGCTGCGTTCAGCGCTGACTTTGCTTATTGGTTGTTGGCCCAAGGCGTGCCCGACAACTTGGCCTCTGGCCTGGCCACCGCCTTTGTGGTGACGCTCATCACCTTCAGCACCATCTTGTTTGGCGAGTTGGTGCCCAAGCGCATTGGTCAGTTGTTTCCAGAATCAGTTGCGCGCGTGGCTGCGCCTGCCATGTTAGCTTTGGCTACGTTGGCCAAGCCTTTTGTGTATTTGTTATCGGCCAGCACCAGCGCTATGTTGAAGTTGCTGCGCATTGATGTGCATGGCGCACGCACGGTGACGGAAGAAGAAATTTCGGCCAGCTTGGTGGAGGGCGTGGACGCCGGTGTGATTGAGCAGCACGAACACCAAATGGTGCAAAACGTGTTCAACCTCGATGAGCGTCCGCTCACCTCCATCATGGTGCATCGCTCAGACATTGAGTGGTTGGACTCCAAACTACCTGTGCCCCAAGCCTTGGCGCAAGTGGGGGCGAGTGGTGCGCACTCGTGGTACCCCGTGTGCCGTGGCGATCTAGACAACGTGGTGGGGGCAGTCAGTGTGTCTCAGCTCTTGCGCTTGCCACCCGGCACGGACATGACGGTGGAAGCTTTGGCCAAGCCCGTGGCGTTCATTCCAGAAACCTTGAGTGGTTTGGATTTGCTTGAGCAGTTTCGCAAACCCGCCGAACGCGCGACCGCACATGGTCGCATGGTGTTGGTGGTGGACGAATACGGTGTGGTGCATGGCTTGCTCACACCGCGCGACTTGTTAGAGGCCATCACCGGTGAGCTGCTGCAAGCCACGCCCGCCGACGAGGCCTGGGCGACGCAGCGCGAGGATGGTTCTTGGTTGGTCGATGGGTTGATGCCGGTGAGCGAATTCAAAGCACGCTTGAGCATCAAAGAGCTGCCCGACGAAGACCGTGGTATTTACAACACGGTAGCGGGTTTGGTCATGGCCATTTCAGGCGAATTACCTGCGGCGGCCGATGTGGTGGTCTTTGGCGAATGGCGCTTTGAGGTGGTGGACTTGGATGGTCGCCGCATCGACAAGCTTTTGGTCAGCCGCGTCGTTTGAATGGGATTTGATACATCCACACAGGGCGCCCATCGCGACAGGTGAGGATGGCGCTAGGAATCAGCTCTCGCGCTTCAAACTCTAGGCTGACCAACCACGCGCCACGGCGCAACTCGGCTTCGGCTTTTTCGACAGCGCGGGGCATGCTCTCGGGGCGCTGGAACAAGTACACCATGTCAAAGCTGCGCCAGTCCACCAACCAAATATCGCCTTGGCGAATCTTGGCAAATGAGCAACGCATGGCGCTGAGCACACGCAGGGGCCAGCTCATCTCAACCCCATGCAGTTCAGCGCGTGGAAATGCATCACGCAAGGCCAGCAAACCGTCGCCCATGCCACTGCCCGCATCCAAAATGCGTGCGCCTGCGGGCAGCACGATGTGCTGCTGTAATTCACGCAATGCTTTTTTAGGGGTGGGAAACAAGGGTGCATCGCGCCACGCTTTGCGTGGGTAAACCAAAACAATTAATCCCAGCAAGAACAGCCATCCGATGGGCGGCACGCTGAGGGTGGCGGACGATGCCAGCATAGACAGTGGAAAACCCAGCACGATCAAGGCTTTTCGCATAGGCGTGTGTGCCAATGCACTTAAAAAGCCGCCCAAACAAGTGGCCACGATGAAGGCGATGGCTTCGTTCAAACCGGCCGCTTGCAAGCCCTTGAAGATCAGCCAAGATGAACCCCAAGCGAGCAGGGCGGGAACGGGCCAAGTCATGAATTTCATGAGGAAGAATCATAGAGCCAACGCGACAGCCTATTGGGGAAGATTTGACTGAAAATCAGCATCAATGGAATTTGTTCACAAGGTCACATGAATTCGTCGTCCACACACACCCTCAGCACCGTTGACGAGATGCGCGCCACCCTGCGTCGCATCAGCCATCTCAAAGGCCGACAGCCCGATGCGCAGTCACAGCAAGAGGTCCGGGCGTTGGTGGCGTCGTTTGACCGACGCGATTTGCTGATTGAACACTTGCATGTGCTCAACGACACTTACCGTGGTTTGTATGAACGCCACTTGGTCGCCTTGGCGCATGAGATGAAGCTGCCCATGGCCGAGGTGTTTGAGGTGGCCACCTTTTATCACCACTTTGAGGTCTTGCCCAATGACGCCACGCCTGCCGTACTGACCGTGCGTGTGTGCGATGGGCTGAGTTGCGAGTTGGGTGGTGCCAAACAGTTGTTAGCCAAGTTGCCTGATTTCTTGGGCTCCGATGTGCGTGTCATCCCCGCCCCCTGCGTGGGCCGCTGCGAGCAAGCGCCTGTGGCGGTGGTGCATCAAAACGCCGTGCCAAATGCGACGCCAGACAAGGTCGTCATTGCAGTGAAAGGGGGCCATACCCTGCAAGCCTTGCCCGACGCCATAGACATGACGGCTTACTTGGCCGATGGTGGCTACGCCTTGGTTACTGCACTCGCCACAGGTCAAACCAAACCCGAGGATGTGTTGCAAGCGATGGAGGCCTCAGGTCTGCGTGGCTTAGGGGGTGCAGGCTTTCCCGCTGGGCGCAAATGGCGCATTGTGAGCGAGCAAGCGGCTCCCCGCGTGATGGCCGTCAACCTTGACGAAGGTGAACCTGGTACCTTCAAAGACCGTACTTACTTAGAGCGTGACCCACATCGGTTTTTAGAAGGCATGTTGGTGGCCGCGCAAGTGGTGGGCATTGACGCCATCTATATCTACCTGCGCGACGAGTACCACGGTTGCCGCGCATTGTTGCAACAAGAACTCGCTGCTTTGCAAGCCAACCCGCCTTGCCCTTTGCCCACCATCGAGCTACGTCGCGGTGCAGGCGCCTATGTGTGTGGTGAAGAATCTGCCATGATTGAAAGCATCGAGGGCAAACGCGGCGAGCCACGCATGCGTCCACCCTACATTGCAGAAGTTGGCTTGTTCGGCAAACCGACCCTAGAACACAACTTTGAAACCCTTTACTGGGTACGTGACCTCGTGCAAAAAGGCCCTCAGTGGTTCACCAGCTTTGGCGCCAATGGCCGCCAAGGGCTGCGCAGCTTCAGCGTGAGTGGTCGCGTCAAGCAGCCCGGTGTCAAACTCGCACCCGCAGGCATCACCTTGCAAGCCTTGATTGATGAACATTGCGGTGGCATGTTGGAGGGGCACACGCTCTACGCCTATTTGCCCGGTGGG
>CANFZT010000092.1 GCA_947451565.1 Comamonadaceae bacterium | reverse complement strand
CACATGATCAGCTCTGGCGTTCAAGGCGTGGAATTCGTTTGTGCGAATACTGACGCACAAGCCCTGCGCGTGAGTAATGCGCACAAAGTGATCCAACTCGGCTCTACCGGCCTTGGTGCTGGCAGCAAGCCAGAGCGCGGCCGCGAAGCAGCTGAAGCAGCGATTGACGACATCCGTTTGGCGCTGGAAGGCACCAACATGTTGTTTGTGACTGCTGGCATGGGCGGTGGCACAGGTACAGGTGCTGCACCTGTGGTGGCACGCGTCGCACGCGAAATGGGTATCTTGACCGTTGGCGTGGTGACCAAGCCTTTCGAATTCGAAGGCAGCCGTCGCATGAACAATGCTGAAACAGGTTTGGCTGAACTCGAAGCTAACGTGGATTCACTCATCGTGGTGTTGAACGAAAAACTGATGGACGTGTTGGGCGACGATGCCAGCCAAGACGAAGCTTTTGCATTTGCCAATGACGTGTTGAAAAACTCGGTGGGTGGCATTGCTGAGATCATCAACGTGGAAGCTTTGGTGAACGTCGACTTTGAAGACGTGCGTACCGTGATGAGTGAAACCGGCAAGGCCATGATGGGAACCGCGGTGGCCAATGGCCCTGACCGTGCACGTATCGCGGCTGAACAAGCGGTGGCTTGCCCATTGCTCGAGGGTGTGGATATGTCGGGTGCCAAGGGCGTGTTGGTGTTGATCACCGCAGCCAAGGGTGGCTTGAAGTTGTCTGAGTCGCGCGAAGCCATGAACACCATTCGCAAGTTCGCTTCCCCAGATGCGCATGTGATTTACGGTACGGCTTACGACGAAAGTTTGGGCGACCAAATTCGTGTCACCGTGGTGGCCACAGGTTTGGCTGGTAGCCGCCGCGCTGCGCCTCAGTTGCAAGTCTTGCGCACAGGTACGGACGGCGTGGGTTTCCCCACCACACAAGCCAACAACGCATCGCCCGCAGGTGTGTTGGCTGCGGCTTCGTCTGGTTTGGCTGGTTTGGCGGCAGGCTTGGGCGTTGGCTCGGTGGCTGCACAACCCAACTACGACGCCATGAACTCTCCCGCCGTGTGGCGTGGCAACCGTACTTCGGCCGCGGCCAAGGTCGATGCCTTGTCATCGGGTGGCATGGATGACTACGAAATTCCAGCCTTCTTGCGTAAGCAAGCAGATTGAGATTCATTAATCACCGCGATTAAGTAAGTGAATCACCTCCTCAGAGGGGATTCACTAAAATCTCACTGTGCTTAAACAAAGAACTCTTCAATCTCTCACCAAAGCGGTGGGTGTCGGTCTTCACAGCGGTCAACGTGTGGAGCTAACACTGCGCCCCGCACAACCTGACACAGGCATTGTGTTTCGTCGGGTGGATTTGCCGCAGCCGGTGGATATCCCGATTACCGCCACGGCCGTGACGGATACGCGTTTGGCGTCGACCATTTCCAATGGTGGAGCGAAGGTGTTCACGGTGGAGCATTTGATGTCGGCCTGTGCAGGTCTTGGCATCGATAACCTCTACATCGACATCACGGCAGAGGAAGTCCCTATCCTGGATGGCTCGGCTTCGTCGTTTGTGTTCTTGCTGCAAAGTGCAGGCATCGTGGAGCAAAACGCACCGAAGCATTTCATCCGTGTACTCAAGACCGTCGAAGTGCGTGAGGGTGAAGGTGCCAATGTGAAGTGGGCACGTCTAGACCCACACCATGGCTACAAGCTCAGCTTTGAGATTGACTTTCATCACCCAGCGGTGGACTCCACAGGGCAAAGTGTGGTGTTCGATATGGACACAGACGACTACACCCGTGACATTGCGCGTGCCCGTACCTTTGGGTTCACGCGTGACGTGGAGATGATGCGTGCCAATGGTCTGGCCCTGGGCGGTGGGCTAGACAACGCCATCGTCATGGATGACTACAAAGTTTTGAACAGTGATGGATTGCGTTACGACGATGAGTTTGTGAAACACAAAATTCTGGACGCGATGGGTGATTTGTATTTGCTGGGTCGTCCATTGCTTGCGTCTTATGTCGCTTTTCGTTCAGGCCACGCCATGAACAACAAGCTCTTGCGTGAATTGCTCAGTCAACCTGATGCATATGAAGTCGTGACCTTCAACGACGTGCGCAAAGCGCCTCCTGGCTTGGCCCAGCTGGCCCCCGCTTGGTAATCTGGCGCGCGCGTCCTGGTTTATCGACTGCGGCCTGCTTTGTACATGCCGTTAGTGCTGCGTTGCAATTCAGTCGCTGCTGCCAATTTGGCCATTGAATGCCCTGCATGGGCATGTGTGATGGCAATGCCCAACGCATCCGCGGCATCAGGGCCGGGCAAGCCAGGTAGGTTGAGCAAGCGTTTCACCATTTCTTGGACTTGCTCTTTCTTGGCCAAGCCATGACCTGCCACCGCTTGCTTCATTTGCAAGGCGGTGTACTCGGCAACAGGCAGGTGACAAGTGGCCAAGGCGGTGATGCAAGCTCCGCGTGCTTGACCTAGCAAGAGCGTGGCTTGTGGGTTGACGTTGACAAACACAATCTCTACCGCGGAGGTCTCAGGCTTGTAACGTGCCACCACTTCGTGAATGCCGTCAAACAACACTTTCAAGCGTTCGGCCAAATTGCCTTGGACCTCTTTGTTGGTGCGTATGGTGCCACTGGCCACGTAGAGCAATTGATTGCCATGTTTTTCCACCACGCCAAAACCGGTGGTGCGAAGGCCAGGGTCGATGCCAAGAATTCGCATAGGTGCTAAGGCAGTTGCGCGCCGCCCATGCGCGACAAGATGACTTCAGTGCGTCCAGCCAAGTACTCAGACTGCGGGAATTTTTGGTAATGCTTGGGACGAGGCAGCATCACGGCAAGGCGCCCAGCTTCCCAGGCCGTCAGTTGCGAGGCCGGTTTCTGAAAGTAATGTTGTGCTGCAGCCTCTGCGCCAAAGATACCTTCACCCCACTCCACATGGTTGAGGTAAATCTCCAAGATACGACGTTTGCTCAACACAGACTCAAGCATCATGGTCAACACAAATTCTTGTCCCTTGCGAATGAACGTGCGTTCACCCGATAAAAAAAGATTTTTTGCAAGTTGCTGCGTGATGGTGGAGCCTCCCACCACCTTGGGGGCTACCTTGCCTTGCACTTTGCGGCTCGCTTGCAACTCGGCTTTTGCATTTTTAGCCCACGCTTTTTCAATCGCGTCCCATTGCACACCATCGTGTTGCGCAAAGATGTCGTCTTCTGAAGCAATCACAGCCCGTTTCAGGTGGTTTGAAATTTGGGCGTAGGGCACCCAGTCTTGTCGCCAGCGGAATTTGTCTTTAGAGGTCGCAATGCGCCAAGCTTCTGACCGCTCAAAGGAGGTGGACTCAGGCGCTAAATGTGCCATGACCGTGATACGCGCCAAGAAAAAAACTTGCAAGCCAAGCCAAGCCACCAGTACCAGAAGCACCCACAGAAACAAAGCGCGATAACGTGGAGCGGTCAATTGCAGTTCTCCGCTTAATGGGTTGTTTCACCGCCACGCGTTTGAAGCGTGTTGTTGCGGCTGAAGATGAAGCGCGATACCAAAGCCAACTGATCGGTTTGTTTGCGCATGTCTTCTGTGAATTCGCCGAAAGGCCCGGCCGCCGTGGCAATGGCTTGAGCCCGACGGTCGAGATCAGCCAGTCCGGAGCTTTGTACGACCTCGGTGCTGAGGACGCGGCCATGGGTATTGACGGTGATGATCATGGTCAATTCACCGTACAGCTTTTCCCCCTGGTTGGTGGCTGGAAAGTAACGCGTCCCACGTTCTTCAATTTTGCGTCGAAGTGCATCGTAGTAAAGCGCATAAGTGGCTTCCCGTGTGGCGGGGCTGATGTAGTGTTTGCGAGGACGGGCGTTGTCTTGGTTGATGCGTTCTTCAATTTCAGCCAAGAGTTTCAACAACTGACGGTGTTTTTGCTCAACCTCATCTTGGGCCGCTTGTGTTTTTTGAGGTTGAGGCGGTGGCAGTTGTGCGAGAACGTTTTTCACTTGGGCGAGCAGCAGCGATTGCTCTTTGCGCATGGCGGCCAGCTGACGGTGCATGGTGTCGGTCATCGTTCCCAAGGATGTGGTGGTCGCCGTGGGTAGGGGCGATGCTGCACGACCGCTTTTGAGCTCACCACCGCCAGCCAATTGGGCTTGCGCCAGGGCTTGTGCTTTGTCTGGTGCTTCTGCTTTGACGCGGGTATTGACCAAAATCACATCTAGGGGCGCGTCGCTGAACAAACGATCAAAGCGTTCAGGTGCAGCAATGCGCAGTGTGAGCAAGGCGCCGTGAAATGCGAATGAGATGAAAAGTGCCTTTTGCAGCCTTGTCCATCGGGTCCAAGAAAAACGCGAAAGCATCACGCCGCATTTACCTCCGGTGCTTGCGCTTCATTCACGTCCATGGCGAGAGAAATGGGGCCTGCAGCGCTGTCATCGTCGTCTTCGATCATTTCTGTCGCTTCAGCGCTTGAAGGTGCGTCAACTTCTAAAACATGCAGCAGTTGGCCGCTGATGTCTAGCGTGATGTCATCTATTTCGCTCAAACGCAATTGCACATGGGTGCCCCGTTGCAAATCGCCCGCACCGAACACCGGCAGTACCAAAGGCAGGTCGTCGGCACGCGCCATGGGGGGCTGCCCTGGGAACACTTTGAACACGGTGGCGCTGAGCTCGGTGATGTTGTGTTGCTTCAAATACTGCAGGGTCCAGAAGCGCTCCATGCCGTTTTGGTAAGCGTTGTACGCACCATAAGCACCATCAAAGGCAGAGATGATTGAAAACAGTTCGGCGTCTTTCGGCTTGAATGGTGCGGCCAATGCAGCGGTGCTGCCGTGCTTGGCACAAGCAATGATTTGCCATTGGTTGACCAAATCGGTGTAGCGGCGCAGTGGTGATGTACTCCACGCATAGCTGGGCACACCAATGCCTGCGTGCGGCAAAGCTTTCGTGCCCATGCGCACTTTCACGCCAGGCAATAAGCTGGCTTGGCTGCGATAGATGCCGGGCACGCCGAGTTCGGCCATCCAATTGCCCCAGGTGCTGTTGGCGAGAATCATGGCCTCGGCCACCATCAAGTCGAGGGGCGCACCGCGTTGGCGGATGCTGATGTGCACTTGCTCGTTCCCCTGGGGTTCTTGGCCATCGTTGCCTACGAGGCGGAAGTTGTAGTCGGGGCGATTGAAGTTTTCAGGTTTTCCACGTACCACTTCGCGTTGGGCTTTGAGGTGTTGGGCCAAGCGGAACATGAATGCCAGTTGCACGCGTGGCATGGCTGGTTCGACGGTACCTGCTGTGTGCGTGAAACTTTCGTCCTTGAGCCAAGCTTCGGTGACGATGGCATCGAGCTGGTCGTGGCGCAGGTTGGCAGCAATCGGCACAAGCTCCACGCGTGTCTCGGTGTTTTGCAGCGCAAGGGTGGCTTCGTCAAAGGTGGCATACAACGACACGGCAGGGCAGTTGCGCCCTTCTTGCAGAGTGTAGGTTTGCACCACGTCATCGGGCAGCATGGTGATTTTGTAGCCTGGCATGTAGACCGTGGACAAACGCTGGCGGCCCAGTTGGTCAATCGCATCACCCGGCTTCAAGGCCAGCGCGGGCGCGGCGATGTGAATGCCTAGCGTGACAGTGCCTGTGCCCAAGCCTTGCACAGACAAGGCGTCGTCAATTTCGGTGGTTTGCGAGTCGTCAATCGAATACGCCTGCACGTTGGCCAGTGGCAAGGCGTCCGCAATCGCGGGGGCTTGCAGGTTAGGAAAACCTGTGCCCTTGGGGAAGTTGTCAAACAAAAAGCGCTGCCAGTGAAACTGGTAGGCCGAATTGATCGCCCCTGCTTTTTGCAGCAAGGCCAGTGGTGGGGTTTGTGTGGCGCGTGCAGCTTCGACCACGGCTTTGTATTCATGCGCGTTCTTGTCTGGCTTGAACAAAATTTTGTAAAGCTGCGTTTGAATGGGCGCGGGACAAATGCCTTCGCCCAGTTCAGCGGCCCAACTTTCAATGAGCGCTTGGATTTGTTTTTTCTTTTCGATACCCGCCAGAGCTTGGGCAATCACTTCGGCAGAGGCTTTTTTGAACCTGCCTTTGCCGGCGCGGCGAAAGTAATGCGGCGCTTCGTACAGGCGAAACAACGCGGCGGTTTGTTCGGTGAGGGTGGCTTGCGTGCTGAAGTACTCGCGTGCGAGGTCGGCAAACCCAAACTCATCTTCGGGCGCAAATTCCCAAGCCAGGTCTAGCTCAATGGTGGTGCTCAACGCTTGCGCCTCGCGCATCAGATCGGCGGGCGAGGGCTTCTCAAACTTGAGCAGCAAATGGGCGGCTTTGACCTTGACCCGTTTGCCGGATTCCAGCTCGATTTGGGCCGAGCTATCCGCTTCGGAGAGGATGCGGCCCGTCTGGAATTTTCCAGCTTCTTCAAACAATGCGTACATGGACATTATTGTCCCATGTCCGGCTTAAACGTCTGGCTGTAAATCTAGAAAATCGAGGACTTGCGGCAGGTACGTTTCGAAGTTGCTGATTGCGTGATCACCACCTTCCATGACCACCTGCGGCGAGTCCGGGTAGCGGGCGGTCATTTCGCGCCAATCCAGTACCTCGTCGCCTTTCGCGATGAGCGCCCAAACCCGCTCGGGGTGGGGCAGCGGCCCGACTTCTAAGGCTCGTAATTCGTCTACAAATTCAGGCGCAAAGTAAAAGCGCTCTGCAGGGTCGTGCCAAGCCGTTTGTTCGCCAATGTATTTGGCCAAGTCGCGGGCGGGGTCAATCGCTGGATTGAGCAGTACAGCCTTGCAGCCGCCCCGTTGCATGGCCAGCCATGTGGCGTAAAAACCACCGAGTGACGAACCTATCACGGCCATCCTGCGAGAGGGCCAATCGGCGGTGCCTTGGGTGATCAACGCGGTGGCTGCTTTGGGTGAGGGGGGTAGGTGCGGGCACCACCATGTGATGTGCGGGTATTGTTTGGCCATCACCGCCGCCATTTGCCGCGCTTTGGTTGACTGCGGCGATGAGCGAAATCCGTGTAAATACAGCACATGGGTGGTGGGCAATGGCTGGGTGGGCAAGGTCATACCGAATGCTAGCAGTGCCTGTCAAGGTAGCCTCGCGACAGGGGATAATCTGGTCCATGCCCACCGTCATTCACAAACCCAGCCCGTTTCAGCGACTGATGCCTTTGCTCAAAGGTTTTGATGGCCCATTGGCATTTGGTATTTTTTTGCTAGCGTGTGCGGGCTTGTTGACCATGTACTCTTCTGGCTTTGCCAACGGAGCGCGGTTTTTTGACCACGGTCGCAACATGCTGATTGCAGGATTCATCATGTTTGTGGTGGCACAAATCCCACCGCAGCGTCTGATGGCGTTTGCCGTGCCGCTCTACACCGTGGGTGTGGCTTTGTTGGTGGCTGTAGCTTTGTTTGGCTTGACCAAAAAGGGCGCACGTCGCTGGCTTAATGTAGGTGTGGTGATTCAGCCCAGTGAAATCATGAAAATCGCGATGCCGCTGATGCTGGCCTGGTGGTTCCAAAAACGCGAAGGGCAGTTGCGCCCACTCGACTTTTTGGTGGCGGGCTTGCTGTTGTTGGTGCCTGTGGGCCTGATCGTGCGTCAACCCGACTTGGGAACCGCGATCTTGGTTCTGTCAGCCGGTATGGCGGTGATTTTCTTTGCGGGTTTGAGCTGGTGGCTGATCGTGCCGCCCATCCTCATGGGTGTGATTGGGGTGGGTTTGGTGGTGTTTTTCGAACCGACCCTGTGCGCGGATGGCTTTCGTTGGCCCCTCTTGCATGATTATCAGCAGCAACGCATTTGTACTTTGCTAGACCCCACGCGAGACCCGTTGGGCAAAGGGTTTCACATCATCCAAGGCATGATTGCCATTGGTTCGGGTGGCTTCTGGGGCAAGGGTTTCATGCAAGGCACGCAAACGCATTTGGATTTCATTCCCGAGCGCACGACTGACTTTGTGTTTGCCGCTTTTGGCGAAGAGTTTGGCTTGATTGGCAACTTGATGCTGATTGCATCCTTTATCTTTTTGATTCTGCGTGGCTTGGCCATTGCGGTGGAAGGTCCGACGCTGTTTGCCCGTTTGCTGGCGGGTAGCGTGACTTTGAGTTTTTTCATTTACGCCTTTGTGAACATGGGCATGGTCAGCGGCATCCTGCCGGTGGTGGGTGTGCCATTGCCCTTCATCAGCTATGGCGGTACAGCCATGGTGACGCTGGGGCTGGGGTTGGGCATTTTGATGTCGGTGGCCAAGGCCAAGCAACTGGTGCAGTCATAGCGCTTCCATTCAGCGCCTCAAGAGCATGCGGGCCACAAGGTTGTTGGCCCGCTCCTACAATCACGCTCATGATTTCACGCGAACCCACCCTTGAGCGATTGGCCATTGCCCGTCAACTGTTGTTAGAGCCTTT
>CANFZT010000091.1 GCA_947451565.1 Comamonadaceae bacterium | reverse complement strand
TGTGCCGATCTTGCCGATGATGGCCAGCACCACGTCTTTGCCGGTCACGCCTTTGGCCAAGGTGCCTTCGACTTTGATGAGCATGTTCTTGGCTTTTTTGGCCAACAAGGTTTGCGTGGCCATCACATGCTCGACCTCAGAAGTGCCGATGCCGTGGGCCAACGCCGCAAACGCGCCGTGGGTGGAGGTGTGGCTGTCGCCGCACACCACGGTCATGCCGGGCAGGGTGGCGCCATTCTCAGGGCCAATGACATGGATGATGCCTTGGCGCTTGGACATGAAAGGGAAGAACGCGGCAGAGCCAAACTCTTTCATGTTCGCGTCGAGCGTGGTGATTTGTTCTTTGCTGATGGGGTCGGTGATGCCGTCATAGCCCAGCTCCCAGCCTGTGGTGGGCGTGTTGTGGTCGGCGGTGGCCACGATCGAGCTGACGCGCCAGACCTTGCGCCCTGCTTGGCGAATGCCCTCAAACGCTTGTGGGCTGGTGACTTCGTGCACCAAATGGCGGTCGATGTAGAGGATGGCTGTGCCATCTTCTTCGGTGTGGACGACGTGCTCGTCCCAAATCTTGTCGTAAAGGGTGCGTCCCATGAGTCTTCCTTAGGTGGAGCCTGTGATTTTATGCGGGAGTGCTGGCTTAGTCTAAAGCGGGGTTGAACAGACGCAAAAAAGCCGCTCGAAAGCGGCTTGTAAAGGTGTCTGAACACCTACCTTGAAGAAAACAAGTCAGGTTAGAAGTCGTAGCGCATGCCCACAGAGATGCCTGTGTTTTTCTTCCCTTTGGCACCGCTGTCTAAAGTCACGCTGGCTGATCGGCCTTCGTTCCAAGAGGCAACGCTGACGCCAGAGCTATTGGTAACGGTGGCGTAGTTGGCATAAAAGCGCAGTTCTTTGCTGATGATGCGATCGATGCCGATGGCGGTCATTTTTGAGTCTGCGCTAGCTTTGTTGGCCGCACGGTCCATCACATGCGCGCGCAACACGGTGTGGTTAGGAATAATTTGATATTCAGCGCCATAACCCGTCACTTTGCTACCTTCGTCAACCGAGGCTGTCGTCATGTAATTTGCATTTTGATAGAAACCGACCAACTTCAAGTCAGGCATGACTTTATAGGCCAAAGCCAAACGGGTTGCATCACGTTTGCCATCTTTGGTATCTTTTTGGGTGCTTTCGTGGCCCAAGGCCGCAGCCAGGTTGCCTTTGTTGTAGCCCAGAGACATGCTGGTCAAGCCGTTTTCTGTCTCGACGCCTGTCGTGCTGTTGGTTTCAGCAACGGCGCCGCTGTGCGGTACATATGCCAAAGCAAAACGCAAACCACCCATTTCAGGTGTTTGATACTGAATGATGTTGTTGGGGCGCAAGTCAAATTTTGCGCCGGCACTGGTGATGTTGCGCATGTCACCTAATTGGTCACCAAATAGGTCAGCCGCGCTGCGTGCAACTTTCATGGGAGTGTCAAACTTACCCACTTTCACTTGACCGAAACCGCCTTCAATGCCAGCAAACGTGTCGCGTGTGGCCAACTTGTTCAGTTCGGCTTTTTCTTCTGGCGCACCTGTGGTGGCATTTTTGGCTGCGACATCGCCTGAAGTCTGGTTGACTCGAACTTCAGATTCAATTTGCCAAATACCTTTCAAGTCGCCAAAGCTTTTGTCGCCGCGAAAACCCAAACGTGACGAGTTGCTCGACAAGTTCATACGGTCATATTTGTTGCCATCATCAAGTTTGTCGAATGACAAATGCGCACGGCCATAAAACTCCCAGTTGCCGGCAGTTTTGAGGTTGTTGGATTGGGCTTGCACAGACAAGGTGGCTGCACTGATGGCCAAAGCCAAGGCTACATTTTTTTTCACGAGGGATACTCCAGTTGGTTAAGAAACCTAAGTAGTCTGAAATTTCCTCGTGACGTGGTGATGAAGATTTTTTGAAACCTTTGTGACGCAAGCGCTTTTTGAAGCGCTGAGGCCGTTCACGGAAATGAAATAAAGCCTTCCTACAATGAACGATCTGCAACATCAAGTGGTGTTGGGTGCCTTATTTTTGTTTTTATATGCCTCAGTTCTTGGTTCAACGGCTCACCGCTCTGGTGCTGTGCAGCATGGCTGCCGTGGGCGCGTGGGCGCAAACGGCTGAAACGGAAGACACCACGGCTCGTTATCAACTGACTTACAACTGGCAGCACCACAACGCGTTTCAGGCCGGCTACTCAGGGGCGAACAGCCTATCGCCGCAAAGTGAGCGCATGTACACCTTCAGTACCACGGCACATTGGGGTTTTCGTCCTTGGCAAGATGGAGAGCTGTATTTCAACCCCGAGGTGGCTTCTGGCATTCCTTTTTCGGGCAATGTGATTGGCATGGGTGGCTTCACCAATGGCGAAATCACGCGTGCGGGTGGCAGCACGCCCAAGTTGTATCGCCAGCGCCTGTTCTTGCGCCAAACATGGAACCATGGGGGCGACAAAGAGCTGGTGGAGCCTGACTTCAACCAAATGGCGGGATGGGTCGATAAAAACCGTTTTGTCCTGACCGCAGGCAACTTCTCCACGCTCGACGTGTTTGACGACAATGCCTATGCCAAAGACCCTCGCACCCAATTTATGAACTGGGGTAACTGGACTTATGCCTCTTACGACTACGCGGCGGACGCCCGTGGTTTTGGTTGGGGCTTTGCCGGCGAGTGGTACCAAGACAACTGGGTGTTGCGCTTTGGCCGCATGACTGGTCCCAAAGAGCCAAATGGCTTACCCGTGGATTTCGCCCTGGGCAAACACTATGGCGATCAAGTGGAAGTTGAACGTGGCCACATGCTGGTCGGCCAGCCAGGCAAAGTGCGCGTGCTGGCGTGGCGTAACCGTGCGCAAGTGGCGAGCTTTAACGATGCCACGCAATGGCTGCAAAACCACCCAGGCGTGCAAACTACCCCGCAAGCTTTGATGGATGTGCGCAGTGGCGAAAAAATCAAATATGGCTTGGGTGTGAACATCGAACAAGCCATCAACCCCAGCGTGGGTTTCTTCTTGCGCGCCATGAAAGCCGATGGCCGTACGGAGACCTATGCATTTACCGAAGCCGATGGTTCGTTGTCGACGGGTCTCGTGTTCAAAGGCGGTTTGTGGGGCCGTGCTGACGATGCTGTGGGCGTGGCTTTCATGCACAACACCTTGTCACCCGAGCGTCGTGGTTTCTTGGCCGCGGGCGGTATGTCTTACTTCATTGGCGATGCGGCGAGTGCCACGCAAACGCTGAGCTACAAGCCAGAACAAATTTTGGAAGCGTTTTACAGCTTTCAAATGATGCGCGGTACTTGGCTCACCACCGACTACCAACGCATCCAAAATCCCGCCTACAACGCTGACCGTGGCCCGGTGAATGTGTATGCGCTGCGGTTGCACGCCGAGTTCTAAAACCTTGATCTAGACGCAGCGCAATCGTCTGCGTGAAGACCTCTGCCCACAACTGCGGTGTACGTGGGCAGAATGCCTGCCCTTGGGTGGCGCATCACTCGATGCGAATGCCTGCCGCCTTGACCAGTTGAGCGGCAGCCAGTGTTTCAGCATCTAAGTATTTTTCAAATGCATCTTGCTGCATGGGCATGGCGGCGGCGCCCAGCTTTTCGAGACGGTCTTTGACATCGGTCATAGCTAACACGCTCATGACACCGGCATGCAGTTTTTGCACAATGGGCTTGGGTGTTTTCGCCGTGACAAACAAACCCACCCAAAAGGTATAGGCTGCATTCGCAAAGCCTGCCTCTGCGATGGAGGGCACATTGGGCAGCAATGGTGAACGCTGTGCCGTGCTGACGGCCAAGGCTTGCAAGCGACCGCTTTGAATCAACGGCAGTGCTGACACCAGGGGTGCGAAGAACCAGTCGATGCGACCCGATGCGGTTTCAGTCAATGCCTCTGGCGTGCCACGGTAGGGCACATGTTGGGCTTGGATGCCAGCGGCGACTCGGAACTTCTCGGCATTCATGTGTGTTGCAGAACCATTGCCTGCTGAGGCGTAGTTGAGCACGCCCGGCTGTGCCTTGGCTTTGGCCACCAAGTCGGCCACATCTTTGTAGCCTTTGGCGGGGGAGACCACGATCACATTGGGCAAGCTGGCCAGAGGGCTGATGCCATCAAAGTCCTTCAGCGTGTCGTAGCTCAGCTTGGGGTACAGCGCTGGGTTGACCACATGTCCCGAGCTGTGAACCAACATGGTGTAACCGTCGGCAGGCGCCTTGGCTACCAACGCCGCGCCTACAGTGCCACCTGCCCCCGTTTTGTTGTCAATGACGATTTGTGCGCCCAAGAGGGGTCCGAGCTTTTCAGCCACGGTACGCGCAATCACGTCCGTGCCACTGCCCGCCGTGAACGGCACGATGAAGGTGATGGTTTTGTCTTTGGGCCAATCCGATTGCGCAAAGCTAGGCAATGCCGAACCTGCGGCCAAAGCCGCCGCCCATTGCAAACTTTGTCGACGGGTGAAGGGTGCGTTGTGCATGGTTTTGTCTCCTGATGTTTTAAAAATTCAAGCAGCGGGGGGATCAAAAGGCATGGCCAACAAGATCCGCGCAACTTGCTGGGTGTGGTTGATGATTTGTCGCTTCTCGCCTGGCGCAAAGCGACATGAGTCGAAGGTGTGCAGCACCTCGCGTGTTTCTACGCCATCGAGTTCGCTCACCAGTGTGAGTTCGCCTTGCAACACCACGTAATGTTTTTCAATGGGTGAGCCGTCGAGTGAGGTGTGGCCGCCGGGTTGCAAGATGGACATGCCCATCCAGAGTTGAACGGCAGGGCCAGCCTCACGACCTTGTAGACGCAAACATTGCATATCAAAGTGGTTAGGGGCCACATATTCAGGCGCTTGGTGGACTCGGGTGATGTTCATGGGGTACTTGACGTGTTAAGGGTTGAAGACCACGCGTCGGCTGGCGCCACTCAGCACTTCTTTGTAGACCGCCAACACTTGGTCAAGTGAGAACACTGCATCGGGGCTCACCACAAAGGGGTGCAAGGTGCCGGCTTCAAAACCAGCGCGCATGGCTTCCATGCGTTCGTTGGTTTCAATGCAATCGAGCGCCAAGGTGTCGATACCCACATAGGTGTGCATGCCACGGTAGAAGGTGAAGATGTCGAATGGCACGGGACGCTCAAGGGTGGAAATAAAAATTTGTGTTGCACCTTTGGCCATGGCTTTGTTGGCTGCTTCGAAGTAGGGGCTACCCACGGTATTGAACACAAGGTGTGCGCCCTTGCCATCGCTGAGCTCGCGGATGCGTGCGGCGACATCTTCGGTTTTGGCATCGATGGTGTGTACACCTTTCGATGGGCCATCCCAAGCACCACCGCCTCGTCGCACCGCAATCACATTCGCACCCGCTTGGGCGGCGAGTTGCACGGCCGCTTGGCCAACTTTGCCGTTGGCGCCCATCACAGCCACCGTTTGTCCGCGCTGTGGCATGCCGCTGCGGCGAAAACCTTCATAGGCAGTGATGAAGGGTACGCCGACCGAGCCGGCTTCTTCAAAACTCAAATTCTTAGGTTTTTCGCGCAAAGCCGCTTCAGGCAGCACCAACCAACCGGCGTGTGAACCATCGCGTGTGATGCCCACATCCCCACCTGAACCCCACACCTCTTTGCCAACCCAAGCGCTAGGGCCATCCACCACTACACCTGCAAAGTCGCGACCGGGCGTGCGTGGGAAAACGGCTTGCGGCATGATGCCCAAGGCCGCTTTTACATCACTGGGATTTATACCTGCGCTGCGCACGCGTACCAAAGCTTCACCCTTTTGCAACGTGGGTGGCGTTTGCTTTTCAAGGGTGGGAGCCAGTTCATCGGCTGAGGTGGCTTTGGCGTTCACGCGCACCGCGCGTAAGTTTTCTTTTTCAAACGACATTCTGTATGTTCCTTATTTCGATCCAGTGCGGCTGGGTAAGTTCAGCATGGCACGCGCTTCGCGTGGGTTGGCCAATTCGCCACCCAAGTCTTCGATGATGCGTTTCGCTTTGGTCACCAACTCGGCGTTGCTTTTGGCCAGCACGCCTTTTTCCAAATAGATGTTGTCTTCCATGCCCACACGCACATGGCCCCCTGCAAACCAGGCTTGTGCAACGATGGGAAATTCAAATCGTCCAATACCAAAGGCTGACCAAATCGCGCCTGCAGGCAACAAGCTACGGGCGTACAACAAAGTTTCAGGAGAAGGCGAAAAACCGTACTTCACCCCGGTGACAAACGTCCACATACCGGGACCGTCTAGCGTCCCGTCTGCGATCAAGTCGCGTGCCAAATGCATATCGCCAGAATCGAAAATTTCAAGCTCAGGTTTCACGCCGGCTTCGCGCATGATCTTGGCCATGATGCGCACGTTGCGTGGCGTGTTGATCACCACATCACCGCCTGAATTCATGGTGTTAAGGTCGAGTGAACACACGTCGGGTTTGAGCACGCGCACATGTTCGACGCGCTTTTCTGGCTGCACCAAGGTTGAGCCAGGTGCTGCCACGCGCGGGTCTTCCACGCTGGGAATGAAGCGACCGCCGGGGCCTGTGGTGAGGTTGATGATCAGCTCTGGATTTTCGCGACGCACGTTGTCAAACACTTCGCGGTAGAGCTCTAAATCCATTGACGGTTTGCCAGTTTTGGGGTCGCGCACATGGATGTGCACGGCTGCGGCACCGGCTTCGGCTGCGGCTAAGCATTCAGCCGAAATTTGAGCGGGCGTGACAGGTAAATGCGGGGTTTGGTCGGGTGTGGTGATATTGCCGGTGACCGCACAAGTGAGAAATGTTTTTTGGCTCATACAAGGTTTGCTTTCAAATCAGAGGTGGCGACCACCGTCAACCACAATGCGTGTGCCCGTGACGTAACGCATGGTGGTGGCGCAGGCTTGCACCACAGCCGCCACATCATCAACAGTACCAATCCGACGCAGCGGAATGGTGGTGGCCACTTTTTCATTAAAGTCCGCGCCACGGCCCGGCACAAAGGTGGAGTCCACCACGCCTGGCGACACAGAAATCACGCGCACATACGGTGCAAAGGCTTTGGCCAACGCATCGCCCACCACGTCGATGCTGGCTTTGGCCGCCACATAGGCTAAGTTGCTGCCCGTGCCTGTGAAGCCCGCGATGGAGGAGATGTTGATGATCAAACCATCTTCTGACTTTTTGAGTAACGGCATGAAGGCGCGAATCGTGGCGATCACACCCCGAAAGTTGACTTTCAAAATATCGTCGATTAGTTCATCGGTCAAAGCCTCTAAATCATTGGCTGCCACAGCTTGGGTGTAGCCCGCGCTGTTGATGAGGATGTGGACCACACCGCATTGCGCCGCCACTTGGTCGGCCACCGCTTTGAGCGATACGCTGTCGGTCACAGACGCTTTGAACGTCAAATGGCCAGCGCCATCCAAGGACGCCGCTTTGGCCGCTGCGGCTTCGGGTGACTCCGAGTTGTAAAGCAACACACAGCGAGCCCCGAGTTTGGCTAAGCGGTGCGCACTGGCTAAGCCGATAGCGCCTGTGCCGCCGGTGATGACGGCAACTTTGCCGGTCAACGTATCTGTGGGTTTGAAGCTGGAAGTCATGTTATTTTTCATTCAGGAAATAGGAGCCGCAAACGGTGGGTGATCAAGCACGACCCAACATACGCAGTGCGTTTCGGCTTTCAATGGCCGTGAGGTCGTTCATGTCAAAGCCCATGGCCATGAGGCCTTTGACATGGTCGAGTGAGGTGCGGTACGGGAAGTCCGTGCCAAACACCACTTGTGACACATCGACCAAATTCAGCAGTGACAGCAAGGCGCCGGGGTGTGAGGCCTGAGCGGTGTCGTAATAGAAGCTGCGAAGGGTTGGCAGCACTTGGTCGCTGGGCAAGATCTTTCCGAAGTTGGCATTGAGCTTGGGCAGCATCACGAGGCGTTCAACCAAAAATGGCATCGTGCCGCCCGCATGCGAGAAGATGAACTTGATGTCTTTGCAGCGCGTGGCCGTGCCACTGAACAACAAACTGGTGATGGTGCGTGTGGTGTCAGTGGCGAACTCAATGGTGGAGCCCGGTACGCCCTCTTGCAAGTTGTTACAGCACTGCGTGTTGGAAGGGTGGGTGTAGACGATGAGCTTGCGGCGGTTGATTTCATCCATGATGGGCGCAAATGCTTTGTCACCCAACCACTTGCCGTTGTAGCTGGTGAGCATGGCAATGCCATTGGCTTTGAGTACATCGCAGCTGTAGGCAATCTCGGCTAAGGCTCCGTCAACATCCAACATGGGTAGTGTTGCGAAGAAGCCAAACTGGTTCGGGTAGTCGCGCGCGAGTTGAGCGCCGTATTCGTTGCTGATGCGTGCCATGCTGCGCATGGTGGCTGCATCGCCAAAGCCTGCCGCGGGGGTGGTGGGCGAGGTGAGGGTGTAGGTCACGCCCGCTTTGGCCATGTCGTCCATGGTTTTGTTGAGTGACCAGTTGCGAGCCGGGGGTTCCGCCAATTTGCGCGACTCCAGCTCTTTCAAAAATGCAGGGGCCCACACATGGTGATGC
>CANFZT010000090.1 GCA_947451565.1 Comamonadaceae bacterium | reverse complement strand
TTGATGTCCTGACGGACGCGTTTACGGCCTGATGCCAGGCGTGGGTTCTTTTTCTTGGGTTTGGCTGAAGCCATGATAGTTTCCTTAAGTGTCTGAGGATGATGTCAGCAAAGCCAACGATTGTAGCAAATCGCTACACTCCAAATGTGTCATTGTTCAAATCTGCCTCCATCGTCTCGGGCTTGACCCTGGTTTCCCGCATCACGGGCCTGATGCGCGAATTGCTGATTGCCTCGACTTTCGGGGCCAGCGCCCTGACCGACGCCTTCAATGTGGCGTTTCGCATCCCCAATTTGTTCCGCCGCCTGTTTGCCGAAGGTGCCTTTAGTCAAGCCTTTGTGCCCGTGCTGGCCGCCAGCCGCCAACAGCAGGGCGACGAAGCCACCCATGTGCTGATCAACCAAGTGGCCACCTTGCTGATTTGGGCTTTGCTCTTCACCAGTGTGCTGGGCGTTGCGGGCGCCCCGCTGTTGGTGTGGGCCATGGCCAGTGGCTTGCAACAGTCGCCCCAAGGCTTTGAGGTGGCGGTGGTGATGACGCGCTTTATGTTTCCCTATATCGCCTTCATGTCGCTGGTGGCGTTGGCGGCGGGGGTGCTCAATACGTGGAAGCGGTTTGCTGTGCCTGCAGCCACGCCCGTGTTGTTGAACGTGTCCATGATTGCCGCCGCCTGGTGGGGTAGCCCTTGGTTCGGTAGCTTGGGCGTGCCACCGATTTATGCCTTGGCTGTGGGTGTGATGCTGGGTGGTGTGGCTCAACTCAGCGTGCAGCTGCTGGCTTTGCGCCGTTTGGCGATGTTGCCTCGTGTGGGTCTGAGCTGGCGCGCTGTGCGCGAGGCATGGAGCGCCGAAGGCCCTAAGCGCATTTTGCAGCTCATGGCACCGGCCTTGTTGGGTGTGAGCGTGGCTCAGATTTCGCTACTCATTAACACCCAAATTGCCTCGCAGCTCACCCCGGGCAGCGTGAGCTGGCTCAGCTACGCTGACCGTTTGATGGAGTTTCCCACCGCTTTGTTGGGCGTGGCTTTGGGCGTGGTGCTGATGCCCCAGCTCTCGGCCGCCAAAGCGGCCAATGACACCGCTAAATATTCAGACATGCTCGACTGGGGCTTGCGCCTAGTGCTGTTGCTGGCGCTGCCATGTGCGCTGGCTTTGTTGGTGTTTTCGAAAGCCTTGGTGGCCGTGCTTTACAACTACGGTGCTTTCAGCGCTCACGATGTGCAGCAAACCACGTTGGCGCTGATGGGCTATGGCGTGGGCTTGCTAGGGCTTGTAGCCATCAAGGTACTGGCGCCTGGCTACTACGCCAGCCAAGACATTCGCACGCCGGTGCGCATTGCGGTAGCGGTGCTGGTCATCACGCAGTTGTTCAACGTGGCGTTGGTGCCATTTTTAGCCCATGCCGGTTTGGCCTTGTCGATTGGCTTGGGCGCGTTGGTCAATGCCGCTTGGCTGCTTTGGGGCTTGCGCAAGAACGGCACCTATGTGATGAGCTCAGGTTGGTTGCGCTTTGTCCTGCAAGTGCTGGTGGCTTGTGCGGTGCTGGGCACTTGGCTGTGGTGGTCGGCCCAGTATTGGGACTGGACCGCTTTGCGCGCTACACCACTGTTGCGCGTGGGGCTGATGGCGGGCGTGTTGGCCGTGAGTGCGTTGCTGTATTTCGCCACACTCACCGTCACAGGCTTGAAACTGCGCGTTTTGTTGCGTCGATAACTCAATACAAGAGGGGGCTGAGCCATGGATTTCAAATTGGAAGTACCCACAGCTTTGGAATACTTTGCCTCGCTTGTGCAAAGCGACGAGCACTTTCCGTTGCTCGAAGCGGTTGCGAGTTTGGCGCAAGACGAATACCCAGAGTTAGACATTCAGCAGGTGCTTGACCAAGTTGACCAACTTGGCAGCCGCTTGAAGCAACGCTTGCCTGCCGATGCGGGGGCTTTGCAAAAGCTGCGTTTGCTCAATAAGTTCTTTTTTGACGAGCACGGTTTTAGTGGCAATCTCAACAACTACTACGACCCCGACAACAGTTATCTGCATGTCATGCTGCGCACGCGCCGTGGCATTCCCATCAGCTTGGCGGTCTTGTGGCTAGAGCTGGCGCTGGGTTTGGGGCTACGTGCCCAAGGTGTGGGCTTTCCGGGGCACTTCTTGGTGAAAGTGCGTTTGCCTTTCCCCAACGAAGGGCAGGTGGTGATTGACCCGTTCACCGGCGAGTCGCTCAGCAAAGAAGAGTTATCCGAGCGCTTGGTGCCGCTGCATGCCGAGTCGGGCTTGTTGCGCGATGGTCATATCTCGGACGAGTTGCTCAAGCACTACTTGCGGGCGGCGACGCCACGTGAAATCGTGGCGCGCATGTTGCGCAACTTGGAAGAGGTGTACACCTCGCACCAAGACCCAGAGCGGTTGATGTTGGTTCGGCAGAGGCTGATGGTGTTGTTGCCGGTTTAAGCCACCACCACTGCTGGGCCATCACCCAGCTCAGCAATCACACCAATCGTGTGTACTTGTTCGCCATGGGCTTTCAGTACCTCGGCGCAAGCTGCTGCGTGGGCCGCGTCAATCACCACCACCATGCCAATGCCGTTGTTGAAGGTACGGTTCATTTCGATGTCGTCGATACCCGCTGTGTTTTGTAACCAAGCAAACAGCTCGGTTTGTGGCCAGCTGCCTTTGGTCAGATGAGCGGCTGTGCCTTCGGGCAACACGCGTGGGATGTTTTCTAACAGGCCGCCACCCGTGATGTGGGCAAGGGCTTTGATGGGTGTTTCGGCCAAAGCAGCCAACACGCTCTTCACATACAAGCGGGTGGGGGCCATGATGGCTTCTTTGAATGGTTTGCCGTCTAAGGTGGCGGGTGCGTTGGCGCCTGCACGGTCGATGACCTTGCGCACGAGTGAGAAACCGTTGGAGTGAACACCAGCCGAGGCCAAGCCCAACACCACATCGCCCGGCTTGACGTTTTGGCCAGTCAAGATTTTGGATTTTTCCACGGCACCGACCGCAAAGCCTGCGAGGTCGTATTCGCCATCGGGGTACATGCCGGGCATTTCAGCGGTTTCTCCGCCAATCAGGGCGCAGCCTGAGAGCTCACAGCCTTTGGCAATGCCGCCCACCACCGCCGCGGCAGTGTCGATGTGCAATTTGCCGCAGGCAAAGTAGTCAAGGAAGAACAGGGGCTCAGCGCCTTGCACCAACACGTCGTTCACGCTCATGGCCACCAAGTCGATGCCTACGGTGTCGTGCATTTGCCATTCAAAGGCCAGCTTGAGCTTGGTGCCCACGCCGTCGGTGCCACTCACCAGCACGGGTTCTTTGTAGCGCTTGGGCACTTCAAATAGCGCACCAAAGCCGCCGATGCCGGCCAACACGCCCTCACGCATAGTTTTCTTGGCCAAGGGTTTGATGCGTTCGACCAAGGCATCGCCTGCGACGATGTCGACGCCTGCGTCTTTGTAGGAGAGGGGTTTGTTCATAGTGAAGAGGAGCTGGGGCGCTGCCAAGATGTGCGTGGGTTGTGCGCCGATAGAATCAAACTGTAATTTTAAAGCCAACACCTCACCCACTGTATGCAATTCACCCCCGCGCAACAACACGCCCTCGCTTGGACAGGCCTCTCGGCTGTGGCCGCGCTTGTTTTGTGGCTGCTGGGGCCCGTGCTCATGCCGTTTGTGGTCGCAGCTGTGTTGGCCTATGTGCTGAGCCCCATGGTGCGCAGCCTGCAACGTGTGAGCGGGGACCGTTTGCCACGCTTGATGGTGGTGGTGCTGGTTGAAGTGCTGTTTTTGCTGCTGTTGGTGGCTTTGCTCACGTTGCTGATCCCTATCTTGGCCAATGAGTTGCCGCGTATGCGCGACCAGTTGCCTGTGTTGGTTGAACGTTTGCAAACAGACATTGCCCCTTGGCTGCAAGCCAAAGGCATTCCGGTCATGTTGGACAGTGCCAGTATCAAAGCCTTTGTGCTGCAAACCTTCAGCAGCTCGTTTGACGATGGTTTCAGGCAAGCGCTGACCTCGTTGCGCATTGGCGGCAGCGTCGCGCTGGCTTTGATTGGCAACCTAGTACTGATTCCCGTGGTGCTGTTTTATTTATTGGCCGATTGGCAACGCGTAGTCCGTCATGTCGAGGCTTTGGTGCCGCTGCCAGCGCGTGGTGCTTACGACAGCTTTGTGGCCGAGTGCGACGACGTGCTGGGCCAATACCTGCGTGGTCAGTTGTCGGTCATGGCGTTGTTGGCGGTGTATTACAGCGTGGCCTTGTGGGCCTTTGGTTTGGAGTTGGCGTTCCCTATTGGTGTATTCACAGGCTTGGCGGTATTTGTGCCGTATGTGGGTTTTGGGGTGGGCTTGGTCTTGGCCATTTTGGCGGGAGTGCTTCAGTTTGCGCCCAGCGAGGCGCTCTTGATGGTGGCGGTGGTCTATGGCGTGGGCCAGCTCATTGAGAGCTTTGTGCTCACCCCTCGTTTGGTGGGCGAGCGCATTGGCCTGCACCCGCTGCATGTGATTTTTGCTTTGATGGCCTTTGGCCAGTTGTTTGGTTTTGTCGGTGTGCTGGTGGCTTTGCCTGTCAGCGCCGTGTTGCTGGTGGCCATTCGCCGCTTGCGTGCGCAGTACCAGGCCAGCGCTTTGTACCGTGGTGTTTGAGTGCAGATGAAGCAAATCGCACTCGACATTGGTTTGGCTCCAGGCCCGACTCTCAAAAACTTCTTTGCTGGACCCAACCTTGCTGCCTTGCAGCACCTTCAACTTTGGGTGGGGAACGACAAACGCTCGCCTGTGCCAACATATGTATGGGGCGAGAGCGGCAGCGGCAAAACCCATTTTTTACGCGCCGCGCAAGCCACTTTGCGTGACCAAGGTTGTGCCGTGGGTTGGTTGGATGCGTCGGTGGCCGAGCCCGCAGCGTTTGATGAATCGTGGCGGGTGGTCATCATGGATGATGTGCACCTCTACACCGCGGTGCAACAGCATGCCGCGTTTAACTGGTTTGTGAATGCCACCACCCCTGGCGATGGCCAACAGCGTTGGGTTCTGGCCGCAGGCGCCGTCCCGCCCAGCGACTTGGCTCTGCGCGAAGACTTGCGCACCCGTTTGGGCTGGGGTCATATTTTCCAATTGCAGGTGCTCAGCGAGCCCGAGCGCCGCGCCGTGCTGCGTCAACAAGCCGATGAGCGCGGTGTGTTCTTGAGCGATGAAGTGATGGACTTCATGCTTAACCGCTTCAGTCGCGACCTCAGCAGCCTCATTCAACTCCTCGACCAACTCGATGGCTACGCCTTGCAAACACAACGCGCCATCACCATCCCGTTGATCAAAGCCATGCTGGAAGCCATGTGATGAAACTCGCCTTATTTGACCTCGACCACACTTTGTTGCCGATCGACTCTGACCAATCATGGGGCGAGTTCACCGTACGTTTGGGCTGGCACGCGCGTGATGCATTCATTCAACGCAACGACGAGTTCTATGCCCATTACCAAGCGGGCACTTTGGATATTCACGAATACGTGCGCTTTGCGTCCGAGGCATTTTGCCAACGTGGCCCCGACGTGGCGGCCGAGGCCCATGCGCAATTCATGCGTGAAGTGATTCAGCCTGCCATCCGCCCCGAAGCGCTGGCGCTGGTGCAAAAGCACCGCGATGCGGGTGAGCGCGTCATCATCATCACCGCGACCAATGAATTTGTGACTCGCCCGATTGCCAAGGCCTTTGGCGTGGACGACTTGATTGCCGTGGAGCTGGTGCGCGATGCAAAGGGCTGGTTCACCAACGAAATCAGTGGTGTGCCGAGCCTGCGCGAAGGCAAAGTGCAACGTCTGCAACAATGGCTCCTACGCGAAGGCTTGGACTGGGCCGCTGTAGACACCACGTTCTATAGCGATTCCCGCAACGATTTGCCCCTGTTGGAGCGCGTCAACCACCCCGTGGCGACCAACCCCGACGACACACTGCGCGCTGTCGCCCTAGAAAAGGGCTGGCCGATTTTGGAACTTTTCCCAAAACAATGATCAAACAATTCATCAACAAGCTGATGGGCAAAGCCCCTGCCAGCACCCTGCCCAACTTAGGCAAACGCCATGTGGTGCCTGCCAAGGTACACGGCATCAACGTCGACTGGGTCGACGAACGCGCCTTGAACGTGGTGCGCACCTTGCAAGACCGTGGTTTTGAGGCCTACATCGTGGGCGGCGCGGTACGCGATTTGTTACTTGGTTTGAAGCCCAAAGACTTTGATGTGGCCACTAACGCCACACCCGAACAAGTCAAAGCGGCTTTCCGTCGTGCCTTCATCATTGGCCGACGCTTTCGCATTGTGCATGTGGTGTACGGCCGTGGTCGTGAGCATGAAGTGATTGAAGTCTCAACTTTTCGCGCGCACTTGGACAACGCCGAAGCCGAACAAGTCAAAGGCAACGAGCGCAGCAGCAAGCAAGAGCTGGCGGGCATGAAGCACGCGGTGGACGCCAGCGGCCGTGTGCTGCGCGACAACGTGTGGGGCCCGCAAGACCAAGATGCAGCGCGCCGCGACTTCACCATCAACGCCATGTATTACGACCCCGAAACAGGCAATGTGATTGACTACCACGGCGGCATTGCCGACGCGAAGAAAAAAGTCATCCGAATGATTGGCGACCCCACCACGCGTTACCGCGAAGATCCGGTGCGCGTGATTCGCGCGGTGCGTTTTGCCGCCAAGCTCGCAGGCTTGGGCTTCAAGATGGAGGCAAAGACAGCCGCGCCGTTGAAGAAAGCCGCCAAGCTACTGGCCGATGTGCCGCAAAGCCGGTTGTTTGACGAGATGCTCAAGCTCTTGCAAACCGGTCACGCACTGGCCAGCATTGAACAACTCAAGCTGCACGGTTTGGCCAAAGGCATTTATCCTTTGCTCGATATCGTGGTCGAACGTGCCAACGAACAGTTTGTCACCACTGCTTTGAACGACACCGATCGTCGCGTGGGCGAGGGCAAACCTGTGGCGCCCAGCTTCTTGCTGGCTTGCGTGTTGTGGTCGGATGTGCGTGAAACTTGGGCACAACGCAGTGTGAAACAGCCTTCGTTCCCGGCCTTGCAAGACGCGATCGATGAAGTGTTTGACTCCCGCATTGGTGACGTGTCGGGCCGCGGCAAACTCGGCGCAGACATGCGTGAAATTTGGATGATGCAGCCGCGCTTTGAAAAGCGCAGCGGCAGTGGCCCCTGGACCTTGGTGGACCAAGCGCGTTTCCGCGCTGGCTTTGACTTCATGCGCTTGCGCGCCGATGTGGGCGAGGTGGATGAGGCCTTATCTGACTGGTGGCAAGAATTCAGCATTGCCAGCGACAGTGAGCGTGAAGACCTGTTGCAGCAAGTGCGCCAAGAACAACAAAAAACCCAGCGTGCGCCCCGTGTGCATTCGGTGCGTCGCGCGCCAAAGCCTGAAGGCGAAGACCCACGTTTCCGTGAGGTGGAGCCCGAAGGTGAAGAGGGGGCAGGATCGCCCGCCAAAAAACGCCGTCGTCGCCGTCGCAAGCCCGGTGGTGAAGCCGGTGGCGACACGGGTAGCGCACCCGCTTCCGAATAAGGTGGCCACCGCCATGCCTGCATCCTCCGTCTTGGCGTGTGTGGCGCTCGGCGCTAATCTGGGCGATGCAGTCGCCACGGTTCAGCAAGCCTTGCGGGATGTGGCGGTTTTGCCCAATACGCAGCTTTTTAAAGCTTCGTCCCTGTACCGCAGTGAGCCCTATGAAGCGCAGGGTCCTGATTTCATCAATGCCGTCGCGTTGGTGCACACCCAACTCAGCCCGCTGGCGTTGTTGCATGCTTTGCAGGCGTTGGAGCAACAAAGTGGTCGCGAACGCCCTTACAAAAATGCACCGCGCACGCTAGACTTGGACATCATCTTTTACGGTGATCTGGCCTTGTCAACGCCCGAGCTTACCTTGCCGCACCCGCGCTGGCGCGAGCGCGCTTTCGTTCTATTACCTTTGGCCGAGGTGTGGCCTGAGCGGGTGGGCTCAGCGCAATTGACCGCGGTGGAAAGTCAGGCTATTCAACGCATTAGCCCATAGCCTTGCCTTGAACGCCTTGTGTTGGGCGATGGCTGGCTAGCGATTACACTTTAAACCGTCATCTAATCGTCATAAATAAGTCATCCACAGGAGCTGCAAATGCTATTTGGAAAGTTGTTGCCCACCGAGGGCAATTTTTTCGTCATGTTCAACCAGCACGCTGACCGCATCGTCGAAGCTGCGCACGCATTCTCAAACTTGGTGGCCAACTACGGTGACCCCATCTTGCGTGACAAGTACAACAGCGAAGTGGACAACGCCGAGCGCGGCGCTGATCGCGTCACGCATGAGTGCAATGTGGCCATCCACAAAACCTTCATCACGCCCATTGACCGTGAGCAAATTCACTCCTTGATCAACACCATGGACGACGTGGCTGACTTGATTCAAGACACTGCCGAAACCATGGCCTTGTATGACGTGCGCACCATGAACGAAGAGATCGTGCGTTTGACCGATCTGAGCGTGAAGTGCTGCGAGCGCTTGCGCGATGCCGTGTATTTGTTGGAAAAAATTTCCGACC
>CANFZT010000089.1 GCA_947451565.1 Comamonadaceae bacterium | reverse complement strand
TCGCCAATGGACACTGGCTCAAGGCCAGACAGCTTCATGGGGGGAACTGCAGTGGAATTCATGGGGGTACTCACCTGGGGGCTATCAATACAGGTGAGCGTCGTTGCAAAAGATTCGGCCCCAAGCCTGACTTCACGCGCAAGTCCTGAAAGGACGGGTGAAGCTGCAACGCTCCTTGGAGAACATTAGATTTTAACCGAGTGCGCTTATGCCGCCTCGCGATAAAACGGCCCCGCGCTCAAAGCTCGCGCCTTTTGGTCAGCCACCGCGCTGCCAATGGCCGCGATGTGGTCTGGCGTGGTGCCGCAGCAACCGCCCACGATGTTGACCAAACCTTCGGCGGCAAACTCGTGCAACAAGCGGCTGGTCACGTCTGGCGTTTCGTCAAAGCCGGTGTCGCTCATGGGGTTGGGCAAACCCGCGTTGGGGTAGCAGCTGATAAAGGTGTCGCCCGCGACCTTGTTGAGCTCTTGGATGTAGGGGCGCATCAGCGTGGCACCCAAGGCGCAGTTCAGGCCAATCGCCAAGGGTTGCGCGTGACGCACGCTGTGCCAAAACGCGGTCACGGTTTGGCCACTCAAGATGCGACCCGACGCGTCGGTCACCGTGCCGCTGATGATGAGGGGCAAGCGCTCGCCCGAAGCTTCAAAAAACTCTTCAATCGCAAACAGCGCCGCTTTGGCGTTGAGCGTGTCAAAAATGGTTTCGACCAACAATACATCTGAGCCACCTTCGACCAAGGCTTTGACTTGGTCGTAATAGGCGGCGCGCAGCTCTTCAAACGTCACATTGCGCGCACCCGCGTCATTCACATCGGGGCTGATGCTGGCGGTTTTGGGGGTGGGGCCTACTGCGCCCGCCACAAAACGGGGTTTGTCGGGCGTGCTGTATTTGTCGCAGGCTTCGCGGGCGATGCGGGCTGAGGCCACGTTCATTTCATAGGCCAAGTCGGCCATGTCGTAGTCGGCCTGCGCGATGGTGGTGGCGCCAAAGGTGTTGGTCTCGATCAGGTCAGCGCCAGCGGCCAAGTAGCGTTCGTGAATGTCACGAATCACGTCGGGGCGGGTGAGGCTGAGCAACTCGTTGTTGCCTTTCACGTCTTTGTGGAAATCTTTGAAGCGCTCGCCTCGGTATTGCGCTTCGGTCAGCTTGAAGCGCTGAATCATGGTGCCCATCGCACCGTCAAGGATGGCGATACGTTTGGCCAAGATGGCGGGTAATTCTTTTGCGCGTGTGTAGGCTTGGGTCATTCCGCCATTGTAAGAAGCAGGGACAATAGGGGGCTCATGCCCTCGTCTGCAACCCAAACTCCCCACGCCATACCTGTGAATCCGCAAGACATCCTGCGCGAGGTCTTCGGCTACGGCGCGTTTCGCGGCCCGCAAGAGGCCATCGTGAACCACGTCTGCGGCGGCGGAGATGCACTGGTGCTCATGCCCACGGGCGGGGGCAAGTCGCTCTGTTACCAAATTCCCGCGATTGCCCGCCAACGTGCGGGGCACGGCATCACCATCGTGGTGTCGCCGCTCATCGCGCTCATGCACGACCAAGTGGGTGCGCTGCACGAGGCGGGTGTGGAGGCGGCATTTTTAAATTCCAGCCTCAGCGGCGAAGATGCCAACGCGGTAGAGCAACGTTTGCGCCGTGGTGAGATCACGTTGCTGTATGCCGCGCCCGAGCGCATCACCACGCCACGCTTTTTGGCGCAGCTCGATGCGCTGTACGAGCAGGGCCAATTGAGTTTGTTCGCCATCGACGAAGCGCATTGCGTGAGCCAATGGGGCCACGACTTCCGCCCCGAGTACCGCGCCCTCACCGTGCTGCACGAGCGCTATGCAGGCGTGCCGCGCATGGCACTCACCGCCACCGCCGATGCGCTGACGCGCGCCGACATCGTCGAGCGCTTACAGCTAGAAGACGCGCAGCAATTCGTCAGCAGCTTTGACCGCCCCAACATCCGCTACACCATCGTCGAGAAAAAAGACGCCTCCACCCAACTGTTGCGATTCATCCAACGTGAGCACACGGGACCCTATGGCCAAGACAGCGGCATCGTCTATTGCCAATCACGCAAGCGCGTGGAAGAAGTGGCGAAAAATTTGTGCGACGCCGGCATTGCCGCGCTGCCGTATCACGCGGGCCTCGACAGCGCCATTCGCCAGAAGCACCAAAACCGCTTCTTGCGCGAAGAAGGCTTGGTGATGGTGGCCACGATTGCGTTTGGCATGGGCATCGATAAACCCGACGTGCGCTTTGTGGCGCACTTGGACATGCCTAAAAACATCGAAGGCTACTACCAAGAAACCGGCCGTGGTGGCCGAGACGGCCAAGCCGCCCACGCTTGGATGGCTTACGGCCTGAACGACGTGGTGAACCAACGCCGCATGATTGACGAGAGCCCGGCTGGTGAAGAGTTCAAACAAGTCATGCGCGGCAAGCTCGACGCGCTGCTGGCATTGGCCGAAGCAACCGACTGCCGACGGGTGCGGCTATTGGGCTACTTTGGCGAGACCTACGCACCTGCAGATGGGCAAACGCGACCCGACGCCGGGCCGCCCCAAGGCGGGTCAGCCCCCTCGGGGGGCAGCAAGGACACGTCAGTGCCGAGCGTGGGGGCGCGTTACTTTTGTGGCAACTGCGACAACTGCCTGCAACCCCCAGAAATCTGGGACGGCACCGAAGCCGCTCGCATGTTGCTGTCCACCATCTACCGCGTGAAGCAACAAAGCGGCATGTCTTTTGGTGCGGGCCACATGATGGACATCTTGCGTGGCAAAGCCACCGAGAAGGTCACCCAATACGGCCACGACAAGCTCAGCACTTTTGGCATTGGCGCGCATTTCAGCGAGGTGCAACTGCGTGGCGTGTTGCGCCAGCTCATTGCTTTGGGCGCTTTGGGGGTAGATGCGCAGGCGTTCAACACCCTGTATTTGACCGAAGCCTCGCGCGCCGTCCTCAAGGGCGACGTGTCGGTGCGCCTGCGGGCCTCCGTCTCAACCCCTGCGGACCGCAAAGCCAAGCGCACCGCCAGCGGCGCGTCCAAGCCCGCGCCCATCGCCTTGGACGATGCGGGGCAACAACGCTACGACGCCCTCAAGGCCTGGCGCGCCGAGGTGGCACGCTCGCACAACTTGCCCGCCTACGTCATCTTCCACGACGCCACACTGGCCGCCATTGCGCAAGCCGAGCCGCAAGACCTCGACGCCTTGCAAGGCATTGCAGGCATTGGCGCCAAGAAACTCGAAGCCTATGGCGAGGAAGTCCTGCGCGTGGTGGCACTGCCCGCCTGAGGTGTCGCATTCGACGGGTTTACCCTGTCACCTCGACGACCGAAAAAAGCGCGTAGTCACCTAAAATTTGCCAAAGCAATCATTTCTACAGGAAACCAGACATGTCACACGACACCCATGCACACGCCGCAGAACAAGACGTTGTGGAAGCCATCGTCCCCTTGATGCCGATCGTCTTACCCGTCGCTGGTGCGGTATTGATTTTCTTGCTGGCCTTCATCGCTGTCTTTATGGCCTGATGCATGGTCTCGTCCAAAAAAGCGCCTTTTGAGGCGCTTTTTGTTTTTCTCGCGTTGTAACTCCCCGTCTAGGGCCTTACCCTAGGAGTTACCTAAAACCACCCCAAAAGTAATACTTTTCAAGGTTTTCATGTAACTCGTAGGGGTTTTGCAAGCTTGGGGAAGGGCAGAGTTTCATAAAATAGTCATCCGCTTGGCATACGCCATCGGCAATGAATTGAGGTCAGCGCCTCGCAGCACTTGGCTGGGCTCTGACCTCAATTTTTTGACTTAGGAGCTTTTGATGAACGTGAATGCACCCGCCTATGTAAAGAACCCCAAGCTGGTCGCTTGGGTTGGCGAAATGGCCGCCTTGTGCAAACCAGACACCGTGTACTGGTGCGATGGCAGCGAAGAAGAATACAACCGCCTGTGTCAACAACTGGTGGAGAGCGGCACGTTCAAAAAGCTCAACCCTTTCAAGCGCCCCAACTCTTATTTGGCCTGTTCTGATCCTTCAGACGTGGCACGCGTCGAAGATCGCACCTACATCTGCTCAGAGAAAAAAGAGAACGCAGGCCCTACCAACAACTGGATGGCGCCAGCCGAGATGCGCACCACCTTGCAACCGTTGTTTGACGGCTGCATGAAGGGCCGCACCATGTACGTCATCCCCTTCAGCATGGGACCTTTGGGCTCGCACATTGCGCACGTTGGCATTGAACTGTCTGACAGCGCCTATGTCGCAGTGAACCAAAAAATCATGACCCGCATGGGCAAGGCTGTGTACGACGTCATCGGCACGGACGGCGCCTTTGTGCCTTGTGTGCATACCGTAGGCGCACCTTTGGCTGCCGGCCAAGCCGATGTGAAGTGGCCTTGCAACAAAACCAAATACATCGTGCATTACCCAGAAACCCGCGAAATTTGGTCTTATGGCTCGGGCTACGGTGGCAACGCTTTGTTAGGCAAGAAATGTTTTGCTTTGCGCATTGCGTCCAACATGGGCCGCGACCAAGGTTGGTTGGCCGAGCACATGCTCATCTTGGGCGTGACCAACCCACAAGGCAAAAAATACCACGTCGCGGCGGCGTTCCCCAGCGCCTGTGGCAAAACCAACTTTTCAATGTTGGTTCCTCCTGAAGGTTTCGACGGGTGGAAAGTCACCACCATCGGTGACGACATTGCCTGGATCAAGCCACACGCGGACGGCAAGTTGTACGCCATCAACCCCGAAGCGGGTTACTTTGGCGTAGCCCCTGGCACCAACTTCCACACCAACCCCAACTGCATGGCGAGCTTGGACAAAAATGTGATCTTTACCAACGTGGCATTGACCGACGACGGCGACGTCTGGTGGGAAGGTATGGAAAAAGACACTGGCACCCTGCCCGACCATCTGATCGACTGGCAAGGCAAAGACTGGACACCCGCCATTGCCAAAGAAACAGGCGCCAAAGCTGCTCACCCCAATGCGCGCTTCACCGTGGCGGCCACCAACAACCCCGCCTTGGACCACCAATGGGACGACGCCGATGGCGTGGCGATTGATGCCTTCATCTTCGGCGGTCGCCGCTCTACCACCGTGCCGTTGGTCACCGAAGCACGCAACTGGACCGAAGGCGTGTACATGGCCGCGACCATGGGCTCTGAAACCACCGCTGCCGCGGCTGGCCAACAAGGCGTGGTGCGCCGCGACCCCTTCGCCATGTTGCCTTTCATGGGCTACAACATGAGCGACTACTTCCAGCACTGGCTCAACATGGGCGGCAAGCTCAAAGCCAGCGGCGCACGCGTGCCGTCCATCTACTGCGTCAACTGGTTCCGCAAGGGCGACGATGGCAAGTTTGTGTGGCCCGGCTACGGCGAAAACATGCGTGTCTTGAAGTGGATGATTGACCGCATTGAAGGCCAAGCCAAAGGCCAAGAAAACGTGTTCGGCGTGAGCCCCACGTATGAAGAGATCAACTGGAAAGGCTTGAACTTCACCGCTGATCAATTCAAAACAGTCACGCACATTGACAAGGCCGCTTGGGTGGAGGAGCTCAAACTGCACGAAGAGTTGTTCACGCAGTTGGCTTACCACTTGCCTGCTGAAATGACCTCGACGAAGGCGGCTTTGGCGGCGCGGTTGGAAGCCTAACCGGCCAATCGACGCGCCGTTCAGACCGCGTGTCAAAAGCACAAATGCCCGCAAGCTGCAAAGCTTGCGGGCATTTTGCTGATTAAGCCACTTAACCTTTTTGAATCACTGCAATCAAGGCATTCACCGCTTGCTGAGCGTGTTCGCCTTCGGCATGTAACTCGACCAAATCATCATGCACAGCACCCAAAGCCATGACCTCGGCCACCGATTTGGCGTTGACCGTGCGGCCATGGCACGCCACGGTGATCTGCCCATCAAAGCGGGCGGCAGCCATTGCAAACTCTGCAGCAACCCTAGGGTCAAGACCCGCTTTGCCTGTGAGTTTGAGCGTGATAGGTAATGTGTGTTCAATCATATTTGCACCCGAGTTCCAAGTTCTACAACCGCGTTATCTGGCAAGTGGAAAAACTCCACCACGCCGCCTGAATTGCGCGTCATGGCCGAGAACAGTTTTTCTCGCCACTGCGCCATGCCGCCACCCGGTGTAGAGATCACGGTTTCGCGGCTTAAGAAATAAGAGGTTTCAAAAACGGGAATTTCAAGCCCCAAGGGTTCGCAAAGTTTCAATGCACGCGGCACATCGGGCGTGTTCATGAAACCAAACGTCACCCACACTTGCCAGAAGTGCTCGCTCAGGCGCGCCACGCGCACGCGCTGTTTGTCTGACACCCACGGCACGTTCTCAAACGCCACTGTCAAGATGATGTTTTTTTCGTGCAGCACTTGGTTGTGCTTCATGTTGTGCAGCAACGCTTGCGGCACGGTCTCGGGATTGGCCACTGCATAAACGGCCGTGCGTTTGGCCAAGTGAGTGTGGCCTGAATCAATGTGCTCAATGAAGGTGTTGAGGTCTAAGCCATCGCGACGAATGGTGTCGACCACCAACTCGCGGCCACGCGACCATGTGGTCATGACCAAATACAAGGTCAGGCCCATCGCCAATGGCAACCAACCGCCATCAAAGAACTTGATGATGCAGCCTGCAAACAAAAACGAGTCAATGCTGAAGAAAAACAGCGTTGCGCCAATCGCCAAAGGCGTTGGTATTTTCCAAGCATCGTGCACAACAAAGAAAGTCATGATGGTGGTGATGACCATGGTCAAGGTCACCGCAATACCGTAAGCACCAGCCAAAGCAGAAGAGCTTCGAAACGCCAACACCGCCAGCACAACACCAGCCAACAAAATCCAGTTCACACCGGGCATGTAGATTTGACCCACCTCTTGCTCCGAGGTGTACTTGATGTCCATGCGTGGCAAGAAGCCCAACAAAATAGCCTGCTTGGTCATGGAATATGCACCTGAGATCACAGCTTGCGACGCAATGATGGCGGCCACTGTGGCCAACAACACCGCGGGGATCAACCACTCTTCGGAGAACATCCGAAAGAAGGGGTTTTCAATGGCTGTCGCATCGTGGATGAGCAGCGCGCCTTGGCCCATGTAATGCAGCGCCAAACTCGGCATAACCAAACCCATCCACGCAATTTGAATCGGCTTACGGCCAAAGTGGCCCATGTCGGCATATAGAGCTTCAGCACCTGTGAGCGCCAACACAATCGCACCAACAGCCGCCAACACAAAGGGGCCACGATCCAACAAAAAGTTGATGCCGTGCAGTGGATTCAAGGCCGTCAAAATTTCTGGCGTTTGCACAATTTGCTCAATGCCTGTGAGGGCAAGAATTACAAACCACACCACGATGATGGGGCCAAAAAACTTGCCCACAAAATTGGTGCCCCAGCGCTGCATGAGAAACAGCAGCACCAAAACGACCAATGCAATGGGCACCACATAGGGCTGCAACAAGGGTGTGACGATTTCTAAGCCTTCCACCGCGCCCAATACCGAGATAGCTGGCGTAATAACACTGTCGCCATAAAACAGCGTGGCGCCAAAAAGCCCCAGCAGCAGCAAGAAGTGGCGCAACCGTGGCTTGTGCTTAACCGCATTGGCGGCCAAAGCGGTGAGGGCCAACGCACCGCCTTCGCCGCGGTTGTCAGCACGCAAAATCAAAATCACATACTTGAGCGTGACGATGAGCATCAACGCCCAAAAAATGGCAGAAACCGCACCAATCAAATTTTCTGGCGTCAACGCCACGCCGGTGCCGGGTAAGAACACCTCTTTGACCGTGTACAGCGGGCTGGTGCCAATATCACCATACACCACACCAATGGCGCCCAAGGTCAACGCCGCGGTTGACTGGCGTTTGATGTGTGCTGAGGGGTTGTCTAAATCTGTTGCTGACATGAGCACTCCTATTCAAGTGCCCCTAGGTTGCCAGTGATCGTGTTAGGAAAGCATAAGTGCCAACTATTCGGCCAAGCGATAGCCCACACCGGGCTCGGTCAGCAGCAAGGTCGGTTCTGTCGGATTGACTTCGAGCTTGGCACGCAACTGCCCCATATACAGCCGCAGGTATTGGGTTTGGTCCACATGCTCAGCCCCCCACACATCCACCAGCAATTGGCGATGTGTCACCACCTGACCAGCTTGGCGCACCAAGCGCGCCAAAAGTTTGAACTCCGTAGGTGTAAGGTGCACAGCCTCGCCCGCTTTGAGTACCGTGTGCTTAGCAAGATCAACGTCTAAAGCACCACAGTTGTATTGGGTTTGCGAGGCCAGCACCACCGTGCCACGGTGACGCAACGTCACACGCATGCGTGCTAGCAATTCACTGATGCTGAAAGGCTTGACCAAATAATCATCCGCACCTGCATCGAGCAAGGTCACTTTGTTGGCGTCGTCATGGCGCGCCGAAATGATGAGGATGGGCAGTGCGTATTGCGCACGTATACGGCGCAGCAAATCACCACCATCGCCATCGGGCAGTCCCAAATCGAGTACCAACAAATCCAAGGGGCTGTCTGATGCCATGGCGTGACGCAGCACCGCACTGGCATCCGCCGAGCTGCCGCTGGCGACCACCTCGTAGCCTTCCACGCTCAGTG
>CANFZT010000088.1 GCA_947451565.1 Comamonadaceae bacterium | reverse complement strand
TTCCCGAACCTGTGGTGCAACTGCACCCCGACGACATGGCACGTTTGGGTTTTGACGAAGGCACCTTGGTGCACGTCACCAGCAAGCGTGGCTCTATCGTGTTACCTGCCCAAGCCAGTGCCGACCTCGGCGTGAACCAAGCCTTCATCGCCATGCATTGGGGCGCCGCCTTCTTGAGTGGGCGTGACCACCAGAACAAACCATTGGCGGGGGTAAATGCCATCACCACCTCCGCGTATTGCCCCAACTCCAAGCAGCCAGAGCTGAAACACGCCGCTGTCAAAGTGCTCAAGGCGGAATTACCTTGGACCTTGCTGGCCGTGGCGTGGCTGCCCGAGCACAAAGCACAAACCATTCTGCAAAACCTGCGTGCGCGCATGGTGCAATTTGAATTTGCCAGCTGCGTGCCGTTCAGTGACTCGCCGACAGAAGGCCCTGCCCGTCAAGGTGTGCTGATGCGCGCCGCCTGCAGCGAACCGCCTGACATGACGCCGCTGCATGACATTGAGCAGCTCTTGGGACTGAATGGCAGCGACAGCTTGCGCTATGTCGACGCCAAACGCAGCCAACTACGCAGCATGCGCTTGCAACACAGCGAACCTACCCAAGCCAAAGACACTCAGCTCAACGCCTTCATCATTGCGGGCGACACATCGGCAGAAACCTGGCTCAAAGCCTTGCTACAAACCCAAGCGTCCACCCAAGAATACGGTCGGCGTTTGTTGATGACTGGCAGCAAGCCTCCTGTGGCTTTGGTCGATGCAGGCACCACCGTGTGCAGCTGCGTGGGTGTGAAAGATGTAGCCATTCGTAACCACTTGGAGATTTACAAAGGAGACAGCGCACAACGCTTGGCATCGCTACAAGGCACGCTCAAGTGCGGCACCCAATGCGGCTCATGCGTGCCTGAGCTGCGCCGCATGATTCAACGCACAGAGAGCACCGCATGACACATCGCAACACACCCACGTCCGCGCACGTCACACTCGTCGGCGCTGGTCCGGGCGACCCTGAGTTGCTCACACTCAAAGCGGTCAAAGCCATTGCCGCAGCCACCGTGTTATTGGTGGACGACTTGGTGAGCGACGCCATCGTGGCCTACGCCTCGCCCTCGGCACGCATCATCTATGTGGGTAAACGGGGCGGTTGCAAATCAACCCCACAAGCCTTCATTGAAAAACTGATGCTGCAAGAAGCATTGGCCAGTGAAAACGTGGTGCGTCTCAAAGGCGGCGACCCCTTCATCTTTGGGCGTGGCGGTGAAGAGGTGGAACACTTGCGCGCGCAAGGTGTGGCCGTCACGGTCATCAACGGCATTACCGCAGGCTTGGCCGGTGTCACCTCGCTGGGCGTGCCACTGACGCACCGCGCCCATGCGCATGGTGTGTTGTTCATCACGGGTCACGCCAAACAAGGCGCGACTGATGCAGTGAACTGGGCTGCCTTGTCGCACACGGCGGCACAGGCCAAGCTCACCTTGGTGATTTACATGGGCATGAGCGGTGCCGCGCAATTGCAAGCCGCGTTGCTGCATGGGCTAGACCCCCACACCCCAGCGGCCGTGATTCAACACGTTAGCCTGTCCACGCAACGCCATGTGGTGTGCATGTTGAGCGAGCTGCACGACACCGTGCTGCGCGACCAAATGGCCAGCCCCTCCGTCATCGTAGTGGGAGATGTGTTGCAAGGCTTGCTGCACATCGAACAAAACAACCAGCGCCTTGTCGCTGTCGGCTAAATCTTTTCAACCAAGCTAGGAGTGAGCATGAACCGTCTCGACGTGACCGAAAAAATCATCAGCACCAAAGTATCCAAAGGGATCAAGTGGGAAGACGTAGCCAAAAAAGTAGGCCTCTCCAAAGAATGGACCACGGCGGCGTGTTTAGGCCAAATGGCCCTGGATGCAAAACAAGCCAAACTTGTCGGCAAGATTTTTGGCCTCGATGCCGAAGAGCAAAAATGGCTACAAGTGGTGCCCTACAAAGGCTCGCTGCCCACACCTGTGCCCACCGATCCTTTGATTTACCGTTGGTACGAAATCGTCAGCGTGTACGGCACCACCATCAAAGAACTCATTCACGAAGAATTTGGTGACGGCATCATGAGCGCGATTGATTTCTCCATGGACATCGTTCGCCAACCCGACCCCAAAGGGGACCGCGTGAATGTGGTGCTCTCTGGAAAATTCTTGCCCTATAAGCAATATTGACGAGGCGCACGGATGCGGCAGAGGATCTACTGGCGCAGATGCGCGCCAGAGTTCATGTCTCACCCAAGCGCTTGGAAACAAGCGACGCCAACGCCGTTCAAACTAGGTGAACAAGAAGAAAGCATTTGCTATGTGGCGTTTGGTCATGTGAGCGCACCACACAAAGCAAAAAGACAAAGGCCTGATACTTCGCTTCGGCCTTTGTTAAAACCCATTGATACGCTTAGGTCAAACCGGAGCCGAGTCGCCACAGAGACTTTCACATCTAGACAAGCACAAAAGCTGCGATGAAACTGCGCGAGATATCTTTTTCAACCTCACCTAATTGGAGAATTCGTTATGAATTGGTTGCATTCCATAGGCTTAAAAGCCTGCGTGGTGCTTGGCTTAACGGCCATCAGCATGCACAGCAGTTTTGCGCAGCAAGCCCCCAAGTCATCAGAGGCCAAAACAGAGGTCTTGTGGTTGGGTCAAGCGGGCTTTCGCATCAAAACGCCAGGCGGACAAAACATCGTCATCGATCCGTGGCTTACAGGCGGCCCTAAAACCCCTGCTCCTTATAAAACCGACATCGTGGCACTGGGCAAAGTGGACCTGCTGTTGGTCACGCACGCACACGTCGACCACATTGGGGATGCCCCAGCCTTAGCTAAGCTTCACAAGACCGTGCTGTACGGCCCTGCCGATATGATCACCCCCTTGATCACACTGGGTGTGATGCCTGCTGAATTGACGCACCGCTTCAACAAGACGGGCAGCGTCAAGCCCTTGCCAGGCATCAAAGTCACTGCCGTACAGGCTGAACACTCTTCACTCTTGGTTTGGAAAAATCCAGCGACTGAAAAACTCGAATCGCACCCTGCAGGCGAAGCAGTGGGTTACATCATCGAGTTAGAAAACGGTTTCAAAATTTGGCACATGGGTGATACCGGATTGTTTGGCGACATGAAGTTCATCACCGAACGCTATAAGCCTGATTTGGTGCTGATGCCCATTGGCGGCAACTTCACCATGGACCCAGAAGATGCTGCGTTTGCAGCGCGCAATTGGATCAAACCCAAGATGGTCATCCCGATCCACTACAACTCCAACCCACTGGCCAAAGGCACTTTGGAAGAATTCCAAAACGCCATGAAAGGTAGCAAAGTCAAGGTTGTGCCAATGACAGAAGGTCAAACCCTTGCGTTTTAATAAATGTTTGGTAGGGTTGGCTATCACAACCCTACTGATCCCTTTGACTTGGGCGCAAAACATGACAGTTCTAATGCGTGAGATCGCACCAACAGGCACTTTGCGTGCCGTGATTAACCTAGGCAACCCTATCCTTGCACGCAAAGATGATTCAACGGGAGAGCCTGTGGGTGTGTCCGTCGATTTGGCAAAAGCTTTCGCAGCCAAACTCCAAATCCCTTTGGCTCTGATTTCGGTTGACTCTGCGGCCAAGTCGGTTGAAGCAGTCACCCAAGGCCAAGCCGACCTTGGCTTTTTTGCCATCGATCCGGTACGCGGAAATGGCATCTCATTCACGCCGCCCTATGTATTGATTGAGGGCAGTTACTTGGTCAAAAAAGACTCCCCCTTGGTGGACAACGCACAGGTGGACCAAGCCAAACACCAAGTGGTTGTAGGCCAAGGAAGTGCTTACGATTTGTTTCTCACGCGTGAACTGAAAGAAGCACGATTGGTCAAAGCGCCAACCTCCCCCATGGTGGTGCCCTTCTTCATGCAGGGCACCTACGATGTCGCGGCAGGTGTCAAACAACAGCTTGAAGCAGATACCCAAAAATATGAAGGCTTGCGGTTACTGCCGGGACGATTCATGGTGATTCAGCAGGCAATGGGGCAATCGAACGCGATCTCTAAGGCGGCACACCAAACTTTGATCGACTTCGTTGCCGAGATAAAGTCCAATGGGTTCATCAGTGAAAGTCTCTATCGCCATCAGATATCAGGTGCAACGCTTGCACCGTAGGCGATAAAAGCGTCCATGCGTTTAATCGAAACGTAACTTTTTAGAATGGCGTTTGCGTTACCAGCTGCTGTCTTTCAATACGTGTAGCCTTTTTCCAGTTCATCAAAAAATGGTTTGTTCACCAAACGCTGACGCTCGCTGAAAGAAACCACCACAGATGGATCTTCATCAAGACGTCCGTTGGATTTGAGTTGCGTCAAAGCTTTTTGCATTCCCAGAGTTGCCCCCTGCATGGCAGCGTTAGCGTATAGCACCAATCCAAAACCCAACTCCGCCAATTCTGATTGATCTAATGCTGGCGTTTTTCCACCAATCACAATATTCATCAATTGAGGTTTATCCAGCAAGCGTGTCAAAGAACGAACCTCCTCTAGGCTTTCGGTTGCTTCCACAAACAAAATATCGGCGCCAGCCTCAGAAAACTTTTGCGCGCGCTCAATAGCGGCCTCTAAACCGTATTTGGCACGGGCATCCGTACGCGCAATAATTTGAAAATTAGCATCTTGTCGAGCATCAACTGCCGCTTTGATTTTCGATAACATCTCTTCGACAGGCGCCACATCTTTGCCAGCAAAGTGCCCACATCGCTTGGGAAACGTTTGATCCTCAATTTGTACAGCATCGGCACCAGCGCGTTCAAGCGCTCTAATGGTTTGGCGCACGTTCAGTGCATTACCAAAACCTGTATCGATATCAACGATCAACGGAATTTCCACCGCATCGCGAATGGCTGCCGTATGCTCCACAACATCTCTTAAGCTAATAAATGCCAAGTCTGGCAATCCGTAATACATATTTGTTAAGCCTGCGCCACTTAGATATAGCGCCTCAAATCCAAGATCAGCAATCATGCGTGCACTAAGCGCATTGAAAGCACCAGGCACTAACAGGGCATTGCGTTGATTAACGCGGTCACGAAGAATAGCTTTGGAGTTTTTGTTCATAGAGTTTCTTAAAGTCAAATATTCAAAAAACAGAGTAGTGAATCACATCTAGATCACGTATCGCTGGACAAGTCGATCAAGAAGACAGTAACACACTAAGCGTGTCCAGCTTCTGATCTACGTGTCCATTCAGCACAAAGTCCATGACCTGCTGCTGAACATCACGCTCTTGAAGCGATGGCGTGTTACTGATGAACTTATCTAAAATTTCGTTTTGTGATGCAGGTCGCTCAGTGCTTCCCTTGACTTGATCGACAAGAGAACTAACAGTTTTTCCATTTAAAAATCGAATCTGAATACCCGCTTGAAATTTATTTGGGAAATCAGCATCCTTCATCGGAATCCAACTGATTTTCTGAGCAAAGGCAACAGCATCGGGATGAACATGCGCTGACAAAAAGTGTTGGGGAGTGATTGGAATTTTGAGGAAGACCAAAGACATGCAATAAGGCAAGCTGTACTTTGCTTCGTTTAATACCAAGGGATGTTGTTTACGTTCCCAAGGTTCGCAAATAATGGCGGCAGCCCCGACGGGAACGCTACATTCAATATGATCGATGTCTTGCAATGCCAGTGCATGCTCCGAAACGAATTGCTGAGCGGCTTCTAAAAACGGATGAATATAGTGACAGCAGGGAAATAGCTTAAAGGCCGCGTCAGAAAGCATCCACTTTTGCCCTAAGGTGCTGAGTTGCTGGGCATGAAGTTCAGCGGCTAGAGGCTCATCGGTGTAGGTTTTGTATAGACCAAACCGGCCTTCGTAAACAGTGGAAGGTCCCGTCATACCCGCTGCAGCAAGCTGAGCAGCCATCACGCCAGCATGCGCAGCCCAGCCAGGATGCAGTGCTTTGACAGTGGAACCTTCGTTGAGAAATTCAAAAATTCCTGATGCTTGACTCCCCGCAATGCCTTGAGCCCACACCAATTCTGTACGCGACAAGCCCGCGGCCAAGCCTGCAATCAGAGCTGACACCAAAGCGCCACCAACTGATGTGACTTGAAATCCTCGGCGCTGAAAAGCACCAGGTGCGGCCAAGCCGACACGGATCAATACTTCCCACCCAATGGCCACCAAGCGAATGAACTCACCCAAACTCAATTGATGTTGCTCTGCAGCGGCCAACGCAGCAGGCACCAACACCGCACTACCGTGCACGATAGAAGCCATGTGGGTGTCATCGTATTCCAGCGCATGAATAAAGCTGCCGTTGAGCAATGCCGCATGACTTGAATGTGTTTGAACTGAATGTCCAAGCACAGTACAGCCACCTACTTGTGAGTGCGTGTGCACCAGGCTTTTCGTCATCCGTTGTTGCACCTCCCCAACTGAGGCAGCGATGCCAACGCCGAGGGCATCCAAGATATGCAGACGTGCAAGTTGCGCGACATGGCTCGGGATATCTTGCTGTCGCAAAGACAGGGCAAAGTCCGCAATGCGTTCGCTATGTGTCATGGCTGTCGACCTGAGGCTTCTTTCAACTCTTTGGCAGCAGCACGACCACCCAAATAACCCAAACCGATGGCGGTCAGCAAGCCGTTACCTGATGCATAGCCCATGGCACCCGACTTCCCGCTGATACCCCCTGCGGCGCCGCCCCCCGCAAAGAGGTTTGGAATACGACTGCCATCACGCTTAAGCACATGCGCACTGGTATCAATCGCCAAACCACCTTGGGTATGAAACAGTCCAGGCGTGACGCGGCAAATCCAGTATGTCGACTGCAAAGGCGCAAGCCCAAATTTGGATCGAACGAATGTATCTTTGACTTTGCCTGCAGCGGCTTGGTTGTAGGTATCCAGTGTGCGCGTCAGCGCATCCGCTGGTAGCTTGAACAGCGAGGCGAGTTCAGCTACCGTACTAGCACTTTTGATACCGCCTAGATCAACCAGTTCACGGAACTCGTCTTCTTTGTCTGCAATGGCTTTGATACGGTCATCAAAAATTGCAAATACTTCTCGGTGCTGCGCCAACACCATACGGGCATAACCTGAATAGCCAAGATCTTCATTGCCAAAGCGCTCGCCGTCTGCATTGACCAAGATACCGCCCTTTTCCAGGGTGGTCCACGAAAGCAACGAGCCATGCGGATAAGCAACGGCCGCATAGCCTTGATAAGCAGCCATGTTGGCAAAACCAGCGCCCAGTTCGCGCCCCCATTGCACCGCTTCGCCTTGGCTACCCAGCGCACCGAAATACTCAGCACCGGCAATTTCAGGGCAGAACTCTTTCACCAAATCACGGTTAGCCGCAAACCCGTTACAAGCAAGAATCACTTTCTGAGCTTTAATCCGAGTTGACTCCACGCCTTTGCCTCCGATCAGCGCGCCGATCACCTCACCTTGAGGTGATGTCAACAACGACTGCACTGGATTTCCTACAGCCAAGGGGATATCCCGCCTTTGCACACCCGCCAATAGATCATCCATCAGATCTTGGCCACGACGTGAAGCCGGCGCATGCAAGCGAGGCACTGTATGACCCACATGGCAGTAATCGGTAATCAGGCTCATTCGAGCAGGCACGCAGTCCACCAACCACTCACACAACTCAGCAGAAATTCTTGCCAGCATATCGCTCACATCGCTGAGATCGTGCGAGCCAGCCACACGCGCGAGATCAGTCATCATTACTTCAGGGGAGTCTTGGATCTGCGCCGCTTTTTGGAAACGACTGCCAGCCCCCGGAATTGAACCAGTACTTAGTGAAGTATTGCCACCCGGTTGGTCACGTTTTTCAACAATCGCTACCTGTGCGCCCTCATCATGTGCAGCGATGGCCGCGGTCAGGCCACATCCGCCCGCACCAATGACCAAAACATCGACCTCCATATCCCAAGGTAAGTTTTTTGCATTCATGGCTTAATTCCTAGGAAGTTGTTCATGCGCATCATGAAGCCTGTTTTGGATTGAAAAATTGATCGATCAAATTTCGCCATGGTTGCGCTAAATCATGACTGTCGGGGTGATCAACACAATGCGTATGTAGTGTTTGCATTGCATGCACTAAGCCAGGCGCAGATGCATGCGACAAATCCTCAATCTTGGCCCACAGCTCTGCATCGCTAAAGGGACGATCTGAACCTCCGCGTGCACTCATGCAATTGGCGTGATAGTGATGCCCTTGGGAATCCATGACTTTAAGAAATGCAGGGCGATCTTGTGGCCATGGCAGTTCTTCATCGACTAAACGCATTTCAACCTGTTGTCGTAAGCGCGCCACTTGTCCATGGTTGAGCGACTCGTTACCAAACGCTTGAGCACCGCCATGGCCGTAAACCAGCGATGCAGCCAGCGCATGAGGCAAGGAAAATTTGGCGCCCAATGTCGTGACAGGATTGAAATTATTCAGCGTCAAGCCAAGGCGGTGTGTCTGAATCTCAATCTTGACCACATCAGCACCACCTTGCAGATGAGGGTTTTTCGCCAATAGTTCAGCCATGGCTTCAATGGCTGAGTGCGCGTAATGACAGCACGCATTCATCTTGTGATAACCCGA
>CANFZT010000087.1 GCA_947451565.1 Comamonadaceae bacterium | reverse complement strand
CCCATTTCGCGGAAGATGGAGGCATCGGTGGTTTCGTGGCGAAAGGCTTCCAGCACGCGTGGGGCCAAGCGTTCTTGGCAATAGGCAGCAGCAGCTTCTTTGACTTGGCGCTCGTCGTCGGTCAGTTGCAGATCGAGCATGAAGGGGTCCGACCAAGAAAAGCGATGACTAGAACTCATGATGGTGTCTTTCAAATACAAACATAGATGAGCGCATCCTAGGTTCGAAAGGGTGCATGATCAAACGATTGTTTTTCACTCAGTTATGCATTTTTGTATTATCTAGCGTACTCTCGAACCTAAAATCTTTCATGCGACGCAAACTCCCCTCCACCCAATCCTTGATCTGCTTTGAAGCAGCCGCTCGGCATGCCAGCTTCACCAAAGCCGCACAGGAATTGGCTTTGACACAAGGCGCCGTCTCACGCCAAGTGGCCGCACTAGAAGACATGCTGGGTGTGGCACTGTTCAAGCGTGGGCAGCACGGCATGCAGCTCACGCATGCGGGACAAGACTATGCACGTCAAGTCTGCGCCAGACTCGACGGCTTAGAGCGTGACGCACTTGATTTGATGGGCGGTCAAGGGCAAAACGAAAGCCTAACGTTGGCAGCCGTCCCAACATTTGCTTCGCGCTGGCTCATTCCTCGCCTACCCTCGTTCACCCAAGCTTTTCCACAAAACCAAATTCACATCGAAACCCGTACTCGACCGTTTATGTTCAGCGACACGGGCATGGATGCCGCCCTGTATGCAGGCACACCCGCACAAGTCGCTCAGTGGGCAGGCACACAAGCCACTAAATTGTTTGACGAAGAAGTCATCCCCGTTTGCAGTCCGTCCTTACTCAAAAAAGACAAACCTCTCACGCCTGAACAATTGATGCAAATGCCATTGCTGCAGCAATCAACCCGACCTGAAGCCTGGCGCCAATGGTTTGACGCACAAGGCGTGGACGCACCTCGTGCGATGGCAGGTTCTAGATATGAACTTTTTTCAATGCAGGTCGCAGCGGCTCGAGCGGGTCTGGGCGTATCGCTCATGCCCACTTTGCTAATTTCGGCAGAACTCACCAGTGGAGAGCTTGTCGTGGCTTGCAAACGCCCAATGACGGGTTTGCGCGCTTATTACTTGATCGAGCCACAAGTCGCTCAGCCGCGCGAAATACTAAGACATTTCAAAGATTGGTTGCGCCAGAAAAAACGACGCTAATCGTTTAATTTATTAAATGTCTTCATTTGCGGTGTACATGCAAAGACCACATCAAGTCGTTCTCGTCACCTAAGTGATTGCATCTTTAAATGTTCTATTGACAGGTCAATAGAACTGTTACAACATCGGCAGCCATGAGTACTGCAATGCCCTTGCCCAAATACCACCAGGTTTACTTGGTGCTGCGTGAGCAATTGCATGAAGGCAAATTTTCTCAAGGTGTCCCCGGCGAGTTGGCCTTGATGGAACAATTTTCCGTCGCCCGCGTCACGGTGCGTCGTGCCTTGTCACAACTGGCACAAGAAGGTTTGATCAGTCGTGAGCCTGGACGTGGGACTCGCTCACTGGTGCAGCGGCATCTTCCAAAAATGGATGCAGGCGCCCACAAAACTCAGCAAGCACGCCTGACAGGTTTACTAGAAAACTTGGTCAGCATGGGCTTGCGTACCACCGTCAAGGTGCTGTCAGTACAACGACTGCCAGCACCCCATGAAGTCGCCATGACGCTGCAAATGCAAGACGGCGAGTTGGTACAAAAAGCAGAGCGGGTTCGCTACACCAAAGAAGGACCGCTTTCTCACATCACCACTTGGGTGCCCGAGCGCATTGCCAGTGGTTTTGGTCGCAAAGAGCTGACACAAAAACCCATTCTGATGTTGCTCGAAGAGTCCGGGGTCAAGGTGGGGCGCGCACAACAAAGCATTTCGGCCAAGCTGGCCGATGCCAGCATGGCTCAGCATTTGGACATCGCCGTAGGTTCGGCGCTGCTGGCGGTTAACCGCCTGATTTATGACACCGACGACAAGCCCATCCAGTGGTTGCACGGGCTTTATCGACCGGACCGTTACGAATACCAAATGCAGTTGTCCCGTGTTGGCAGCATCGATGCCAAGGTCTGGGTCAGCAAAGAGTTATCCGCCAACTTTCATTGATTTTTCAAAGGAGCACATCATGACTTCACGTCGTCAGTTTATGGGTCAATCGGCAGCTGCAGCTTCGGCTTTGGCCTTTCCATTGGTAGGCGGCGCACAGCCCAAGACTGTGAAGGTGGGTGTTCTGCACCCCGTCACAGGCGCACTGGCCTATTCGGGTCAACAGTGCCGCGAAGGCGTGATGATGGCCATCGAAGATGTCAACAAAGCGGGCGGCATCAAGTCGCTTGGTGGGGCCAAAATCGAAGCGCTGTTGGGCGATGCTCAGTCCACGCCACAAGCGGGTGCGGCAGAAGTTGAAAAGATGAACGAAGCAGGCGTGAGCGCCATTGTGGGCGCCTTTGCCTCTGCCATTTGTTTGGCCACCACGCAAGCGGCGGCGAAGTACAACCTGCCCCATGTGGTCGACGTCGGTGTGGCAGATCAAATCGTGGAACGCGGTTTGAAAAACACCTTCCGCTTTGGCCCAGGCTACAAAAAATGCGCTGAAGTGGCGGTGGCCAATTTGCATGTGCTCAACACCTCTGCCGGCAAGCCTGCGCGCACCGTGATGATCATTCATGAAGAATCTTTGTTCGGCACAGGCACCGCTAACTTGTTGGCACGCGAGCTGCCCGGGTATGGCTACGAAGTCAAAGAAATCGTCAAGCACGCCAACCCCACACGCGACTTCAATAACATTGTGCTGCGCATGAAGCAGGTCAACCCTGACATCGTGATTCCCGCCAACTACTACAACGAATACGCTTTGTTGGTGCGCACCATGCAGCAGCAAAAGGTCACGCCTAAAGCGATTTACTCTGTCTTGGGTGGCGCAGCATCCAGCTACAAATTTGTCAAAGAATTCCCTGAAGCCGCCAACGGCATCATCGATTGCAACCACTGGTTCAACCCACGCGACAAACGTTCACTCGAACTGAAAAAACGCGTCGAAGCCAAAGGTTTGTTCTTCAGTTACGAAGTCTTCATGGCATACACAGCCATGCGTTTGTTGGCAGATGCCATTGAACGCGCCAAGTCCACCGACCGCGCCGCCATCATTGACGCTTTGAACAAGAGTACTTTCTCAGATCACATCATGCCGTACGGCGCCACCCAGTTTGTCAACGGCCAAAACATGGGGGCCCAGCCTTTGATGACCCAAGTGGTCAAAGGCGACATCAAGGTGATCATTCCTCGTGATTACCGTGAAGTCGAACCGATCTTCCCTTTGAAAGCCTAAGTCTCATTTCAGAGCCACGCCATGTTTGATCTCTCTATTTTGTTTGCCTCGGTGCTCAACGGCATCACCACAGGTGCTGTCTATGCGTTGATCGCACTGGGGTTGACCTTAATCTATGGCGTGCTGCACATCATCAACTTCGCCCATGGGGCGTCGTTGATGGTGGCTTTGTACGGTGTGTATTTTTTAAAAGAAAAACTCGGCATTGACCCTTATTTGGCCTTGCCCATCATGGTGCCCGCGATGTTTGCGCTGGGCTACTTGCTGCAGCGCGGTGTGATCAATCGGGCCAGCCACGGCAAAGATGAAAACATCTTGCTGGTCACCTTGGGGCTATCCATCATTTTGGAAAACTTGGCTTTGTTGTTTTTCAAGTCCGACACGCGCAATATTGAAACGGCCTACACCTTGACCACCGTCAACATCGGTCCGGCCATGATTGCGTTGCCTAAGCTGGTGGCGTTTGCGGGTGCCTTGGTGGTCTCGGCTGTTTTGCTGGCCGTGATGCGCTACACCGACTTAGGGCGTGCCATACGTGCCGTGGCCAAAGAAAAACATGGCGCCCGTTTGATGGGCATTGATGTAGACCATGTGTACGCCATGTGCTTTGGCATTGGCTTAGCCTGCTTGGGCGCCGCTGCTTGCTTTTTGTTGCCCGCCTATTACGTCAACCCCTTGGTCGGCAGCGGCTTTGTGCTGGTGGCCTTCACCATTGTGGTGTTGGGCGGCATGGGTAGCTTTGTCGGGGCCTTGGTCGGGGGTTTGCTGATTGGGGTGGTCGAATCCATTGGAGGTCTGTATCTCGGCGAATCCCTCGGACAGGTCGGCATTTTTGCCATCTTCATTGCGGTGCTGCTGTTACGTCCTCAGGGTTTGTTTGGAGCACGCGCATGAAAGATATCCGTGCCATTGTGTTGTTTGTGTTGCTCGTGGGCAGCATTCCCTTCCTGACCGATTCAGGTGTGGTGCTCAATTTTGTGATGATGGCCCTCTACGCCTGCTTGCTGGCTCAAGCCTGGAATGTGCTGGGTGGTTTTGGCGGTCAGTTCTCGTTTGGTCATGCACTATTTTTTGGCACTGGCGCTTATGTGCAAGTCATGGCCCAGGTGCATGCCGGCTGGAACCCATGGTTCACATTGATCCTGTCCATGGGCATCAGTGCGGCCGTGGGTGGGTTTGTTGGGGCTTTGTCGTTTCGTTACGGACTCAAGGGTTCTTACTTTGCCTTGGTCACCTTGGCTTTTGCCGAAGTGTTTCGCATCGTTGCGCTGTCGGTTCCATGGACCGGCGCGGGCGTTGGCTTGATGCTGCCTTTGCATGAGTCGGTCGGCAATATGCAATTCGCCTCGCGTGCAGGCTATGTGTGGCTGATTTTGGGATTGGTCACCTTGGCTTTGTGCATCACGGCTTGGTTGCGTCACTCACGCTTTGGGGCTTACCTGCAAGCCGTGCGCGATAACGAAGACGCTGCGCGTGCGATTGGTGTCAATCCCTTCTCGGTCAAGCTCTGGGCCACCGTGTTATCAGGCGCCTTGATGGGAGCCGGCGGTGCTTTTTATGTACAAGTGTTTCAATACCTAGATCCTGGCTTGGCCTTTGGCCCGCACACCTCTGTCGAGGCCTTGGTGGGCGCCATTGTGGGCGGCATGGGCACCTTGTGGGGTCCGGTGGTGGGCGCCTTAGCTTTGCATGTGTTGGCCGATCTGACGCGCAATATGTTTGGCCAGTTGCCCGGCATCAACATGGTGGTCTATGGCTGCGTGTTGGTGTTGATTGTGATGTTCCTGCCACGCGGTGTCGGTGGGATTGGACAGCACTGGTTCAAGCGCACCCAGGCCAGTACCTCAGACAAAAAGGAGAGCACATGAGCTTGTTGCAAGTGAGCCATGTGTCACGCGCCTTCGGCGGGCTGCGTGCCGTGCAAGACGTCAGTCTGAATGTCCCCGCAGGGAGTTTGACAGCTTTGATTGGCCCCAACGGCGCAGGTAAAACCACATTATTTGCCTTGATGTCTGGCTTTTTGGTGCCTGACACCGGACGTGTCACCTTTGACGGGGTAGACATCACCGGTCGCGCGCCACACCTCAATGCGGCCTTGGGTCTCACGCGTACCTTTCAAATTGTGCAACCCTTTGCCTCGCAAACCGTGCGCGAAAACATTGCGGTGGGAGCTCACCTTCAGCACGCCAAGCGCAGCGATGCCTTGCACGCGGCCGAAGCCGTGGCTGAGCGCGTCGGCTTGTCTGCCCAACTCGACAAACCCGCAGGCGACTTGACGGTGGCTGGGCGTAAACGCCTCGAACTGGCCCGTGCATTAGCCACACAACCCAAACTCTTGTTGCTCGACGAAGTGTTGGCAGGTCTGAACCCACAAGAAATTCAAGACATGTTGCCCGTGGTGCGAGGCTTGGTTGCAGGGGGTGTGACGGTGCTGATGATTGAACACGTCATGCAAGCGGTCATGAATTTGGCCGAGCATGTCTGGGTGTTGGCACAAGGCCAACTCATTGCCCAAGGTGCGCCGAGCGAGGTGACACAAAACGCACAGGTCATCGAGGCCTATCTAGGACACGGCACAGCCGCACGTTTGCGCAAAACACAGCAGGAGGCCGCATGAGCGATTTGCTCACGATTGAAGGCCTGCGCGCAGGCTATGGAGCCGTGGAAGTGTTGCGCGGGGCGGACCTGCGCATCGCACCCGGCGAACTGGTGGCCCTGCTCGGCAGCAATGGTGCGGGCAAAACCACGCTCAACTCGGTGGTATCCGGCTTGGTGCCCACTTGGGCAGGACGCGTGGTGTTTGACGGACAAGACCTCACCGGTGCCCACTACCGACAGGTGGTGCAAGCCGGCTTGATTCAGGTGCCCGAAGGCCGCAAAGTATTCCCTAACCTCAGCGTCTTAGAGAACTTGGAATTGGGCGCCTTCACCCGCGCGCGCGAACGCCGTGCCGACAATTTGACCCGTGTGTTTGATACTTTTCCACGCTTGCGGGAACGCCAAGCGCAACTCGCAGGCACCATGAGCGGTGGCGAACAGCAAATGCTGGCCATTGGCCGTGGACTGATGGCCGAGCCCAAGCTGTTGATCTTGGACGAACCCTCCTTGGGCTTGTCCCCGCTCTTGGTGGAGGAAATGTTTGCCTTGATCGCCCAGCTGCGTGCTGGCGGATTGGCAATTTTGCTCGTCGAACAAAACGTGGGCCAGTCCTTAGAAATTGCCGACCGCGCTTATGTGATGGAAAACGGTAGTATCCGTTTCTCAGGCACGTCGGCTGAGCTGTTGGCCAGCGACACCCTGCGCCAAGCCTACTTGGGCGTATGAGTTTGCGTATGAGTTTGCATGTGCCACGCCAACGCTTTGTGTGTGTGTTGTTTGTGCTGGCGTTTCTCGCTGGAGGCTCGGCTTGGTCGCAAGGCACGGGCGCCACAGCGCCAGTCCGCATCTTGGTTGGCGCGCCTGCGGGCGGCAGCACCGACACCATGGCCCGTGCCGTGGCCCATGCGATGGGCCAGCAACTGGGCCGCACAGTGGTGGTGGACAACCGCCCTGTTGCCGGTGGCAATTTGGCTGCCGAGGCTGTGGCCCGTGCCGCGCCCGATGGGCAAACCTTGGTGATGAGTTTCACCAGCCATGCCATCAACGCGTCGCTGTACCCAAAGCTGGCGTTTGACCCGGTGAAAGATTTCACCCCCTTAACCATGGTGTCCACCTCACCTTCCGTGTTGGTGGCTCATCCCTCCTTACCGGCAAACAACATCGCCGAGTTGGTGGCTTTGGCCAAAGCCAAACCCGGACAACTCAACTTTGCGATTGGGGCTTTGGGCTCGTCACTGCATTTGGCGGGCGAGGCCTTCAAGCTCAAAGCCGGTGTCTACATCGTGAACATTCCATACCGTGGCACAGCACCTGCGGTGCAAGACGTGTTGGCAGGCCAAGTGGGGTTGATGTTTGCAGCCGTAGGCAATGTGCAGCAACACATCCGCGCGGGCAAACTCAAAGCCTTGGGCGTGACCAGCCCACATCGCTTAAGCACCTTGCCGGATGTGCCGGCCATTGCCGACACTTTGCCTGGCTTTGAATCCAGCGCATGGTTTGGTTTATTCGGCCCCGCCAAATTACCGCCTGAGGTTTTACGCACATGGAGCGATGCCGCGCGTCAGGCTGTGCAAAACCCCGACGTACGCCACCGCATCGAAGCCGAAGGTGCCACGGCGGTGGGCAACAGCCCGCAAGAATTTGCCCGCTTTGTGGTGACCGATATTGCCCGCTGGCGTGACGTGGTGAAGTTTTCTGGAGCGAAACCCGAATGAACCACACGCCCTCTCCTTTGCGCACGCCACAAACCTTGGCGCAAAAACTCATTGCCCGTGCCGCTGGCCAAGCGCAAGTCGCCGTGGGTGAGGTGGTCACCTGCCAGGTCGACCTGGCCATGTTCCACGACTCCTCCGGCCCGCGCCGTTTGAAACCCATGCTGGATGCCTTGGGTGCCAAGATTTGGGACCCCACCAAAGTGGTGCTGGTCATGGACCATTACGTGCCCGCGCAAGACGCCGATGCCCAACGCATTGTGCAAATTGCGCGAGACACCGCACGTGAGTGGCGTTTGCCCAACGTGATTGACTCAGAAGGCATTTGCCATGTGGTACTGCCTGAGCGGGGCCATTTGCGCCCCGGCATGTTGTGCGTGGGCGGCGACTCGCACTCACCCACCGGTGGAGCTTTTGGCACCTACATGTTTGGCATCGGCGCGACCGAAATGCTGGGTGTGGTGGTGACGGGCGAAATTTGGGTGCAAGTGCCGCGCACCTTACGCATGCAGTGGACCGGCCAATTGGCGCAAGGCGTGTGTGCCAAAGACATGATGCTGCACATGATTGCTCGCTTTGGCATGAATGGCGGCCAATACCAGGCGGTGGAATTTGCGGGCGAGGCGGTGATGGCCTTGGGCATGCAAGAGCGCATGACACTCTCGAACATGAGTGCTGAAATGGGCGCCCAAGCCGGCTTGATTGCGGCGGATGACACCACTTGCGCCTACCTGCGCAGCGTGGGCGTGCCCGAAGACGCGTTGCAACATGCGCACCAGTGGCACACCGATACCGGTGCCGACTGCGAAGACTTTGCATTTGACGCGACCACTTTGAGCCCTCAAGTGGCCGCCCCTCACAGTCCCGCCAACACGCGCGCCGTGGGTGACTACGCCGACGTGGCGTTGGACGTGGCCTACATCGGTGCCTGCACCGGTGCCAAGCTTGAAGACTTGCGTGCTGCAGCCCAAGTGCTGCGCGGCCACCATGTGGCCCAAGGGGTTCGCCTGCTGGTGGCTCCCGCCAGCGCCCGCGACCAAGCACAAGCTGAGCGTGAAGGCGTGATGCAAGTGCTGCGTGATGCTGGCGCTCAAGTGCT
>CANFZT010000086.1 GCA_947451565.1 Comamonadaceae bacterium | reverse complement strand
GTTGGCGGTACCGAGGTCAATCGCCAAATCGGTGGAGAAATACCGACGAAAAGATCCAAACATGTCTGTCCTCAAAGCTTGCCCGCGGGCGCGGACACAAAGGCGAGATAATACCGCATCGCCCGTAAATCGCGGGTTTTTCCCCTTATAAAAGTATGTCCCTGAATGACCTAGACATCAGCCGCATTGCCAACTTGGCTCGGCTTGAGCTGCAACCTGACGAACAGGCCCGTATGCTCAGCAAAATCAACGATTTCTTCGGCATCGTCGAACAAATCAGCGCCGTCGACACGACGGGTGTGGTTCCCATGGCCCACCCGGTAGATGCCATGCAAGGTGCCCACATCGAGTTACGCCTGCGCCCCGACGTAGCCAGCGAACCCAACCAGCGCGACCTGAACCAACGCAGTGCGCCTGCGGTGGAACGTGGTTTGTTTTTGGTTCCCAAAGTGATTGAGTGAGGTCTTTCGCATGACAACTTTGCATGACATGAGCGTGGCCGAACTGGCCCAAACACTCAAAACCAAACAAGTCAGCGCGGTCGAAGTGGCCACTGCCTTTTTGGCCCGCACCGGCGGCAACCCGCACAACGCGTTTTTGGACATCGACAGCGAAATCACGTTGGCTCAGGCCCAAGCGAGCGATGCTCGCATCGCTGCTGGCACAGCTGGTGCGCTGGAGGGCGTGCCAATTGCCCACAAAGACGTGTTCGTTACACGCGATTTCGCCACCACCGCTGGCTCCAAAATTTTGAGCGGCTACCGCTCACCGTTTGACGCCACCGTGGTGCAAAAATTAAACGCCGCTGGCATGGTGTCTTTGGGCAAGGTCAATTGCGACGAGTTCGCCATGGGCTCTGCCAACGAAAACTCAGCCTACGGCGCGGTGACCAACCCTTGGGACACCTCGCGCATTCCCGGTGGCTCATCGGGCGGTAGCGCTGCCGCTGTAGCGGCGCGTTTGGCCCCCGCTGCAACGGGCACCGACACCGGCGGCTCGATTCGCCAACCCGCCAGCTTTTGCGGCATCACCGGCATCAAGCCCACCTATGGCCGTGCCAGCCGCTACGGCATGATTGCCTACGCCTCCAGCCTCGACCAAGCTGGCCCGATGGCACGCAGCGCCGAAGACTGCGCCTTGTTGCTGTCCGCCATGTGCGGCGCTGACCTCGACCGCGATTCCACTTCGCTGGATGTGCCGACCGAGAATTTCTCGGCCAAGCTGGGCGACAGCCTGCAAGGCTTGCGTATTGGCATTCCGAAAGAATTTTTTGGCGATGGCCTTGCCACTGACGTGCGCACCGCGATTGACGCAGCGCTCAAAACCTTAGAAGCCCAAGGCGCCAAGCTCGTGCCCATTACCTTGCCACGCACCGAGCTGGCCATTCCCGTGTACTACATCATTGCACCTGCCGAAGCCAGCTCGAACCTGAGCCGCTTTGATGGCGTGAAGTTTGGCCACCGCGCCAAAGACTACACCGACCTCGTGAGCATGTACAAAAAGACACGCGCCGAAGGCTTTGGCGAAGAGGTCAAGCGCCGCATCATGACCGGCGCGTATGTGTTGAGCCACGGCTACTACGACGCCTATTACCTGCAAGCGCAAAAAATTCGCCGCATGATTGCGGACGATTTCCAACGCGCCTTTGGCGAGTGCGACGTGATTGCAGGCCCCGTGGCCCCCACCGTCGCATGGAAGTTAGGCAACAACGCCAGCGACCCGTTGGCTGACTATTTGGCCGACATCTTCACCCTGCCCGCTTCACTGGCTGGCTTGCCCGGCATGAGCGTGCCTGTGGGCTTTGGCGAAGGCCACATGCCCGTTGGCTTGCAACTGATTAGCAACTATTTGCAAGAAGCCCGTCTGTTGAACGTGGCGCACCAATACCAACTGGCCACCGACCATCACCTCCAAAAACCGGAGGGCATCTGACATGACTGCACCCAAATTAGTACAAGGCTACGAAGTCGTCATCGGCTTTGAAACCCACGCACAACTCTCCACACAGAGCAAAATTTTCAGCCGCGCCTCGGTGGCCTTTGGTGCTGAGCCCAACACGCAAGCTTGCGCGGTGGACATGGCCCTGCCCGGCACACTGCCTGTGATGAACATGGGTGCGGTCGAACGCGCGATAGAGTTCGGTTTGGCCGTCAACGCACACATCGCCGAGCGAAGCATCTTTGCGCGTAAAAACTACTTCTACCCCGATCTGCCCAAGGGCTACCAAATCAGCCAGTTTGAAATTCCGGTGGTGCAAGGCGGCGAGGTGTCTTTCTTTTTAGAAGAAGGCAAAGAGACGGTGCACAAAACGGTGCGCTTGGAGCGCGCCCACCTCGAAGAAGATGCGGGTAAATCATTGCACGAAGATTTCATTGGTCAGTCAGGCATTGACTTGAACCGTGCAGGCACACCGCTGCTAGAAATCGTGACCCAACCCGACATGCGCAGCAGCGACGAAGCCGTGGCGTACGCTAAAGAGCTGCACAAGATCGTGACCTGGGTCGGCATCTGCGACGGCAACATGCAAGAAGGTTCGTTCCGCTGCGACGCCAACGTGTCGGTGCGCAAACCCGGCGGGCCCTTGGGCACACGCCGCGAAATCAAAAACTTGAACAGCTTCAAGTTCATGCAGCAAGCCATCGACTATGAAGTGCGTTGGCAAATCGACCAAATCGAAGACGGCCACGCGATCGAACAAGCCACCGTGCTGTTCGACCCAGACACCGGCGAAACCCGCGCCATGCGCACCAAGGAAGACGCCGCTGACTACCGCTATTTCCCCGACCCCGACTTGCCCCCTTTGGTGATTGGTCGCGATTGGGTGGCGCGCGTCAGAAGTGAAATGGCGGAGCTGCCTCGCGTGATGGCTGAGCGCTTTGTCAAAGACTACGGGCTGCCTGAATATGATGCCACTTTGCTCACACAAAGCAAAGCCGCTGCCGCTTACTTTGAGGCCACGGCCAAGGCCTGCGGCCAACCCAAATTGGTCAGCAACTGGATCATGGGCGAGGTGTCGCGCCGCCTCAACAGCGGCGAGGTAACGTTTGAGAACATCCCCGTCAGCGCCGCGCAGCTGGGCGCACTGATCAGCCGCATCACCGACAACACCATCAGCAACAGCGCAGCGCGCCAAGTGTTTGAAGGCCTTTGGAGCAAGGAAGGCGAAGTAGACGCCCTCATCGAAGCCAAAGGCCTCAAGCAAATCAACGACACAGGCGCGTTGGAAGCCATCATCGACGAGGTACTGGCCGCCAACCCCAAGAATGTCGAAGAGTTCAAGGCGGGCAATGCCAAAGCGTTAAACGGTTTGGTCGGCCCCATCATGAAGGCCAGCAAAGGCAAAGCCAACCCTGCACAAGTCAATGAACTGTTGATGAAGAAGCTGAGCTAAAACAGCCACCATTGAGGAGACAAACAATGAACACATTCCCCTTGCTTCGCCGTACGTTGCTAGGCTGGGTCGCCGCCTCAACGCTGATGGCCATGACCTCACCCACGGCATTTGCACAAACCAAACCTCTGTTGCGCATCTCCAGCCCTGCCGTGCCTGACGACTGGCACGGCAAGATGTGGGAGGTGTTCAAAGAGTCGCTGAACAAATCAGCGCCCAACGCCTACGACGTACAAATCAACCTCAACGGTTCTTTGTTCAAGCAAGGCACCGAGCCTGCTGCCATGGCGCGTGGTAATTTGGAGTTGGCATCGATCTCGGCCTTTGACATTGCCAAGCTGGTGCCTGAGTTTTCGATCTTCACGGCGGGCTACGTCATCCGCGACCCCAAGCATCAGCAAAAGGTGTTCAACGGCCCCATCGGCGACGAGCTGTTCAAACTCGCCTCCGAAAAAATGGATGTCACGATTTTGGCCACCGCCTATTTGGGCACGCGCGAGCTCACCTTGCGCGACACACGCAAGGTCAACACACCTGCCGACTTGAAAGGCGTCAAGCTGCGCATGCCCGGCTCGAAAGAGTGGTTGTTCTTGGGTGACTCACTGGGCGCGACGGCCACACCCCTCGCATTTGGCGAGGTGTACATGGGCCTCAAAACCGGCACGATCGACGGCCAAGACAACCCACTGCCCACCGTGCGTGCCGCCAAGTTTTACGAAGTGACGCAGCAAATTGTGCTGACCCACCACTTGGTTGACAGTTTGTTCATTGCCGTGTCCAACAAGACATGGAACAGCCTGACAGCCACCGAGCAAAAAAACCTCAAAGCCGCCGCACAAGCAGCCGCCAAGTTCAACAACGACAACCGCATCAAAGAAGAAGCGCAAATTTTGGACTTCTTCAAAAAACAAGGTTTGAAAGTGAACACGCCTGATCAAGCCGCATTCCGCAAAGCGGTACAAGCGGCCTACGACAAATCCGAGATGGCGCAAAGTTGGCCCAAAGGCTTGATTGAGCGCATCAACGCGACCAAGTAAGCGATGCTTTTGCAAAAAATGACCGGATGGCTGGGCCTGTGGGCCAAGGCCATCGGTGGCCTGCTTTTCTTAGCCCTGTTTCTCACTTTTCTCGTGCAAATCGCCGCACGTTTTGGTTTTAACCAGCCGCTGCCGTGGAGCGATGAACTCGCCGTCATCTTGTACCTGTGGGTCATCTTGTGGGCCTGTGCATTTGTGGTGCCAGAAAAAGAACATGTGATGTTCGACCTTGTGTGGAACAGCGTCGGCCCCGCCACACGTCGCCTCATGCGCATGGTGGGCCACACCCTCATCGGCGGCTTGGCGATTGCAGCAATCCCTGCCAGTTGGGAATATGTGCACTTCATGGCACGCGAAAAAACCGCCGTGCTGGGTCTGTCGTTTGAATGGGTATTTCTGCCGTTCGTGCTGCTCTTGGTGTCGCTGGCCGCACGCAGTTGGCACGGTTTGGTGCAAGCCATGAACAACCAAGGCCTTGAAGCGCACGAGGCCGCCCCATGACCTTGCCACCCCTCGCCGCTCTTGCCGCCGTATTGGTGTTGGGCATGTTGTTGCGCATGCCCATTGGTTTTTCCATGCTCATGTCGGGCGTGGCTTACCTCATCACCAAAGGGCAAGACTTAGGGCTGGTCGCCGAGCAAGTCAGCAACGGTCTGTACAACAGCTATGTCTTGTTGGCCGTGCCACTGTTTGTGTTTGCTGCCAACTTGATGAACGCCGGCACCGTGAGCGAACGCATTTTTGACTTCTGTCGCATCCTTGTAGGCCGCATGCGTGGCGGTTTGGCGCAGGTGGATATTTTGGTCAGCGTCATCTTCTCGGGTATGAGTGGCAGCGCCATTGCCGATGCCGCCGGCCCTGGCTTGGTAACGATTCGCCAAATGCTCAAGAAGCCCGAATACTCACGCGGCTTTGCCGGTGCCGTGGTGGTGGCCAGTGCCACGCTCGGCCCCATCATCCCGCCGTCGATTCCGATGGTGATTTACGCCCTTGTGTCGGGCGCATCCGTGGGTGCGTTGTTCTTAGGTGGCGTGGTGCCCGGTTTGTTAATGACGCTATTGATGATGGGGGCAGTGCACATCATCGCCACCCAACGCAACATGCCCCGTGAAGACCCCATTCCCATGCACGCATGGCCTGGCATTTTGTTTCGCGGTGCGTTGCCATTGTCCATGCCCATCGTGCTGTTAGGCGGCATTTACTCCGGGGCGTTCACGCCGACGGAAGCCGCCGCGGTGGCCGCATTGCACGCCTTGATCTTGTCCACCGTGGTGTACCGCGCCCTTACTTGGCGCAGCTTCTGGGGCGTGGTGATGGAGTCCACCCGCGCCAGTGCCGTCATCACCATCATCTTGGCCGGCTCGTTCATCTTGAACTACGCCTTCACCGCCGAACAGGTGCCACAGCACATGGCCGCGTGGGTGGACAGCATGCACCTCAGCCGCATTCAGTTCTTGTTGATGGTCAACGTGATGTTCTTGGTGCTCGGCTGCTTCTTAGATGTGTCAGTGCTGCTGCTGGTGTTTGTGCCCATGCTGCTGCCCGCAGTCAACGCCTTGGGCATTGACCTGGTTCACTTCGGCGTGCTGGTGGTGCTCAACATGATGATTGGCCTGATTCATCCGCCCTTTGGCATGTTGCTGTTTGTGACCAAAGCCCTCACGGGCATCCCAATCGGCGAGATGATGCGCGAGGGTTGGTTGTTTTTGGGTCTGCTGCTGGGTCTGCTGTTGGCTCTGACCTTCTTCCCACAACTGGTGCTGTGGCTGCCGCAGACCATGGGTTACGCAGGCGTGGCTGCGTAACCTTTTCTCACTGGTCTAATTTGATGCCGGCCGACTTCACCACGCTTGCGTAGCGGGTGAGATCGCGCTGTATCTCTTGCCCAAACTTATCTGCGCTGCTGGGCATCGCGGCAATGCCCATGCCATTCAAGCGTTCGCGCACGGCAGGGTCTGACAACACCGCATTCAATTCGGCATTGAGTTTGTCCACGATCGCTTTGGGCGTTTTTGCGGGTGCAAGCAAGCCGACCCAAGAGGAGATATCGAAATCGGCCAACCCCGACTCAATGAAGGTCGGCACCTCGGGCAATGAGCTGGCGCGTTGCGCACTCGACACAGCCACAGGATGCAACTTGCCCGTCTTGATGTGTTGAATCGCGCCCGCAATCGCGGTGTACACCAGCGGAATGTTGCCCCCCAGCACATCGGTCATAGCTTGCCCGCCGCCCTTGTAGGGGATGTGCACCAAGTTTGCACCGGTGCGCTCCTTCAACAGCTCACCCGCAATGTGCGGCGTACCGCCCGTGCCTGAGGTGCCGTATGACAAACCACCCGATTGGGTTTTTGACAAGTTGATCACATCTTTCAAAGTCTTGATGGGCGTCCCGGGGTAAGCCACCAAGATCAGCACGGCATCGCCAATTTTTCCAATCGGTGCAAAGTCTTTCGCGGTGTCAAAGCCGACTTTGGGAAACACATGGGGGTTGATCACCAGCGTGCCGTCAAACCCCAGCAACAAGGTATAGCCGTCGGGCTCCGCAGAGGCCACCATTTGCGTGCCGATGTTGCCCGAGGCGCCGGGCTTGTTATCGACCACCACCTGTTGGCCCAGACGTTTAGAAAGCTGTTCAGCAATCAATCGTCCACTGGTGTCTGTCACACCACCTGGCGTGAAAGGCACCACCAGACGAATCGGTTTGCTGGGATAGCTTTGCGCCACAGCTTGCGTGACACACAACACCGCCCCCACGACACTCGCACTCGCAAGCTTGAGCCAATGGCGTTTGTCGATAAATCGTGAGCTCAAAGAAATTTTCATTGGGTTACCTTTACACGATGACATCAGTCTTCTGCATAGCGTTTCTCAAACGCCCACACATCTTCAAACCCCATGAGCTTGGTCAAGTCACCAAAGTCATACAAGGCGGTTTTGCTGTTCGCGGATGAACCCGTGTCTTTGAACTGCTGGTAGACCTGCGTCATCGCGTGCACGCTGGCCAACAAAGCTGTCACGGGGAAGATCGCAATCTTGTAGCCTATCGAAGACAGCTCATCGTGCGTCAGCACGGGCGTGCGCCCCTTCTCCACCATGTTGGCCACGAGTGGCACATCAAAACTTTGGCCAATGCGTCGCATTTCTTCTTCCGACTCGGGTGACTCGACAAACAAAATATCGGCACCCGCCTTGGCATAAGCCTCAGCGCGTCGCAAAGCTTCGTCTAAACCTAAGGTGGTTCGGGCGTCGGTTCGCGCGATGATCAAAAAATCGGGCGACGACCGCGCGTCAACTGCCACACGAATTTTTCGCACCATGTCTTCCATAGGAATCACTCGACGTCCTGGGGTGTGACCGCACTTCTTTGGAAACTCTTGGTCTTCCAGTTGGATAGCGACCGCGCCTGCCGCTTCATAGCCACGCACCGTGTGACGCATGTTCAGCAAGCCGCCGTAACCGGTGTCGCCGTCCGCAATCAAGGGCGTGCGTGCCATGCCGGCCATGGCGGTGACGCGGCCCACCATGTCGGTGTAAGTGGCCAAACCCGCATCAGGCAAGCCCATGTGGGAGGCCACGGTGCCATAGCCTGTCATGTACAAAGCGTCGAAGCCAAAGCTGTCGGCAAGGCGCAAAGACACCATGTCAAAGACGCCCGGGGCGACGATCAAGCCGGGGTGTCGCAAACGTTCACGGAAGGCAGCGGGATTGGTTTTCATGCAGAACAATAGATGTAGATTCAGACCTAAATCATCTTAGCCATAGTCTGCGGATTGCAGCATCGGAGGAACCCATGGACTTACAACTTCAAGGCAAACACGTACTCATCACCGGAGGCAGCAAAGGCATTGGCCTCGCATGTGCACGCGGCTTTTTACAAGAGGGGGCGCGTGTCTCCTTGGTGTCACGCCAAATCACCCATTTACAAAAAGCGCAGCAAGTTTTGCAGGACGAGTTTCCTGAAAGCCAGGTCTTTATCTTTGCCGCTGATTTAACGCAAGCCCAGCTCGCACTCCATGCGTTGAATGCTGCCGAAGGCGCACTGGGTGCTGTCGATATCTTGGTGAATTCCGCTGGTGCCGCCAAACGCACGCCCGTGGATGAATTAACACCACAAGCGTGGGCCGATGCCATGCAAGCGAAATACTTCACCTACATCAACATCATCGACCCGACCATCAAACGCATGGCGCAGCGCCGCTCGGGTGCGGTGGTCAACATCGTCGGTAACGGCGGCAAAGTGGCGAGCCCTATTCATTTGGCAGGCGGATCAGCCAACGCGGCATTGATGTTGGCGAGCGTGGGATTGGCCAATGCCTACGGGCCCCAGGGCGTGCGTGTGAATGCCATCAACCCAGGTCTCACTTTGACTGACCGCTTGCAAGAAGGCTTCGCCGCCGATGCGCGCATGCGCGGCGTGAGCACG
>CANFZT010000085.1 GCA_947451565.1 Comamonadaceae bacterium | reverse complement strand
CGCCGGACACCAAGGGTGTGCCGATCTTGAGTTCAGCGCCGTTGCCGACTGCCAACACTTGATCGATCACAATCTCTTGGCCTACGTCCGCAGCAATCTGTTCTACTTTAATTTTTTCGCCAGCAGCAACACGATACTGTTTGCCACCGGTTTTTATGACCGCGTACATGTGAGACCTCTAGATAAGAATCTATGTGGATATCTACGGACGGATTTCCGTAGAGCCCGAAATTATAGCAGTGAATGGCTGCCTATGGCCCATACCTATAATCTGGCGACGTTTCAACGCTTTTCGTCCCCTTTATCCTAGCCACGCTTTGTCCACCACACCCACCAACCCCTTAGCCCTGATTGCTGCCGACATGGCAGAAGTTGACCGCGTCATCGCCCAACGCTTGGATTCGGGCGTGCCATTGGTGGGCACTGTGTCACAGTACATCATTTCAGCAGGGGGCAAACGCGTTCGCCCCGCCCTGCTGTTGCTCATGGCAGGCGCCTTGGGTTACACAGATGCACAGCGCCACAATTTGGCAGCCGTGGTGGAGTTCATCCACACCGCTACCTTGCTGCACGACGATGTGGTCGACGAATCTACGCTGCGTCGTGGTCGACCTACCGCCAATGAGTCGTTTGGCAATCCTGCCAGCGTGTTGGTAGGTGACTTTTTATATTCCCGCGCATTCCAAATGATGGTGGATTCGGGCGAAATGCGTGTCATGGAAGTGCTGGCTGAGGCCACCAACGTGATCGCCGAAGGCGAAGTGCTTCAACTTATGAACATGCACGACGCCTCGCTGGACGAAGCCGGTTATTTGCGCGTGATTCGCTCCAAAACCGCCAAGCTTTTTGAAGCCAGTACCCGCTTAGCCGCCATCTTGGCCAAAAGCTCACCGGAAGTTGAAGCTGCCTGCGCCGAATACGGCCAAGCCTTGGGCACCGCCTTTCAAGTGATCGATGATGTGCTTGACTACGATGGTGACGCGAAAGAACTGGGCAAAAATCTGGGCGACGATTTGCGCGAGGGTAAAAACACCTTGCCACTCATCATTGCCATGCAGCGCGGCACGCCAGAACAACGCCAAACCATCCAAAGTGCTATTGAAAATGGTGAGATGGGCGCATTGACCGAGATTGTGGAGATTGTCCGAACCACGGGCGCTCTGGCCGCCACACGAGCTGCCGCCAGTGCGGAAGCCAAGCGAGCGATTGCCGCACTGCAGATTTTGCCCACGGGGCCTTATCGCGAAGCTATGCACGCCTTGGCGGCACAACTGCTGGCCCGCCGCAACTAACAACCATGGGTACCGAATGCACGATTTAGACAAACCCTATACCGACAGCATTCAGCAATGGGATATTGCTTGCGACTGCTTCAAAGCCGAATTTAAATTTGACCCAAATGAAATTGTCACCATCGACACGATTCGTGAAATGTTTGCAGAAATCGTCGACGATCATGAGTTGTCGCAAAACGCATCCATCTCTTTGATGTTTGCCTTGTATTTCTTAGGCTACATCACGCTGCTAGAAATCATGAAAGCCAAAGACGAGGCTTTTGAAATTGGCGATATGAGTGATTTTTATTTGATACTGGATCGCGCAGACCAGTGGGCACACCAGTCCATGGATGGCGCCAAATTAGCAGATGCGGCTGCGCCAATTATTCAGGCAACGCAGCAAATCATGCACAAATTAAATTTGATCCGCTGAGCACCAGCACTGCGTATATTTACTCTTCAACCAATTTGCAGGGCATTTTGATGCCTTTTTCTACGCGTTTTTCTTCGCAGTAACGCATGGCACGGCGTTCACCTTCTGCCGACATTTTGATATGAATTGAACATCGGAACGCCATTTTTTCTCCATCCGAATGGCTATCGAAAGCGGTTGCGCAGTGGCTCATTTCATTCATTTCAGGCTTGAGCTCTTTCCAAACAGACCGCAAAGAATCTGGCAGCTCACTCAAATGAATGGAAGGATAGTTGCCGATAGGTTTGGCCAAAGAAGCAAAACCAAACCATGCCAAGACAAAAATAAAGTATTTAAAACGACTCATGATTTGGACTCGGCCATCGGTTCGTAGATTAAGCGACAGCAGGTTGAACAATCAACGCTGAATTCAATGTGCCAGCCGTCTTCAAGGCCTGTACCCAAGTTGGCGAGACACCGCGGCCAGTCCAAGTTTGCTCTGGATTGGCTGGATTGCGATATTTAGGTGCCACTTTTTTGCCTGCCAAGCCTCCTTTTTTGGCGACCTTAGGCGCTTTACCTGGCTTGGTAGAGCTCAGTGCCTTTGCAATGTCGGCCGCTGTCAAACCAGCTTCTTTAGCCAAGATGACGATTTTGGCTAAGATTTTGTCGTTTGACTTTGATTTCAAAGCCTGTTCTTTTTTGTCCAAAAGTTCGCGCTGTTTACGAATAGCAGCGAGTTGATTTGCAACGGTAGTACGTGCCATGAGATATTCCTATTCAATATATTTCGAAATCAATGTTCACATTTTAAACATACTTTAATAAATTAAAAAGCCTGCGTAAAGCAGGCTTTTATTAAATTGGTTTGAATTTAAGATTAATTCAAAGCATCCTTCAAACCCTTACCAGGCTTGAAACGTGGCACTTTAGCGGCTTTGATTTTCAAAGCGGCGCCCGTGCGTGGGTTACGGCCTGTGCGTGCAGCACGCTTGCTTACGCTAAAAGTGCCAAAACCGACCAAAGTTACGGTGTCACCTTTTTTGAGGGTCTTTTTGACTGCTTCAATAATGGAAGCGAGTGCGCGAGTCGCGGCAGCTTTAGAGATATCAGATTGACCTGCGATGTGTTCAATGAGTTCTGTCTTGTTCACGTTGTTGTTCCTATTGTTGATTTTTTACCAGCCATGCTGATTTGATTAGTTTACTTAAATTTAAAGGCTTTCAAATGCATCAACGGCGTATTTTTCAAGGATGGGCCAAATGACATCTTTGTAACGCCAACCTGATCATCCGAAGAACGCTTCATCCAAAAATCTTCATTTGTCGAATGAGGATGGCCATGCCCCCACCACCCACCCCGCCCGTGGCCTCTGAAGGGTCTGCGGTTCAAACGTTAGATCAACTGTTTCAACAGGCATTGGAACTCGTCGCTTCAGACATTCATGTCGAAAGTGGCGAAGATTTCTTTCGCGTGCGCTTTCGCATTGATGGTCAATTACGCATGGCTGCCACACCCTCGCTCAGCTTGCGAGACCCCGTGGTCTCTCGCCTGAAAGTCTTGGCACGGATGGATATTGCGGAAAAACGTTTACCGCAGGATGGGCGTATTCAGTACGCCTATAAAGATCAAACCATTGATTTACGGGTGAGTTCTTTACCCACGCTACATGGGGAGAAAATTGTGGTGCGTATCTTAAATTTCTCGCGCGAAAGACCAAGTCTCGACGCTTTAGGCTATGAACCCGATGACCGTGTGCATTTGCTTCAAGCACTCAAACGTCCACATGGCCTCATTTTGATGACGGGGCCCACAGGGGCTGGCAAAACTTTGTCGCTGTATAGCTGCCTTGAATTACTGAATCGAACAGAAGTAAATATTTCAACCGTAGAAGACCCTTCAGAAATTCATCTCCCAGGTGCCAACCAAGTCAATATCAATGAACGTGCAGGCTTAACGTTCGCCAGCGCACTCCGAGCCTTACTGAGACAAGATCCTGATGTGATCATGGTAGGTGAAATTCGTGATGTAGAGACCGCAGAAATTGCCATCCAATCCGCCCAAACCGGCCACCTCGTTTTATCCACGCTGCATACAAACGATGCACCAGGCACCTTAGCTCGGTTACGTCACATGGGCATTCCCGCATTCAATGTGGCGGCAAGTGTGAGCCTCATCACCGCGCAACGCTTGATCAGACGCTTGTGCGATCACTGTAAATGCGCCGTGGACGAAGCACAAACCGAATTATTTTTCAAAACATTCAACTCGCAAGACAACCAAGCACTCACGGCCAATTCACGGACACAAGCCAAACTGTTCAAAGCTGTGGGTTGCTCCCTCTGCGACAAGGGTTACAAAGGACGCATCGGCATTTACCAAGTGATGCCCATCAGCCATGCCATGCAGGCACTCATTCTGAATGACAGCGACAGCCAAACATTGGCGGCACAAGCGGCAGCAGAAGGCATTCGCACACTACGGCAAGCCGGGTGGCTCAAAGTCTTGCAGGGCTTCACCTCCATGGATGAGGTCATGGCCCTCACCATTCATGACTAAGCGTTGCTACGCATGGCGTGGCCATGACCGACAAGGCGTGTGTTTACATGGGGAAATGCAGGCCCATAGCAAAAATGAAGTCACGCAATGGTTGAAGCAGCAGCGCATTCGCCCCATCCGCATTCAATACCAGCTAGAAGTCCCAGCTTGGCTCAAGCGTACAAAAAAATCTCGAATTCAAACCCGTGAAATCGTTCAAATGACACGTCAATTGGCCACGCTGCTGCACGCGGGCGTGCCATTGCTTCAGTCATTTGACATGCTGCATAAAGGACTTCCGCCATCAGCCCTTCAAACGCTGATTCATGAGATCCGGACTCACATTGAAAGCGGCATGGCACTCAACCAAGTTTTGAGAAAACACGACGCTTTTGATGCGTTTTATTGCAATTTGGTCGCCGCTGGCGAAATGGCAGGCATGCTGGATGTCGTACTGGATCGGTTGGCACATCACCTGGAGAAAACGCAAGCGCTGAAGTCGACGGTAAGGTCCGCACTGATCTACCCGAGCGCCATACTTGCAATTGCAGTCACCGTGCTCGCACTTATTTTGGAGTTTGTGGTTCCCGCTTTCCAAAATATTTTCATGTCCTTTGGGACTGAGTTGCCGTGGCTCACGCGACTGGTTATTTCATTAAGTGAAGGTTTTCAGCTTTACGGATTAGTGGGCATCACGGTCTGCATTGTTGCGGGATGGTGGGTACACCATGAGGTGAAGCAGCGCATCGAATGGCAGCGACATCTCCATCGCTTCTGGCTACGCATTCCGATTGCAGGTCCACTGACACGACACGTTTGCACCGCACGTTGGACGCGAACTTTATCGACTTTGTTTGCGGCAGGCGTGCCATTGACAGAGGCATTAGAAGCCGTTCAAGACGTAACAGGAAATACGTTGTTTCAAGCCGCCACACAGTCTGTTCAAGCGCAACTGATGCGAGGCACATCACTCTCACAAGCCATAGAAAGCACAGAACAACTGTTTCCTCCCATGGTTGGACAAATGTGCGCCATTGGCGAAGAGTCTGGTGCGCTAGACCACATGCTGGCCAAAACGGCAGAATACTACGAGCGTGAGGTCGACAGCACGGTGGCAAGACTGTCTACACTTATGGAGCCCTTCATCATGGTGGTGTTGGGTGTGTTGATCGGTGGCTTAGTGATGGCTTTGTATCTTCCGATTTTCCAACTAGGGCAAGTGGTATGACATGGGTTATCGCATTTGGGCTCGGACTGGTGCTTGGCAGTTTTGTAAATGTCTTGATTCATCGTTTGCCACGCATGGTCATGGCCGAGCTCAAAGCGGATCAAAGCCAGCCACGCTATGACTTATCCTGGCCCGCCTCACACTGCCCCCATTGTCAAAACACATTGAAGTGGCAACACAACATTCCTTTGCTCAGTTTTATTGGACTCAAAGGTCGTTGCGGGTTTTGCCAACAAGCCATCAGCCCTCTTTATCCGTGGATTGAGTTCGTCACGGGCTTGACATGGGTCGCATGTGCATGGCACTGGGGATTCAACGCCACCGCCCTTTGCTGGGCGTTGTTTGCCACGACACTGTTAGCGTTGGCTGTGATTGACTGGCAAACGACCTTGCTTCCCGACGATTTAACACAAGCTTTGGTATGGGGCGGCCTTATAGCCAGCGCTATGCAATGGCTGCCCATCGGCTTAGACCAATCGGTATGGGGTGCCGTCACCGGCTATGGTGTGCTTTGGCTCGTCGCCACGGTGTTTCAGCACCTAACGGGCAAACAAGGCATGGGCGCTGGCGACTTCAAATTACTAGCGGGCTTAGGAACTTGGTTGGGGCCCCTCGCTCTGATTCCATTACTGATATTGGCGAGCTTGAGCGGCGCCATTTTTGGATTAACCCTTAAATTCACACATCGACTGTCTGCCGACGGCTACGTACCTTTTGGCCCGTTCTTAGCGGCGGCAGGTCTGCTGATTGCCGTTGTTGGCACTGCCCCAATCACGGCATGGATGGGCCTGTCATTTGCTGCATAAACTGAACGCCATGAATACCCAAACACATGCCCCTGCGACGCTTCGACTGGGCCTAACCGGCGGCATAGGAAGCGGCAAAAGCAGTGTGGCAAACCTGTTGATTCGGCGCGGGGCCGCATTGGTCGATGCGGATGCCATTGCGCGCAGCGTCACTGCAGCCCATGGCTCAGCCATGCCAGCCATTGCAAAGACGTTTGGGGCTGACTTTGTGACACCCGAAGGCGCCCTAGATCGGGACCGCATGCGCGCGCATGTGTTCGACGACCCCTTGGCTAAAAAACGGTTGGAAGGCATCATTCACCCTCTCGTCGCTCTCGAAACCAAGCGCCAAGCGCAAGCCGCATTCAAGGCGGGTCACCGCACCGTTGTTTTTGATGTACCGCTGTTGGTGGAGTCTGGTCACTGGCGCGCGCAAGTTGACCGCGTCCTGGCGGTCGACTGCCTTGTCGAGACTCAAATTCAGCGGGTCATGGCACGTAATCACTTGAGTCGCGAGGAGGTTAAAAAAATAATCGCTTCGCAAGCAACACGCAAACAACGATTGGCGGCCGCTGACTGGGTGATTTACAACGACGCCTTATCCTTCGAAGCCTTAGATCAGCTTGTGTCAGCTTTACCGATTCAACCGCTTTGATGGCGCGAAGGCATCTGACAACCGGTTATGATCTTGCTAATTACAAAAGCCCATTTTTGACCCGTTTTTCCGCGTGATTCTGTACGAACATCCCTTCAACGAACGTGTGCGCACCTATTTGCGCCTGGAACACCTGTTTCAGCGTTTCGAAGAGCTAACTTCACGCAACCATCCCGTTGACAACCACTTTGCGCTCACCACCTTGTTTGAGTTGGTCGAAGCCGGTGGGCGCACAGACCTCAAATCTGACGTGCTCAAAGACTTAGAGCGCCATAAGCAACAGTTCAACTCCTTGCGAGGCAATCCTTCAGTTTCTGAAACGGCATTGCAACAGTTGCTCGACAACATTGACCATTGTTTCAACGGCCTCAACGGCGCCGTGGGCAAGATTGGCCAAAACATCACCGAAAACGAATGGCTCTCAGCCTTGCGTAACCGCGCCGCAATTCCTGGCGGCACTTGTTGTTTTGACTTACCCGCCTACCATGCTTGGCAGCAACAAAGCCCCGATGTGCGCCGTGCTGACATCTTGCGTTGGTTCGAAGTGTTCCAACCCATGAACGACTCTGTGAACCTGCTGCTCTCGCTCATGCGTGACACCGGCACCACACAAAAAATGATGGCTATGGGCGGCCAGTTCCAGCAATCGTTGGCACAAGGCAAGTTTCAACTCATGCGCGTGGCGATTGACCCTGCGTTGGGCTTCATTCCAGAAATCAGTGGCAACCGGCTGATGATTTGGGTACGCATGATGCGCCAAGACGGCGATGGTCGTTTGCAGCACAGCACCGACGATGTACCTTTTGAAATGGCTCTTTGCGTCTAAGCCATGAACGACGCTGAGGTTCGTATCGTCGTTTGTCCGCAATGTGGCGGTCCTAGCCGCTACGAAATGGCTAATGTTTATCGCCCTTTTTGCGGCGAACGCTGTCGCAACATTGACCTAGGCGCTTGGGCCAACGAAGAGCACCGCTTGCCCGACCAAACGCCACAAGACGACGCCGACTTCGAAAACACACCGTTGCAATAAACAGCTCGGTATCTCAGGCGCTGTGCGTCTCGCCTTGAAACCCACGCTCTTGGGCAAACCACTGCAACACCGGCAGCGTCCCTGGCAACACAGGTTGTACCATCACGGGCAACTGCTGCCATGCAAACGACTGAGACTCCAGCATTTGCAACTCACCCGTCCATTGCGTGACCTTGCAAAAGTTCAGTTGCACCAAGGCATGTGGGTAATCGATGCGCTCGGTCTTCCACAAGTTGCAATTTTGGATGGTGATGCCAATTTCTTCTTGCAACTCGCGAAGCAAGGCTTGCTCAACGGTTTCACCCGCTTCGAGCTTGCCGCCCGGAAATTCCCAATAGCCCGCATACGCTTTACCGTCAGGTCGACTGGTCAGTAAGAAGGCGTCATCTGCACGCACCAACACGCCAACGGCCACTTGCACCAAACTTCGGTCGGTTGAGCGAGGCTGATCTGCATCGACCACACGCACAAGGCTCTCAGTCATGCTTGTGCGGTGCGCTATTCAGTGGCATGTTTACCCGCGTAGTCGCGTGCAAACTGATAAGCCACACGACCACTGCGCGAAGCACGCTCCAAGGCCCACACCAATGCTTCGGGCTTGGCTGCCTCAATCTCTGCGGGCTTTACACCAAACGACGCCAACCACTGCGCAACAATGATCAGGTATTCGTCTTGGCTAAAGGGGTAAAAACTCACCCACAAACCAAAACGCTCGGACAAAGAAATCTTCTCTTCCACACCTTCACCTGGATGCACTTCGCCATCTTCCGTATGGGTATAAGTGAGGTTTTCTTTCATGTACTCAGGCAACAAATGGCGTCGGTTGCTGGTGGCGTAAATCAGCACATTGGGCGTGGCCGCTGCAATCGAGCCATCTAAGATGGATTTGAGCGCTTTGTAGCCAGGCTCACCATCTTCAAAGCTCAAGTCATCACAAAAAATCATGAACTT
>CANFZT010000084.1 GCA_947451565.1 Comamonadaceae bacterium | reverse complement strand
TGAGCGCCGCAAGTTGTGCGGCTGCTCCGTTCTAGGTTAAAAAACATCAACCATCAAACGGAACCTGCTCTGACCCGCTGAGGGGTTTATTCAGTGCTTGGGGCCCATTTAGCGGACCCGGTGAATGAAGGGAGATGTACAAATTCGCTACGGTTTTGCAGCGAAGAATTAGATTATGGCACGAATTCGGGTTTTTACCTAATCAAAGTTTCAAAAAATGATCGCGGTAGTGCAGCATCTCGTCAATAGACTCATGGACATCGGCCAGCGCCGTGTGTTTTTGGGCCTTTTTAAAGGCATTCAACACTTCGGGCTTCCAGCGACGTGACAGCTCTTTGAGCGTGCTCACGTCCACGTTGCGGTAGTGGAACCACGCTTCGAGCTTGGGCATGTATTTATTCAAGAAGCGGCGGTCTTGGCCAATGGTGTTACCGCACATGGGCGATGCCCCCTTGGACACATAGGGTTTCATGAAAGCAATGAGCTGCTCTTGCGCTTGTTCTTCGGTCACGGTGGAAGCTTTGACTTTTTCAATCAAGCCACTCTTGCCGTGTGTGCCTTTGTTCCAAGCATCCATCTTGCCTAGCAGCTCGTCGCTTTGGTGAATCACAAACACAGGACCTTCAATACGCACCGACAAATCGGGGCTGGTCACGATGACTGCAATTTCAAGCAAACGCTCGCGCTCGGGGTCAAGGCCAGACATTTCGCAATCCAGCCAGACCAAGTTCAGGTCAGACTTGGCGAGTTTGGGGACGGCGGGGGTAACGGGAGTGGTAGCAGCTTCAGACATGGGCTAGATTGTCGCCCATCATCTAAACTCCCCCACCATGATGAACCCTTCTCTTGCGATGACCTTGACGCTGGCGGCCCTGCTGATGGTCAACCTGCTCACCAAACTTTGGCTCAGCGGCCGTCAAGTGCGCCACGTCGCTCAGCACCGCGCACAAGTGCCTGCAGCCTTCGCACACACCATCAGCTTAGACGCCCATCAAAAAGCGGCTGATTACACGATGGCCAAAGCACGCGTGGGCGTGATGGATTTGGGGCTAGACGCCATCGCCTTGATGGCTTGGACATTGCTCGGAGGTTTGGACCTGCTCAACCAAGTCACACTCGACTGGCTGGGCGAAGGTATGGGCCAGCAAATTGCGCTAGTGGTGAGCTTTAGCTTGATTGGCGGGTTGATTGGCCTGCCTTTGTCTTTGTACCAAACCTTTGGCATTGAGCAACGTTTTGGCTTCAACAACACCACCCCAAAACTTTGGGTGGGCGACATGCTCAAAGGCTTATTGGTCGGCATGGTGCTGGGTTTGCCCATTTTGTGGCTCGTGTTATGGCTCATGCAAGCAGGCGGCACGCTGTGGTGGCTCTACACCTGGGCAGCGTTGGTGGTGTACCAACTGTTTGTGATGTGGATTGCACCCAATGTCATCATGCCTTTATTTAACAAATTCACACCGCTAGAAGACACGACACTCAAAGAACGCGTCACTGCGCTGATGAACCGCTCAGGATTCACTGCTAAAGGTTTTTTTGTGATGGATGGCAGCCGCCGCTCGGCCCACTCCAATGCATTCTTCACAGGTTTTGGCGCTGCCAAACGCGTGGTGTTTTTCGACACGCTGCTTGCCCAACTCAATGGCGATGAAATGGAAGCTGTACTGGCGCACGAGCTAGGCCACTTCAAGCATCGCCACATTTTGAAAATGATGGCCACCAGCTTTGCCACCAGCCTCGCTGGCCTTGCCCTGCTGGGCTGGGTGTCGCAGCAAGTTTGGTTTTACACCGGCTTGGGCGTGATGCCTAACCTGAGCGGCAACAACAGCGCCTTGGCCTTGTTGCTATTCATGTTGGTATTGCCGTTGTTCACTTTCTTCGTGTCGCCTTTGTCGGCACGCCGTTCCCGCAAATTTGAGTTTGAAGCCGACGCTTACGCCGTCGCCAACAGTGATGGCAAGTCGCTCGCCAGCGCCTTGCTCAAGCTTTACCAAGACAACGCCTCCACTCTCACGCCCGACCCTTGGTATGTAGCGTTTTACTACTCACACCCACCCGCTTCACAACGCTTGGCGCGGATGGCCGCATGAAACAAAGCGGCTTGGTGGTGGCCAGCCACGGACGACACTGCGTGGTAGAAACTCCTGATGGCGAACGTCGTATTTGCCACCCGCGTGGCAAGAAAAGCCAAGTGGTGGTGGGTGACCGCGTGCAATGGCTAGCCAGCACTGACGAAGGCACCATCGAAAAAGTAGAGCCTCGCCACAACTTGTTTTACCGGCAAGACGAGATTCGCACGAAGTCGTTTGCGGCCAACTTAGACCAAGTGTTAATTCTGTTGGCGGCCGAGCCTGAATTCTCTGAAATGCAGCTCACACGCGCACTCATTGCAGCCGAGGCCGAGCACATCACACCCATCATCGTGCTCAACAAGCGCGATTTAACCGAGCTGCATGCACGCGCCTTCACCCGCCTAGCGCCTTACGTGACAATGGGCTACACCGTGTTGCAAGGCGCCTTCAAGTCGGGTGATTTGGGCGACTTGCCTGAACGCTTGAAGCACAAAACCACGCTGGTACTCGGCCCTTCAGGCACAGGCAAAAGCACCCTCATCAACGCCCTCGTGCCCCATGCCAATGTGGCCACGGCTGAAATTTCACAAGCCCTGAACTCAGGCAAACACACCACCACATCAACGACGTGGCATTGGGTGGATGCGGAGCGCAAAACAGGCTTGATTGATTCACCCGGATTTCAAGAGTTTGGCGTGCATCACATTGATGCCATGCAGCTGGCCGCCTACATGCCCGACTTCAAACCGCATGTGGCGAATTGCAAGTTTTACAACTGCACGCATTTGCACGAGCCTTCATGCGGGGTGCAAGATGCGGTGGCCACTGGTGCCATCAGCCCCTCGCGTTACAAGCTCTACGGCATGTTGTTTGCCGAACTCACGCAGCCTGTGAACTATTAATGGGCGAGGCTTAACCCAGCAAACGGGCCAAAGTCAACAACGCCAACAAGACCATCCACAGCACCACAGTGCGCCAGACCAAGCCCACCACGCTGGGCAGATGCGCCATTTCAGGCGTGCGACCCGGCGTGCTTTCGCTATCCTGCACCTGGTCTTCAGAATCTGCTCGCAAAGCCTCTCCACCCAGGCGCACATTCAAAGCGCCCGCTGTCGCAGCCAGAACGACGCCGTCGTTGTCATCAGGGAAACGCTGCGCGTGATTGCGCCAGCAATCGATGGCTTCTTCAAAGTTACCCACCACGGCAAATGCCACGGCCGTCAAGCGTGCGGGCAACCAATCGATACGATGCCAAGCATCGCGCGCTGCATTTTGCAAGGTATCACTCACCCAACCTTTGGAAGGTTTAGGAGAAGCCTGCCACGCACGCGAAACCATTTCACTCATTCGATAAATCACAGCACCCGCAGGACCAAACCCCAAGGCGGCCAAAACGGAGAACCAAGTCAATACCCCAAACACATGGTGATGCGCGGACAACACAGAATGCTCGATCACATGACGCAGCAACTCGCTGCGCGGCAGGCTACCTACTTCAACATGCTGCCATTCGGCCAATAACTCACGCGCCAAGCGTTCATCACCCACATCTAAGGCATCACGAATGTCTGTGAAGTGATGACTGAACTGTCGAAACCCCAAGGTCACATAGAGCACTGCGACACTCCAAACCATGGCAATAGGCCAACCAAATAGCCAGATCAAGACCCAATGCATCACCGTCGCGATCACGGCAGGCACGCCGACAGCCAAAGACCACGTTGTCCACGCCAAACGGGGGTGACCAGCATCCAATGTCTGGCTAATCCAAGAAATCCATGCTCTCACGCTGCGATGCACCCAATTACCGCGCACCAAGGGGCGAGTTTGTTCAATCAACAGGGCAAGGAGCAGGGCAAGAAAACTCATACCGTGATGATAGCGGGCCGTACACGCGGTTCTGCGGCGTCAAGCACGCAAGAATCGGTAAAAATTGCGCAACATACCCGCCGTGGCACCCCAAACAAACCTCAACTGCTCACCGTCTTCGTAGGGCATCGATAACCATTCACGCGTCACGCCTTCATGTGTGTAGCGGTGCCATCGGTGGTGCGCTGGATTCATCAAAAAGGCCAAAGGGATTTCAAAAGCTGCGGAAACCTCTTCGGTGTTGAGATGCAACGTCATGTCGGAAGAAATCAGCGCCACCACAGGCGTCACATGGAATGCAGAGCCCGTCACGTACTCAGGCAGCGTGCCTAGCACTTGTACATGTCGGGATGCCAACCCCACCTCCTCTTGCGCCTCGCGTAAGGCGGTGGCCGTCACATCAGAATCACCTTCATCACATTTGCCACCGGCAAAAGCAATTTGACCTGCATGTGTGGACATGTGAGCCGGACGCTGAGTTAAGAGCACCGTGGGTTCATCGCGCATGACCACCCCCAACAACACCGCCGCTTGGGCAGGGGATCGGTCTAAAAAATTGCGTTCACGCACCAGCTCGGGTTTCCACACCGGCGGATTGGCAAAACGCGCCTGCAAAGCCGCTGGGGTGAGGTGCTGCGCAGGCACAGCGTCCAAGTGCGTGTCCACTTGGAACACGGGCACTTGCTGTGGGTCAAAGGCAGGAAGTTTAGACATGAAAAAAGCCACCGCAAGCTTTCACCTGGGTGGCTTTTGAGCTGACCAATGTCAGCTTATTGAGCAGCTGCTGCGGCTTTAGAAGCTGCGGCCGATTTGCTGACCAATTTTTCTTTGATACGAGCAGACTTACCGCTACGGTCGCGCAAGTAATACAACTTGGCACGGCGCACATCGCCACGACGCTTGACTTCGATACTAGCGATCAATGGGCTGTAAGTTTGGAACGTACGCTCCACGCCTTCGCCGCTAGAGATCTTACGCACGGTGAAGCCGCTGTTGAGGCCACGGTTGCGCTTAGCAATCACGACACCTTCGTAGGCCTGCACACGCTTGCGTGTACCTTCAACCACGTTGACGCTCACAATGACTGTGTCGCCAGGTGCGAACTCGGGAATTGTTTTGCCGAGACGAGCAATTTCTTCTGCCTCGAGAGTTTGGATCAGGTTCATGTTTTCCTCTAAAAGATCTTGATCGCGCTACACAAAAGGCCTTGAAACGCAACGTCCAAATTTAGAACGCAGTGTCGAAAGCGGCCGACCAGAGGATCGAAAAGCTAACCATTATAGCGAGTTTTGAGCCTCTAAAACAGCTTCATCCTGCGCGCTTAGCTTGGCTGCGGCCCGGGCGGCTTCAATCAACTCTGGGCGTAGGCGGGCGGTCAACAGTAAACGCTGGTCACGGCGCCAGCGCTCGATCTTGAGGTGGTGGCCAGACACCAGCACAGCAGGCACGCCCTGCCCTTCCCATTGCTCTGGGCGGGTGTAATGCGGGCAATCGAGCAGCCCATCTAAGGCAGGGTTAAAACTGTCCAGCTGGTGACTGCCTTCGTCGTTGAGCACGCCAGGCTGCAAACGGGCCACGGCGTCCAACAAAGTCATAGCGGCCAACTCGCCACCGGACAACACAAAGTCGCCCACGCTGATTTGCATATCCACATGGGTGTCGATGAACCGCTGGTCAATGCCCTCATAGCGACCACACAACAGCACGGCGCCTTGGCTATCAGACCAATGCTGCACTGCGGCGTGGCGCAAAGTTTCGCCAATGGGCGAAAACAACACCAACGGGGCAATCTCGCGACCTTGAACTCGGTCGGCACGAATCGCTGACAAGCAAGCAGTCAAGGGCTCGACCATCATGACCATGCCAGGGCCCCCACCAAACGGGCGGTCGTCCACACGGCGGTAGTTGCCTTCGGCGTAATCGCGGGGGTTCCACAAGTGCACATCCACCAAACCGGTTTCGTAGGCGCGTCGTGTGATGCCGATTTTGAGAAATGGCTCAAACAGCTCTGGGAACAGGGTAATGATGTCAAAGCGCACGGCGAGGCCTTGGGCAGATCACATCAGTAATCGGGTTGCCAATCGGCAGTGATGCGGCGCCCAGCCAAATCGACGGTGTCGATGTAGGCAGACACGAAAGGAATCATGCGCTCTTTGGCTTTAGCTTCTTCCTCGTAAGCAAGCACTAACACGGTTTGTGGACCCGTATGCAGCAACTCACGGACAGCCCCCAAGGCCACACCTTCGCGATTCACCACCTCGAGGCCAATCAGATCGACCCAGTAGTACTCGTCGGTTTCGGGGGTAGGAAAGCTGGCACGCGAGACAAAAATGCGTGCGCCTTTGAGCAGTTCTGCGGCGTTGCGGTCTGGCACTTCGGCCGAGGTGGCCACCACAGAATCAGAGTGTTCTTTAGCTTCTTTGACTTTCAGAAGCACGGTACCAGCAAATGTTTTGGCACCTCGTTCAGCGGGTTGTAAAAACCAACGCTTGGAAGAAAAAAGCGCTTCCGGAGAAGCGCTATAGGGCAAGACCTTGAACCAGCCTTTGATGCCCCAAGCATCTGCAATGCGCCCGACTTCGATGGCGTCCGCAGGAAGTTCTGCGGACTCAAGGTCCAGCGTCATTGCAATGCCTTTGTGCAATTAAGCCGCAGTTGTTTTAGCCGCTTGTTTGATCAAACGGATCACGGTAGGAGAGCATTGAGCGCCCACGCTGGTCCAATGTGTCAAACGGTCTTGTGCAACGCGCAAGGTTTCGGCTTGGCCTTTGGCGATTGGGTTGTAAAAACCAATGCGCTCGATGAAGCGGCCGTCGCGACGATCGCGCTTGTCGGCTACAACAATGTTAAAAAACGGACGGGCTTTAGAACCGCCGCGTGAAAGTCGGATGACGACCATGATGAATCCTTCGGGTGGAAATTTTTTCAACGTTTGAGACACGCGCTAAGCCACCCGGCCTGCGACACGCTGAAAAGCTCTCCATTATAGCGCTCTACACTCAAGCTATGAAAAACAAAACCATCGCGGCCTGGTTGGCCTTCTTGGGCGGGCCTTTTGGGCTTCACCGCTTTTACCTGTTTGGTCTGTGGGACACGCTTGGTTGGCTGCTGCCTATCCCCACGGCCTTGGGCTTCTACGGCATTGAGCGCGTACAGGCATACGGCTTAGACGATGTGTTGAGCTGGTGGCTCATCCCTATTGCAGGCTTCACATTTGCGGCCTGCGCCTTGAACGCCATCGTTTATGGGCTGATGACACCGCAAGCCTGGAATGCCCGTTTCAACGGCCCCGAAAACAGCGACGCACCGGAAGGTCAAACCAATTGGTTAACCATCGGTGCGGTGGCTTTTGCCTTGTTGATTGGCACCACGGTGCTCATGTCAAGCATCGTGTTCAGCTTTCAGCGCTACTTCGAATACCAAATCGAAGAGGCGCGAAAGTTGTCTGAATAATCAGAAAAGCTGTAGGCTGATCCAATACGCCACGCCTGCGACAAAGGCGCTGGCAGGGATGGTCAAAATCCACGCCCACACAATGCCGCCTGCGACACCCCAGCGCACCGCACTGGCGCGCTGCGTAGAGCCCACACCCACGATGGCACCCGTGATGGTGTGCGTGGTCGACACAGGAATACCCAAAGCCGTTGCCAAAAACAATGTCATGGCACCGCCGGTTTCAGCACAAAAACCGCCCACAGGCTTGAGTTTGGTGATTTTTTGGCCCATGGTTTTAACAATGCGCCAACCACCAAACATGGTGCCCAAGCCAATCGCCATGTAGCAACTCACGATGGTCCAGCTTGGTGGCGACTTGTCTTCCGATGAGGCATACCCTGTGGCCAACAACAACATCCAAATGATGCCAATCGTTTTTTGCGCGTCGTTACCGCCATGACCCAAGCTATAGGCGCCAGCAGAAATCAGTTGCAAACGACGGAACCACTTGTCCACGCGCGAAGGACGAAAGCTTCGGAAAATCCAAGCCACAGCCACCATCATCAGCGAACCCAGCGTAAAGCCGAGCAAAGGTGACACGAAAATAAACGCCACAGTTTTCAAAATACCAGAAGCCACCAAGGCGCTTGTACCGGCCTTGGCAATCACTGCACCTGAAATGCCGCCAATCAAGGCATGCGAAGAACTACTAGGGATGCCGTAGTACCAAGTAATGACGTTCCAAGTGATGGCACCCAACAAGGCGCCAAACACCACATGGGTGTCCACGATACCGGGTTGCACAATGCCTTTGCCCACAGTAGCCGCCACACTGAGGTGGAAAATAAAAATTGCGACAAAGTTAAAAAAGGCCGCAAACAACACCGCCTGGGCGGGTTTCAACACACCGGTGGAGACCACTGTGGCAATGGAGTTCGCGGCATCGTGAAAGCCATTCATGAAGTCAAACATCAAGGCCAACACAACCAGCAGAGCGACCACCCAAAAGGCGGTTTGTACGGTTTCCATACGGGGCTCGTGATTAAGAGTTCTCGAGGACGATGCCCTCGATCAAGTTGGCCACGTCTTCGCACTTGTCAGTGATGGTTTCCAACAATTGGTAGATCGCTTTGAGTTTGAGCACTTCACGCACATCAGGCTCTTCGCGGAACAACTTGCTCATAGCGCTGCGCATCACGCGGTCAGCGTCTGATTCGAGCTTGTCGATTTCTTCACACGTTTTCAAAGCCGCTTCAGCCGTGGCGTGGTCGGAAATTTTTTCCAACAAATACACGGCATCGCGCAAGCGCTCGCAGCACTTGACGCTCAGATCGGTCAAACGCACGATCTCTTCGTTCATGGTTCGCACGTCATACAAGGCCATGGTTTCGGCAGTGTCTTGAATCAAGTCAGCGACGTCGTCCATGGTGTTGATCAAGGAGTGAATTTGCTCACGGTCAATCGGCGTGATGAAGGTTTTGTGGATGGCCACATTGCACTCATGCGTGACGCGATCAGCGCCGCGCTCGGCGTTGTCCACTTCGCTGTTGTACTTGTCACGCAAGATGGGGTCACCGTAGT
>CANFZT010000083.1 GCA_947451565.1 Comamonadaceae bacterium | reverse complement strand
ACTTTCAGTTAATGCGTGAGCGCGTACTCAGCGATGTAAAACAGAGCACCAGAAAAGTAGCCGATCAAAGCTAGTCCACTGATTTTTTTAACGTACCAAATGAAATCAATACGCTCCAAGCCCATGGCGGCAACGCCTGCGGCAGAGCCGATGATCAAGATCGAACCCCCTGTGCCTGCGCAATAAGCCAAGAACTCCCACAAGAAACTATCACTGGGATGTTGCGTCAAGCTATACATCCCCATAGATGCGGCGACCAGAGGTACGTTGTCGACAATGGCACTGACCACACCAATGATCATCACGATCACATCTTGGCGCCCCACTGTTTGATCGAGCCAAGCCGCCAAATCCGACAGAATGTGTGTGTGCTCTAGCGTTGCCACCGACAACAAGATTCCAACAAAGAAAACAATCGAGGGCATGTCGATCCGAGTGAGCGCATGCGTGAGTGACAAATGCGCTTTGTCGTCCTCGTCTTTTTGACGATGGACCAAATCACCAACCAACCACAAGATACCTAAGCCAAACAGCACACCCATGAAGGGTGGCAAATTTGTCCATGTCTTGAAAGCGGGCACAGCAACCAAAATACCCAAGCCCAAAAAGAACATCAGGCTGCGTTCAAATGCCGTAGTGACATGCGAAGACGACTCCACCATAGAGGCCACAGGTGATACGACAGCTCGCCCTTTCAACAAGAAGCTGGTCACAAACAAAGGCACCAACACGTTCACCAGTGACGGCAAAAACAAACCCTTGATGATTTCTAAGGCAGTGATTTGTCCCCCAATCCACAACATGGTTGTCGTCACGTCGCCGATGGGAGACCACGCACCACCCGCATTCGCCGCAATGATGATGATGCCGGCAAAGAACAAACGATCATCACGCTTCTCGAGCAACTTCTTCATTAAAGACACCATCACGATCGTGGTGGTCAAGTTGTCCAAGATGGCACTCAAAAAGAAAGTCACAAAACCTACCAACCACATCAAGCTCGACAACTGGGTAGTTTTGATGCGTGAGGTGATCACTTCAAAACCGTTGTGCGCATCTACCACCTCAACAATGGCCATCGCGCCCATCAAAAAGAACACGATTTGTGCCGTACTGATGAGTGATTCGCTCAAGTGCTCTCCCACCAAATGTGCGTCTCCCATATTGACCGCATAGATCGTCCACAACAAGCCAGCCCCGACCAAGGCAGATGCTGATTTGTTGATTTGGATGGCGTGCTCAAAGGCGATGGCCGCATAGACCAATACAAAAATAACAACCAAAGCAGTCAACATAGCGCTACTTTTTAAGCGGGTTGCGCAATGTCAAACACTTGGCGCAGGTAGGCCAAATACTTTTCGTCGTCACACATATTTTTAGACGGGGTGTCCGACAGTTTGGCCACGGGTTGTCCGTTGCATTGCGTCATCTTGATGACGATTTGCAAAGGCTCGTAGCCAAGGTCATTGGTCAAGTTGGTGCCAATGCCAAACGCAAGTTGGCAGCGGCCACGGAATTGTTGGTACAGCGCAATAATTTTTTCGATGGTGAGGCCATCCGAAAAAATCAAGGTCTTAGTCATGGGGTCTACGCGGTTGCTGCGGTAATGCTCAATCATGCGTTCCCCCCAAGTGAAGGGGTCGCCACTGTCGTGACGCGCGCCATCGAACAGTTTGCAAAAGTACATATCGAAATCGCGTAAGAACGGCTCAATGCCGTACACATCGCTCAACGCGATGCCTAAGTCGCCACGGTATTCACGCGCCCACGTTTCGAAGCCAAACACCTGGCTGTCACGCAAGCGTGGACCCAAGGCTTGGCAGGCTTGCAAGTATTCGTGGGCCATGGTGCCCAAGGGCGTGAGGCCAAGCTTCATGGCAAACAAAGCATTACTGGTACCGGCAAATTGCCCTTCAGACCCCGTACCCAATCGAGAAATCAACACTCGCAAAATTTCTTCATGCCACGCTTTTGAAAAGCGGCGGCGTGTGCCGTAGTCAGCAATTTTCAAATCACTCAAACGCTCGGCATGCAAGGCTTGAATTTTTTGATCCAGGCGCTTGCGCCCTTCCATGAAATCGGGCACTTTTTGCGTGTTGCGAAAGTACACCTCGTTGACAATGGCCAACACAGGGATCTCAAACAAGATGGTGTGCAACCAAGGGCCTTGGATGCTGATGTCAATCTCACCATTCGAGAGCGCATTCACTTGAATGTATTTTTCGTTGAGGCGAAACAGCCCCAAGAAATCGACAAAATCACTTTTAATGAAACGCAAACTGCGCAACCAAGCCAACTCAGCATCTTGAAACTGCAAGCTGCACAACGAGCGAATTTCGTCACGAATTTCTTGCACATAGGGCGCCAGCGCCACACCGGGGTTGCGGCACTTGAACTTGTACGACACCTGCGCACTCGGAAACTGATGCAGCACAGCCTGCATCATGGTGAATTTGTAAAGGTCGGTATCGAGCAGGCTGGTGATGATCATCGCAAACTAACTGTAAAAACTCAGGCCACCCAATGGGTGAATTCATCCACCGGCACACGTGGCGTGACCAGCGTGTTGACTTTGTCGCCCGCATCGGCATAGCCCAGCGCCATACCGCACACCATCATTTCCCCCTCGCCTGCACCGATGTGCGGCAGGATGATGCTGTGAAAGCCATTCCATGCCGCTTGCGGGCAAGTGTGCAGACCACGCGCACGCGCTGCGATCATGATGTTTTGAATGAACATGCCGTAGTCGAGCAAAGAGCCGCGCCCCATGATGGGGTCGATGGTGAACATCAAGCCCACAGGTGCGTCAAAAAACTTGAAGTTGCGTTGCTGCTGCTCGTGCATGCGGTCTTTGTCGGCTTTGCCGATGCCCAGCAAACCATACAAGCTCCAGCCGTTTTCACGGCGGCGGTCGATGTAGGGGCTGACCCACTGTGTGGGGTAATAGTCGTACTGCTCGGTGTACTGTTTGGCCACTTCGGGGTTGGCGCGCATGGCTTCGTGTGCGGCGCACACTTTGTCAACCAAGGCATCGCGTGTCAAGCCTTGCAACACGTACACCTTCCAGGGCTGGGTGTTGGTGCCCGAGGGAGCACGGCTTGCCACCTGCAAGATTTCCGTGATGAGTTCACGCGATACAGCTTGCTGTGTGAAGGCCCGTGCAGACATGCGTGAGGTGATGGCGTGGTCGACTACAGCCACATTCGTCGGATTGGTCATATCGGTGCGTCTCCTAGTTATTTAGACAGATTTTGCCAGCGTCGCCAGTACGCATAGGCGACACGGTAGGTATTGACTTGCACCTGGACCGTATCAGCCATTTGATGGCCGTAACCGCCTGCCATTGAAAAGGCCAAGGGAATGCGTTTGGACCAAGCCCAGTCGAACACCCGGCGGTCGCGCGCCTCTAAGCCATCAAAACTCAGGCTGAGGCGTCCCAAGCGATCCCCCTCGTGGGGATCAGCGCCCGCGAGGTAAATCACCAAACCGGGGGTAAAGCGGGCGTCTAGCTCAGCCAAGGCTTGTTCCAACGCTTCTAAGTAAGCGGCATCGTCGCAGCCATCGGGCAAATCCACATCCAAGTCGCTGCGCTCTTTAGCGAACGGAAAATTGCGCGCGCCATGCACGGACAAGGTAAAAACTTGCTCATCCCTCTCAAAGATTCGTGCGGTGCCGTTGCCTTGGTGGACATCCAAGTCGATGATGGCCACTTTCAGGGGCTGCTTGTGACGACGCCCCCACTCGGCCTGCATCAGGCGCGTGGCCACGGCCGCATCGTTGAACACACAAAAACCACTGCCTTTATCGGCATAGGCATGGTGTGTGCCGCCTGCGAGGTTGGCAGACACGCCCTCGCCCCCAAAGAGCGCCGTCCTTGCAGCCATAACGGTAGCACCCGCCGATCGTCGTGAACGCTCGACCATTGCAGGGGTCCAAGGAAAGCCAATTTCTTTTTGTTGCGCATCGGTCAACGTGCCCTGGACTACCGACTGGATATAGCAGGGTGTATGCACCAAAGCCAGCTCACCATCACTGGCAGGTTCAGCAGGCGCCAGCTCAACCTCGGGCACGTCCGCCCGCAAACGCTCACGCAGCAGGCGGTACTTCGCCATGGGAAAACGGTGGCCTGGCGGCAAGGGCAACACAAATTGGTCTGAATAAAAAGCGCGCATAGCCCTTGGAAACCGCATCAAATAAGGCTGTATTGTCACCAATCTGCAAAAACCTTAGGTTTTAGAACGCCACCTCTAAACAGGTCCCCAGAGCCCTAAACCCTCTTGCAAAGCCCCGGGATAACCCTAAACTTCATACCAATGCTGCACTGCAACATTTTTTGCAAGATCACTTAACTTTTGGAGTATCACCATGATCAACGTTGAACAAATCGCCGCGACCAACAAAGCCAACCTCGACAACCTGTTTGGTTTGTCAAACAAGGCCTTCGCTGGCGTTGAAAAAATGGTTGAACTCAACCTGACTGCTGGCCGTGCTGCCTTGGCCGAATCTGCTGCTCACGCCAAAGCCGTGATGGGCGTGAAAGACGCACAAGAGTTGATCGCTTTGCAAACCAGCTTCTTGCAGCCTTTGGCTGAGAAGTCTGCTGCTTATAGCCGCCACATCTATGACATCGCTTCTAGCACTGGCTCTGACTTGACCAAAGGCCTCGAAGGCAAAGCGGCTGAAGGCCAACAAGCTGTTCAGGCTTACATCGAATCTGCTTTGAAAAATGCACCTGCTGGCTCTGAACAAGCTGTGGCTTTCTTCAAACAAGCTGTGACGGCCAGCAATACGGCCGTGGAATCTGTGCAAAAAGCCGTCAAGCAAGCTGCTGACATGGCCGAATCACACATCCAAACAGCCACTGAAACAGCGGTGAAAGCTTCTAAGAGCGTTGCCAAGAAGCGTTAATTCGTAACGATTGTCTCCTCGGATTCTTCGTCACCTCGGGGTGCAGGAATCTCTTCAAGGGCTCACCGCAAGGTGGGCCCCTTTTTTTTGCCCGCTTGGCAGATGAAAACCAGTCCGTTAGGGAACAGCCAAAGCGAGTTTGAGTTTGGGCAATGCTTGCATCATCGCAGCGCGGCCCGCTTCAATAGAACGACGGCGTGCGCTGAACTCAGCGCTGCCTACATTGCCCAAGGCGGGGCGAACCACTAAATCTGCTTCGCGCAATTCGAAGTTATTGATGCTTTTGCCCATGATGGTGAAGGTCTGCATCAAGATGTCAAACATATCGCCCGTCTTGCCTGTTTCGGGTGGGCTGGAAATGTCAATCGCCAAAACATACTCAGCCCCCATTTGACGTGCATAGCGCACGGGGACGGGGGAAGCCAAGCCACCGTCGACAAACTCTCGGTTACCAATGCGCACCGGTTCAAACACAGCAGGCACAGCACTCGAGGCACGCACAGCCGTGCCTAAATCCCCACGTTGGAACAGCACACCATCGCCGGTGCGCAAGTCAGTGGCCACAATACCTAGAGGCATCTTGAGCTCTTCGATACGTCGGCCACCGGTTTGCTTATTCACGTACCGTGCCAAGCCATCACCTCGCATCATGCCGCGCCCCAACAAAGGTACGGTCCAATCCGTGATGGTGGCTTCTTCCATCGTCTCAGCTGTTTTTTGTAACTGTGCGCCGTTTTTGCCACTGGCGTAAAAAGCCGCCACCAAACTCCCTGCAGATGTGCCCACCACCAAATCAGGCTTGATACCCGCCTCTTCCAGAACCTGAATGACGCCCACATGCGCAAAGCCGCGTGCAGCGCCACCGCCCAAAGCCAAACCAAACTTTGGCACACGCTTGGCCAAGGGGGGTTCTGACTGACTGCCATCCAGAGGAGCCAAAGGGCCATGCGACGTGCAAGCCGTCAAGGCAACCAAACTCAAAGCCAACAACCAGCAACGCAAACTGGATGGCGCGGATAACAAACGCGAATTCATGCAAAAACCTCAAAAAATCAATCTCTCACTAGGGATTGTCCTAGATACCTATCACAAGCCCCTGCCATCCCGCATAATTGACGTTTACGTAAACGTAAACAAACCTCACAACGCACACGGGAGCACCTCATGGACATCAAAGGCAAAGTTTTCATCGTTACTGGCGGCGCATCGGGCTTAGGCGAAGGCACCGCACGCGCATTGGCAGCCAAAGGCGGCAACGTGGTGATTGCGGACATGCAAGCCGACAAGGGCGAAGCCGTGGCCAAAGACATTAGCGGCGCCTTCGTGAAATGCGATGTGAGCAACGAAGCAGACGGCCAAGCCGTGGTGGCCAAAGCCGTGTCACTGGGCAAACTCATGGGCTTGGTCAACTGCGCGGGCGTCGCCCCTGCAGAAAAAACCGTAGGCAAAAACGGCGCGCATGCTTTGAGTAGCTTCACCCGCACCATCACCATCAACTTGGTGGGTAGCTTCAACATGATTCGCTTGGCCTCTGAAGCCATGTGCCACAACGAGCCCGAAGCCACCGGCGAGCGCGGTGTGTTGATCTCGACCGCCTCTGTGGCCGCCTACGATGGCCAAATCGGCCAAGCTGCTTACAGCGCCTCCAAAGGCGGCATCGTGGGCATGACCCTGCCCATTGCCCGCGACCTGGCCCGCAACGGCATTCGCAACATGACCATCGCCCCCGGCATCATGGGCACGCCCATGCTGTTTGGCATGCCCCAAGAAGTACAAGACGCGCTGGCCGCTGGCGTGCCCTTCCCTTCGCGCTTGGGCACCCCACAGGACTACGCCAAACTGGCCTTGCACATTTTTGAAAACGATTTGCTCAATGGCGAGGTCATCCGCTTGGACGGCGCGATTCGTTTAGCACCGAAATAAAGAACAAGCCAAGTGGGAAAGGCGGGAGTGCCTGCCTAGAATCTGTCTTCTCTCGCTTTTCCCTCACATGGCCATCCCCCAGCACTTCATCAGAGAACTCCTCGCCCGCGTTGACGTGGTCGAGGTGGTGGGTCGCTATGTGCAGCTCAAAAAGGGCGGGGCCAACTTCATGGGGTTGTGTCCCTTCCACGGCGAGAAGTCACCGTCGTTTTCGGTGAGCCCTGCCAAGCAGTTTTTTCATTGCTTTGGTTGCGGCAAAAACGGCAATGCCATTGGCTTCTTGATGGAGCATGCGGGCATGACTTTCGTCGAAGCCGTCAAAGACTTGGCACAAAACATCGGCATGCAAGTGCCCGAAGACGATGCCTCGCCGCAAGACCGCGAGCGTGCGGCGCAACAACGCCAGAAGCAAGCCACACTCACCGACGTGCTGGAAAAAGCAGGCGAATCATTCCGCAAACATTTGCGCAACTCACACAAAGCCATTGAATATTTGAAAGGCCGGGGCCTGAGCGGTGAAATTGCCAAACAGTTCGGCTTGGGCTACGCGCCCGAAGGCTGGCGCAGCTTGGCCAGCGTATTCCCCGACTACCAAGACCCGTTGTTGGCTGAAAGCGGCTTGGTCATCGTCAACCAAGAAGATGGCGAAGAAGAAAAACGCTACGACCGCTTCCGCGACCGCGTGATGTTCCCCATCCGCAACGTCAAAGGCGAGTGCATTGGTTTTGGGGGCCGCGTGCTGGGCGAAGGGACACCCAAGTACCTCAACTCCCCCGAAACACCTGTGTTCAGCAAAGGCCGTGAGTTATATGGTTTGTTTGAAGCCCGCAACGCGCTGCGTGACGCAGGCTATGTGCTGGTAACCGAGGGCTACATGGACGTGGTGGCCTTGGCACAGTTGGGCTTTCCCAATGCGGTAGCCACCTTGGGCACAGCCTGCACCACCGACCATGTGCAAAAGTTGTTTCGCTTCACCGACAACGTGGTGTTCAGCTTTGACGGTGACGGTGCAGGCCGACGCGCCGCACGCAAGGCGTTGGATGGTGCACTCCCCTACGCCACCGATGTGCGCAGCGTGAAGTTTTTGTTCTTGCCGCAAGAGCATGACCCCGACAGCTACATCCGCGAGTTTGGCAAAGAAGCCTTCGCCCACTGCGTGACCGAAGCCATGCCCTTGAGCCGCTTCCTGATTGAAGTGGCGCGCGAGGGCTGCGACTTGCACACCGCCGAAGGCCGCGCCCACATGGCCAGCAATGCCAAGCCGATGTGGATGGCCTTGCCCGATGGGGCGCTCAAGCGCCAGTTGCTCAGCGAAATTGCTGAACTAGCTGACCTCGGCAACCACGAGCTGCAAGACCTGTGGTTACCAGCGCCCCCCGCTGTTATTGCCGCACGCACGGGTGAGTTTAAAAAATCATCCAAATTCAAATCGCGTGAAACATACGCGCCAAAAAATTGGAAACGTGGCACACGCCTTATTCCCCAAGGTCGCGCAGATCATGCAGCACGCGTGCTGCTGTCGCACATGGAGATTTGGGAAGACCTGTCCACCGAAGACCACAACCTCTTGTGCGAGCTGGCACCGCCCCATGGCCCATTATTCGTGTGGCTAGACCACCAACACCACGAACACGGCAACCAAACTTGGGGGGCACTGCGTGAAGGCCTGCGCGAACACGAGTCAGAGGACTTGGCTCTGCGTGTCATGTCCACCGCCTTCACGCCTTTACTGGACGACGAAGGCAAGCCCATGCCCGAAAGCCTCTCACCCGAAGTGCAAAAGCGCGAAGCAGGCTTAGAGCTGCGCGGCATCTTGAACAAAATTTTGTTTGAAAGCCTAGACGCGCAAATGAAAGAAGCCATTGCCGAGGCCGCCGCAGATCCCACAGCCATGCAGCGCTACAAAGCCCTGTTTGAGCGGCGCAAACAGCTGGGGCTCATCCCACAAAAACTGGTCGAAAGCCAAGACTGACGCGCTGGCGGCGCAATCAGAGCTGCCATTTTGGGTATAATCCACACTTAGCAAGTGCGACAGCAGCACCTCCGGACCCGGCTAACCGTGACACAAGCGCACGACTCGCCACCTCACCGCAAGGACTGCATTCCAAATGTTCGCCCAATCCGCTTGCTTCTAGAGGTT
>CANFZT010000082.1 GCA_947451565.1 Comamonadaceae bacterium | reverse complement strand
AGCGCCGTATTCGTTGCTGATGCGTGCCATGCTGCGCATGGTGGCTGCATCGCCAAAGCCTGCCGCGGGAGTGGTGGGCGAGGTGAGGGTGTAGGTCACGCCCGCTTTAGCCATGTCGTCCATGGTTTTGTTGAGTGACCAGTTGCGTGCCGGGGGCTCCGCCAATTTGCGCGACTCCAGTTCTTTCAAAAATGCAGGGGCCCACACATGGTGATGCACGTCGACCAAGGCGCGTTTGGCTTCGGCAGGTAAGGGGGCATTTTTCGAGCTTGTGGCGCACGATGGCAGTACGGTGGCGGCGGTGGCCGTGAGCAAGCCCGTTAAAAAACGGCGACGGGGTTGACAGTGGTTGCAAGAACTGTCAGACGTGGTGTGAAACATCAAAACCTCCTGATGGAATTTTTATTGCGTGAAGTCCACGCGGGTTGCCAACTTTTTATTCATGGCAATTTCGTCGACGATGACTTTGCTGAACTCCGCAGAGCTTGAGCCCACCGTGGCAAACCCTTGTTCTGCAAACGCGCGTTTGATGTCCGGGTCTTCTAGCAGTTTGTTGACTTCGTTACGCATGCGTGTGACATGCTCGGCGGGCACACCTGCAGGGAACCAAAAACCATACCAAGGTGTGTAGACAAAGCCCTTCACTGCCGCTTCGTCGATGGTGGGCACGTCTGGCAATTCACTCCAGCGTTTGCGAGCTGTGATGGCCAAGGCTTTGAGCTTGCCCGCTTTGACCAAGGGCAGCACGGCGGTGGGGGCGCCAATGACAAAGTCGATACGACCTGCCACCAAATCGTTGAGCGATTGACTCACCCCTTTGAACGGCACATGGGTCATCTTCACATCGGCGCTGGTACTTAAGAACTCGCCTGCAAAGTGCATCACATTGCCGACACCACCAGAGCCAAACGTGTACTTGCCCGGATTGGCTTTGGCGTCTGCGAGCAACTCTTTCAGGTTTTTCACCGGCAAGTCAGGACGGGCCGCCACCACAAAGCCTACGCTGTTAGCCACCAGGGTGATGGGCGTGAAATCTTTGATGGGGTCATAAGGCAGACTGGCTGACACCACAGGCAAGCTGGCATGGCTAGACGAGGTATTGAGCAGTGTGTAGCCATCGGGTGCAGATTTGGCAACGACATCGGTTCCAATCGCACCACCCGCACCGGCGCGGTTGTCAATCACCAAGGGTTGGCCCAAACTCTGCGCCAAACGTGGGCCAAGCGTGCGGCCAATGAAATCCATGGGCCCGCCCGCAGCGTAGGGGATGACCATTTTGATGGGGTGATTGGGATAGTCGCGGCTCGTGTTGGTTTGTGCCATGCTGGGCCAAGCAGCCACGCATAAGGCGAGTAGGCCTAGGATTTTCAGTAGCTTCATGCGGTCCCTTTTTTATCTAAGCCTTGTTTGACACGTTCGGGTGTGAGGGGGAGTCGACGAAAGCGCACGCCGGTTGCGTCAAACACCGCGTTGGCCAGTGCCGCGCTGGTTGGCCCTTGCGATGCTTCGCCTGTACCCAAGAAAGGCGTGCCTGGACGATTGACCAGCACCACATCCACGGGTGGAATTTCTGAGAAGGTGAGGATGGGGTAACTGCTCCAGTCGGTGGACAAAATTTGCGTGTCGTCAAACTTCACCTCTTCTTTGAGGGACCAACTGAGAGATTGAATCAGTCCGCCTTCAATTTGATTGCTCACGCCATCGGGGTTGACGATATGCCCCGAATCCGCAGCAGCCACAGCCCTGATGACCCGAATACGGCCATTGCGTGGATTGACTTCTACCTCCATGGCCACGGCACAGTAGCCTGCAATGTTTTTGTAACGCGCAAAGCCAATGCCCCGTCCGCGATTGGGTGTTTTCTTCCAACTGTTCCAGCCAAACTTATCTGCTGCTTTTTGCAACACATCGCGTGCGCGTTCGTCTTTTAAAAAGCGCAAGCGGTAAGTGAGCGGGTCTACGTTAGCGGCTAACGCCAATTCATCCATGAAGGATTCAATGGCAAACACATTGGCATAGGCACCCAAGCCTCGGGTCGAGGACACACGCACCGGCATGTCGGTGATGAAGTGCGTCAGCACCTGGTGTCCTGCAAAGTCATACAAGGCGATGCCGTTGCGATCAGCGGCATAGTTAGGCGGTCCACCGTTGGTGGGTGTAGGTTGTGCAAATGGTTTTTCTAGATAGCGAGCCGAGACCAGATTGCCTGGTTCGCCACCAGGTCGTGTCCCATGGGGGGTGGACCAAATTTGTAAATCCCAATCCAGCACATTGCCTGCCGCATCGACACCCGCTTTGGTTTGAATCACCATGGCCGAGCCATAGGGCTCCCATTTGTGCTCTTGCTCGCGTGTGTATTGCAACCGCACGGGTTGACCGGGCACGGCCATGGCGAGCAAGGCGGCATCTGCTGCGGCGTCGTCGGCCATGTTGTGACCATAACAACCTGCGCCTTGCATGTGTTGGCAACGAACCTTACTGGGCTCTAAACCCAACATCTTGGCGATGGCGATGCCTGTTTCAAACACCGATTGACTGTGGGTTTGAATCAACATCACCCCATCGGCACCCAGTGTTGCAATGGCGGCTGATGTGCCAATCGAGGCATGCATGTGATACGGCCGATAGTAGGTGGCTTCGATCGTTTTGACAGAGACTTCGGCACTCAGCCGTGGTTGTATTTTGGTTTCAATGACACGGTTTGGTTTTGTGGTGCGCAGCCAATCAAAAATACCCTCATGCGTGGGCAGTTTTTTCTCGACCTCCCATTTGGCTGAGGCGTTCAAAGCATTGGCCGCGGCAAGTGCTTGTTCTTCACGTTTCGCGATCACGCCTAAGAAGCTGCCATTGCGCACAACTTTGACGACGCCTGGCATTTTTTGCACGCTCGCAACGTTGGCGGATAGCAGTTTTGCGGCATACGTGGGCGGGCGGACCAAGTGGCCAAACAACAGACCTGTTGGGCGATGTTCTTGGACAAATTTGGCTTCACCCAGAATTTTAGGGGTCAAGTCGATGCGATGCACAGATTGACCGATGTAACGGTGCTGGTGGGGCAGTTTGGGTTTGACTAAGCCCGTGGCTTCACGGTTCAGCGATTCACCTAAGACCAAGTCCCAATAGGCAATCCGGGTGCCGTTACTACCCAAAATCATGCCGTCTTGCACGGACAAACTGGCGACAGGTTGATTGAGTTTTTCTGCCGCAAGTTCTAGCAAGATGGACCGTACTTCTGCGGAGGCGTATTGCACAGCGGTCGCACAGTAAGGCATCGAAAACGAGCCAGCAGTGACGCCTTCGTTGGGCACCAGAGCGGTGTCACCTGAAATGACTTGAACTCGCTGGAAGTCGATGTCCAACTCATCGGCACAAACTTGGGAGACCGCTGTCAGAATGCCTTGCCCTAATTCGACCTTGCCAACCAATAGCGTGACCGTTTGGTTGGCATTCATACGAAGCCAAGCACTGAGTTTGCGGTTGTTTTGTAGATCGCCGGGTAAACGAGGTTTGGCATTCGCAGCTTGCGACAAGGCGCTCTCGAGTGGAATGGCAAATGCCAAAGAGAGGTAACCGGTGGTTTTTAAAAAACTACGACGTGTTGTTGGCAATTGATTTGGCATGATCAAGCCCCCTTCGCAGCACGTAGCACGGCACGAACGATTCGGTTGTGTGCGCCACATCGGCACCAGTTGCCATCCAGTGCAACGCGTATCTCGGCATCTGTGGGGTTTGGGTTTCTATCGAGCAAGGCTTGCGCTTGAATGACCATGCCGGATGTGCAGTAACCGCATTGGGCGGCTTGCTCATCGATGAACGCTTGTTGCAAACGGCTGGGCTTGTCGCCTTCTTTCATGCCTGCGAGTGTGGTGACGGTGCGCCCCGCGACGGCTGACACGGGCGCAACGCAGGACTTGATGGGGTTGCCATCCACCATCACCAGGCATGCGCTGCACTGTGCTTTACCGCATCCAAATTTTGCGCCGTTGATTTGCAAATCATTGGCCAGCACATTTAAAAGTGGTGTGCTGTTGTGTGCGGTACTGCGAACGGTTTGTCCGTTGAGTGTGAACTGAACCATGCAACGCTCCTGCTGGATTGGATGGCGGCATCCTATCGACAGCTGGCGAGCCTGTGAGTCACCATGGCTACACGAGGGCCATGGTCTGAGTAGTTACCCGAGGTTAAGGCGCCGCGAATTGCTCGGTTCCCACAATGCCAATTTTGGTCAGGCCCTGGCGTTGGGCGCTGGCCAACACACCTGCCACGGCTTCGTACTTGGCTTTGCCTTGCGCTTTGATGTGAAGCTCGGGTTGTGGCTCTTGTGCTTTGACTTCTCGCAGCAAGGTGTCGAGTGCCGCGCGATCAGCCAAAGGCTTGCCGTTCCAGTTGACCACGCTGCGTGCGTCCACCTCTATGCGAACCACATTAGGTTTCTTTTGCTGCGGGCTTGCACTCTGCGGCATGTCCATGTTCACCGAATGCAGCTGCACGGGGATGGTGATGATGAGCATGATGAGTAGCACCAACATCACGTCGATCAGCGGCGTGGTGTTGATGTCCATCATCACGTCGGGTTCGTCTTGAGTTTGCAGGGTCATGGCCATGCTTATTTCCCTTGTGGGTCGGTGACAAACCGCACCTTGGTCAAACCCGCCACTTGTACGGCATAGAGCACACGGCCGACCGCTTCAAAGTCAGTTTTGGCGTCACCGCGAATTTGCACTTCGGGCTGCGGTGTTTTCTCGGCAAAGGTTTGCAGCTGCTTGATGAGGGCGGCGTTGCTGCGCACGGGCGCGTCATACAAATACGCTTGGCCTTGTGCGTTGATCGACAGAATGATGTTGTCGGGTTTTGTCTCGCGTGGTTGTTGCACCTCGTGCGGCAGTTCCACTTTCACCGATGTGGTCACCACCGGAATGGTGATGAGAAAGATGATGAGCAACACCAGCATCACGTCCACCAAGGGTGTGGTGTTGATGGTTGTTAGCAAATCATCGTCGCCCTCACTGGGGCCTAGGTGCATGGCCATGGTTTACTTTTGCGCCGAGCCTGATTCGGCAGAACCCAACAGCACCGCATGCAAGTCAGCGCCAAAGGCGTGTACTTCTTCCATGGCCACCTTGTTGCGGCGCACCAGCCAGTTGTAGCCCAACACCGCAGGCACTGCCACAGCCAAGCCGATGGCCGTCATGATGAGCGACTCGCCCACAGGACCAGCCACCTTGTCGATGCTGGCTTGGCCCGACATGCCAATCTTCACCAGCGCGTTGTAAATGCCCCAGACAGTGCCGAACAAGCCCACGAAAGGCGCTGTCGAACCCACGGTAGCGAGTACGGCCAAGCCGTCTTGCATCCGGCTTTGCACGTTGTTCATGGCGCGCTGGATGCTCATGGTCACCCAGTCGTTGAAGTTGATGCTGCCCAACAAACCGGTGTGCTTGCCTGCGCTCTCCAAACCTTTTTCAGCAATGAAGCGAAAAGGGCTGTCTACTTCTAAACCATCGGTGCCTTGGCGCACATCGCCGGCGTTCCAGAAGTTGCTTTGCGCTGTTTGGGCATAGCGCATGACGCGGCTTTGCTCAGCCAACTTGGTGAAGATCACATACCAGCTGCCCATGCTCATGATGACCAAAATCAGCAGTGTGGCTTTGGCCACCACATCGCCCTGCGCCCACAGAGCTGACAAACCATAGGGGTTCTCAACGATTTCTTCGGCCACAGCGTTGGCGCTCAAGGCAAAGGTGGTCAACGCCGCAGCGGTGCGTGTGAAGGTGTGTTGCAACATGGGAGTTTCCTTTTTCGATTCAGCGCTTATTCCAAGCGCCATGTGTATTTGATGCTGGCCCAGCTTTGTTCAGGCTTGCCGTCTACCGTGCCTGGACGAAACTGGCATTTCGACAGTGCGTTGCGTGCTGCCTCGTCTAAACGGTTGAAGCCCGATGATTTTTCAATGTCGGCTTGCAACACGCGGCCATCCGCGCCAATTAAAAACTTCAAGGTGACTGTGCCTTCTTCTTCCATGCGACGCGAAGCGCTGGGGTAGTCAGGCTTGGCGCAGTGCGCCCCTGGCTGAATGACTGCTCCTGTGCGAATGGCTGGCAGGACAGGTGGCGCTGCAGGCGGTGTAGGTGTGGCGGCTTGGGTGATCGCGGGCGCCGTGCTAGTCTGCGCAGGTGGTGGCGGTGCGGGAGTTTTTGGGGGCGGCGTTTTAGGCGCAGCAGGTACGGGGGGCGGAGCTTCTGACATCAACACCGCTTCGACGGTGTTTTCGGTGATGCGCACCACTTGGCGTGCCAAACCTGATGCGATCACCCACAACAACACAGCGTGCAACACCACAACCAGCCCAATGCCAATAAGGTGTCGACGGGGAGAGCGTTGGCGAGCAGCGTAAGGTGAGGCCGCTGTGCGCAAATGAGGCGAGTGAGACAAACGAAGGGGCTTTAAAAGTTTCACCCATTTTAGAGGCGCTGTATGAAGGAAGCTTTTATGCACAGTGTCCGAAGCAGCCCAAAGGGCTGCCCGCGTCACACCTGTTTCAGGGTGCCTTTGATTTTTCCGCCACGTTCGATTTCGATTTCGCCGTACGTCACATCCCCTGTGACTTTGCCGGTGGTGCGAACGATGAGCACATTTTTGCTTTTCACAGATTCGTTCAATTCACCTTTGACATCAATGAAGTCAGCTTCTGTGTTGCCTGTCACCACACCCGCAGCGCCGATCAGTACATCGCGAGCAACTAGGTCACCCTCCACCGTACCTGAGATGATGGCTTGGTTGGGCGCATTGATGGAGCCTTTGAACACCACGCCGACGCCAATGAAAATGCTCTTGTCTTTTGTGCCTTCGCTCATGGTGTGATCTTTCGAGAAATTACTTCATGTAAGTTTAGACGTTTATTGTCACTTTTCGCAAATGAATACACTTCATGCTCTGCGCCTTGTGGCGTATTAGACGCATATTTCGACGCCCGTAAATTTCTAATTCAAATACGCATATGAAAGTTGTTGTCGTTGCTAACCCTAAAGGTGGTGCGGGCAAGTCCACGATGTCAACCAATATTGCTGGCTACTTTGCCTCGCAAGGCCATCAGGTCATGCTGGGCGATGCAGATACGCAGCAATCCTCCAAGTTTTGGCTCAGCCAGAGACCCGAAACGTTGCCACGGATTGCCACTTGGGAGCACCAGCCTGACCTGGTGCTCACGGCCAAGCCACCACGCGGCACCACGCATGTAGTGATCGACACGCCTGGCGGCATCAGTGGCTGGCGTTTGCAAGAGGTGATTGAGCGTGCCGACAAGGTCATCGTGCCTGTCATGCCCAGTGTGTTTGATATGCAGGCCACCAACGAATTTTTGATTCAGCTGCTGCAAATCACTGAGAAACTGCCCACACAAGTGGCGGTGGTGGGCAACCGCGTTGATACGCGCACTATTTCAGCCGCGAACTTGCGCAAGTTCATCGACACTTTGCAAGTGCCCGTGTTGAGCTATTTACGCGATACCCAATACTATTTACACATGGCGGCGCACGGCTTGTCGATGTTTGACATTACGCCGTCCAAAGTTCAGAAGGATTTAGACCAGTGGGTGCCCATTTGCCTTTGGCTTGATCAGGACGCATGAAGTCACTCTTTCAACGTGAACCATGAAAAAACCTGCCAATTGGCGGGTTTTTTCATGGTGCTCAGCCTTCTAAGAAGGCCGGCTTCGCATGTGGCAGATCAGTGGTTGTCTGTCAGTTGGTCCAAGATGGCTGGGTTTTCCAGTGTCGAGGTGTCTTGGGTGATCGCTTCGTTCTTGGCCAAGCTGCGCAGCAAGCGGCGCATGATTTTGCCGGAGCGGGTCTTGGGCAAGTTGTCGCCGAAGCGGATGTCCTTGGGCTTGGCGATGGGGCCAATTTCTTTGCCGACGTGGTCGCGCAAGATCTTGGCAATCGCTTTGGCTTCGTCGCCCACGGGACGTGAGCGCTTCAACACCACGAAGGCGCAGATGGCTTCGCCCGTGGTGTCGTCGGGACGACCCACCACCGCAGCTTCAGCCACCAACTCGGTGCAGCTCACCAAGGCTGATTCGATTTCCATCGTGCCCATGCGGTGGCCCGACACGTTCAACACGTCGTCGATACGGCCGGTGATGGTGAAGTAACCGGTCTTCTCGTCGCGAATCGCGCCGTCGCCCGCCAAGTAGTACTTGCCCTTGAATTCTTCGGGGTAGTAGCTCTTGACGAAGCGCTCTGGGTCACCCCAGATGGTGCGAATCATCGAAGGCCATGGGCGCTTGACCACCAAGATGCCGCCTTGGCCATTGGGCATGTCATGGCCCGCTTCGTCCACCACCGCGGCTTGGATGCCGGGGAAGGGCAAAGTGCAAGAGCCGGGCACCATGGGTGTCACGCCTGGCAGTGGCGTGATCATGTGGCCGCCGGTTTCGGTTTGCCAGAAGGTGTCCACGATGGGGCAACGGCTGCCGCCCACATGCTTGTAGTACCACTCCCAAGCGGCGGGGTTGATTGGCTCGCCGACCGAGCCCAACAAGCGCAGGCTGGACAAGTTGTAGCTCTTGGGGTGCACGGCATCGTTGGCTTCCGCCGCTTTGATGAGTGAGCGGATGGCGGTCGGTGCGGTGTAGAAGATCGAGACTTTGTGGTCTTGGATCATCTTCCAAAAGCGCCCAGCGTCTGGGTAAGTCGGCACGCCTTCGAACACGATTTCAGTGCCGCCCAAAGCCAATGGGCCGTAGGTGATGTAAGTGTGGCCTGTGACCCAACCGATGTCGGCGGTACACCAGAACACGTCGTTGGCTTTCAAGTCGAATGTCCACTTGGTGGTCAATGCTGCGTGCAGCAAGTAACCGCCGGTGCTATGTTGCACGCCTTTTGGCTTGCCTGTCGAGCCCGATGTGTAGAGCAAGAACAAGGGGTGCTCAGCGCCCACCCATTCTGGTTCGCAAGTGGTGGCTTGCTTGTCAGCCAACTCGCCCAACCATTGGTCACGGCCTGCGACCATGGTGATGTCGCCACCCGTGCGTTTGACCACCAACACGTTTTTTACCGAGTCGCAACCGCCCAATGTCATGGCTTCGTCCACGATGGCTTTCAGGGGCAGGTGTTTGCCGCCGCGCACTTGTTGGTCAGCGGTGATGATGGCCACAGCGCCTGTGTCTTCAATGCGGTCACGCAAAGACTGGGCAGAGAAACCGCCAAACACCACAGAGTGAGTCGCGCCGATACGGGCACATGCTTGCATGGCGGCCACGCCTTCGATCGACATGGAGATGTAGATCATTACGCGATCGCCTTTTTTCACGCCGATGGATTTCAAGGCGTTGGCGTATTGGCAAGTCTTAGCCAGCAATTGGCTGTAAGTGGCTTTGGTCACTTCGCCGCCGTCGGCTTCGAAGATGATGGCGGTTT
>CANFZT010000081.1 GCA_947451565.1 Comamonadaceae bacterium | reverse complement strand
GAGTTTGTCAGTCGTGACTTGATCTTGACGCTGTCCATTGTGCTGGGCGGTACCCGTGCTTTTCAAATGCCAGCGCAACAAGCCCTCACGCCGATGCTGGTGCCTTCGAGCGTTTTGCAGCGTGCGATTGCCTTGAGTTCCAGTGCATTGCAAGCCGCCACCATTGGCGGGCCTGCGCTGGGGGGCTTGCTTTACGCCCAAGGTGCGTTGACGGTGTATGCCGTGTGTGTGGTCATGATGTTGATGTCGAGCGCATTGACGTTGACTGTTCGCTACGTTCACCACGTTCGACATGACGCCGTGTCTTGGGCCTCGGCCATGGCAGGTGTGACGTTCGTCTGGCGAAACAAAATTTTGTTGGGCGCGACATCGTTGGATTTGTTCGCTGTCTTGCTCGGCGGCGCCACGGCGCTGCTGCCCATCTATGCACGCGATGTGTTGCACACGGGGCCTGAGGGCTTGGGCTTGTTGCGTGCAGCGCCTGCGGCAGGCGCGTTGTTGATGTCATTCGCCATGTTGCGCTGGCCTTTGTACCGGCATGTCGGCTATAGCCTCTTAGGTGCTGTGGCGGTATTTGGCGGTGCCACGATTGTGTTTGGCCTGTCGCATCACTTTGGCTTGTCTTTGCTGGCTTTGGCGGTGACGGGGGCTGCCGACAACATCAGTGTTGTGACCCGTTTGACCTTGACGCAACTTCAAACGCCCGATGAAATTCGTGGGCGTGTGGCTGCGGTGAACTCAATTTTCATTGGTGCCTCCAACCAGTTGGGCGAGTTTGAGTCTGGCGCCGTGGCCGCGCTGTGGGGGCCGGTGGTCTCGGTGGTGAGTGGCGGTGTTGGCACAGTCATCGTCGCCGTCGCTTGGCTCAAGCTGTTCCCAACCTTGGCACGCAGAGACCGCATGCAATAAAACTCGATCCGAATCGCAAGCGTGCAACGCGAAGAGAGTCTCAGTGGCATTGCCCTAGGCGCCTCTTCGCTGCGCTCAGAATGTCGCTACGGGCAACACCACTGAGCCTTTCTTCTCTACAAAAGCAACGAATCAACCCGCCGTCGACAACGCCAACCCCGCATGCTCCCGCAGCGGATGGAAATGAATCTTAGGAAAACGCTCTTGCGCCAAGCGCACGTCATACGGCGAGGTGCACAAATACGCCAAGGTGTTGGCGGCATCCAAAGCCATACGCTGTGGATACGCATACGTGAACTCACGCAGCTCCGCCGGTGTGTCAGCTGTGATCCAACGTGCACCGGTGTATTGGCAGCTCTCTAGCTTCACGTCGCAGTCGTACTCGGCTTTCAAGCGGTGTTGCACCACTTCAAATTGCAACTGACCTACCGCGCCTAGCAGCATGGCGCCACCGGCTTCGGGCTTGAACACTTGAATCGCGCCTTCTTCACCCAGTTGGTCCAAGCCTTGTTGCAGTTGCTTGGTACGCAAGGGGTTTTTCAAAATCACCGTCATGAACAATTCCGGGGCGAAGAACGGCAAGCCGGTGAATTGCAGTGCGGCACCATCGGTGATGGTGTCACCCAGCTGTACACCACCGTGGGTGGTGAAGCCGATGATGTCGCCGGCATACGCTTCTTCCACCGCTTCGCGGCGTTGCGACATGAAGGTCACCACGCTGGTGGGGCGCAGCTCTTTGGCGGTGCGTTGCACTTTGAGCTTCATGCCGGGCGTGAACTTGCCTGAGGCCACGCGCACAAAGGCAATGCGGTCGCGGTGGTTGGCGTCCATGTTGGCTTGCACCTTGAACACCACGCCAGCAAAACCTTCGTCTTCAGGTTGGATGGTTTTTTCAATGGCTTGTTTGTTCACCACCAAGTGGCTCAAGCGCGGACGGGGTGAGGGCGCGAGGTCGACCAAGGCGTCGAGCACTTCCATCACACCAAAGTTGTTCACGCCCGAGCCAAAGAAGACGGGCGTTTGCTTGCCTGCCAAGAAGGCTTCTTTGTCGAACTTGGGCGATGCACCGGTGGCTAGCTCCATGCTTTCCATGGCGGAGGCCCATTCCAACCCGAAGCGTTCGGCCAGTTTGGCTTGCTCTGTCAGTGGGTGTGTTTCAAAGTCTTGCGGCAAACGCTCTGAGCCGGAGTCAAACACGGTCATGGCCTGGGTGCGCAAGTTGATGATGCCGCCGAATAATTTGCCTTGACCCACAGGCCAAGTCATGGGCACGCAGGGCATGCCGAGTTCGCGCTCCACTTCGTCGAGGATGTCGAGCGGGTCGCGCACTTCGCGGTCCATTTTGTTGACGAAGGTGATGATGGGCGTGTCACGTTGACGGCATACCTCAATCAAACGGCGGGTTTGGGCTTCCACACCGTTGGCGGCGTCAATCACCATCAAGGCCGAGTCCACGGCGGTGAGTACGCGGTAGGTGTCTTCCGAAAAGTCTTTGTGGCCGGGGGTGTCGAGCAGGTTGATGACGTGGTCGCGGTAGAGCATTTGCATGACCGATGAGGCCACCGAGATGCCGCGCTGCTTTTCAATTTCCATCCAGTCTGACGTGGCATGGCGTGAGGCTTTACGGCCTTTGACGGCGCCCGCGATTTGAATCGCACCCGAGAACAGCAATAGCTTTTCGGTCAGCGTGGTTTTACCCGCGTCGGGGTGAGAAATGATCGCAAAGGTGCGGCGGCGGCGAACTTCGTTAAGAAAAGAGCTCATGGCGTTGTGCGCGAAGGCACGGCAGGTCAAAGGGCGGAATCATAGCGCCCGCTATGACGTGGGGGCCATTCTGGCGTGTTGGATCACGGCATGGACCAAGGCTTCTCGGTCAAAGGGCTTGGGCAGCACGGCGCAAATGCCAGCGTCCAGGCACTCTTTCACGGCGTCAGCCGCCACGTTCGCGGTCAATGCCACAACAGGGACACTGACAAAGGGTTCGACGCCCTCTTGGCGAATGTGTCGGACCACGTCAACCCCCGAGATGTCGGGCATGATCAAGTCCATCAGTACCAAGTCGTAGCAGGTGGTGCGCATCTTTTCGAGGGCTTGGGTGCCATTGGCCGCTTGGTCAATGCGTGTGTTGGGCAAGCTGCGCATGAGCGTGGCGCTGACCACCAAACGGTTGGTGGCGTGATCGTCTACCACCAGTAGGTGAAACGGGGTAGGGTCGGTCAGTGCGTCGTCGTTGCGGCGCACTAAGGGGGCCGGTGCGATTTCTACAGGTAATCGGACCGTGAATCGACTGCCTTTGCCCAAGGTGCTTTGCACTTGAATGTCGCCTTTGTGGCTTTTCACCAAGCTACGTGTAATGGCCAGACCTAGACCGTTGCCATGCAAGGCGTTGTCGGTGTGCCGATTGTCATTCGCCTTGATTTGCACGAAGGGTTCAAAAATATCTTCTAAATGGTCGCTGGGAATACCTTTGCCCGAATCTTCTACGCAGATGATCAATGTGCCATCTGCGCCCTTTGCGTGTGGCAGTCCAAAACTGGCATGCATACGCACCTCGCCATGCGTGGTGAACTTCAGGGCGTTGCCCAGCAGGTTCAGGATGATTTGTGCCAGACGGTGTGGATCAATCAACACCCAAGTCGGCAACGATGGGTCAAGCGTCAGTGGGTAAGACAAGCCACTTTGCACTGCCTTGGGTGCCAAGGTTTGGTGGGTGCTGGTGAGCAGGTCTCGCAAATTGACGGCTTGCTTTGTCAGAACCAACTTGTCTTGTTGGATTTGGGAAAAGTCCAACAAGTCATTGATGACCGTGACCAAGTGCGAGGCCGAGTTGCGTGCCCCTTGTACATAAGACAGCGGTTGTGACGGCATGTGGGTGTCTGTGGCTAGTAAGCCCAAATAGCCCATGACGGCATTGAGTGGTGTGCGCATTTCGTGGCTCACCATGGCTAAAAAACTGTCTTTGTGGGCGTTGGCCACTAACAGGTTGTGTGACAGGTTTTTTAAGCGCTGGTTAGTACGCTCCAAGCGTCGCAAATGGTGCTCATTTGCGGTGTCGTAGGTTTGCACCAAAATCATTTGCGTGAGCAGCATCATGGAGAACATGGTGGTGCCAAAAATCATGCTCTCCAACGAGCTTTCGCCGGGATTGCCCGCGCCGCTTGGCGGTGACATGATGTTTGTGCTGGTCAAGTAGCCGCGCGACTGAAGATAGTAAAGCATCAAAACACTGAGAAATGAAATGCCCATCCATGCCGTGGCCCACTTTCTTGATGTGGTGAAAAGTGGCATCAGCGGCACGATCGCCAGCCACACCAGCGCTGGGGATGTCACGCCCCCCGTGAGGTATGCATTGAACAGAATGACCCCCAGCAAGGTGAGCTGATAGATGCAAACGCACCAGGTCATGCGTACGCCCATTCGCCAGAGGATCATGGCGGTTGCAATCAGGCCTGTCGCCAGCAAGGTCGAGAAGGCCCCGGCGTGGTTTCCCATCCAGAAAAACCAAATCGAAATCGGAACAATGCCCATGAGCGCAGACACGGAAAACGAAAAGAAAAAGATATTCGGCGTCGCGCGTAAATGCGAGGGCAGTCGTCGCTTGATGAGGATGTGGATGCGTCGGTTGACATTCATGGGCATGCCTCAATATTAAGGGCTTGTCATTACTTTTTCCGTTGGGTCTTGTGATCGGCTAAAATTTCACATCCGAGGAGCGCTGCAACCTGTTAAAGGTGAGGCTCGGACTGCCAACCGCGCTCACCCACTAGACAACGTGCGGTGAGTGCCTCGAAAATTCTTTCGGACTCCCAGACGCCAACCGCGCGTTGCTAGTGGCTTTGCCAACCATTGGAGTCTTACAAATGAACGCTGTTCTTAAAACCAACGCTGCCGCTGATTACATCGTGGCCGATATGTCCTTGGCCGCTTGGGGCCGTAAAGAAATCAAAATCGCGGAAACCGAAATGCCCGGTTTGATGGCCATTCGCGAAGAGTTCGCCAAAGCGCAGCCTTTGAAAGGCGCTCGCGTGACCGGGTCTTTGCACATGACCATTCAAACGGCGGTGTTGATTGAAACCTTGAAGTCTTTGGGCGCTGACGTGCGTTGGGCTTCTTGCAACATCTTCTCTACCCAAGACCACGCAGCGGCAGCGATTGCCGAAGCGGGCATCCCCGTGTTCGCCACCAAAGGCGAAACCTTGGCTGAGTATTGGGACTACACCCACCGCATTTTTGAATTCGGCGCTAAAGGTGCGGAAGGTGAAGGCCCCAACATGATCTTGGACGACGGCGGCGATGCCACGTTATTGATGCACTTGGGCAAGCGCGCTGAAACCGATGCTTCCTTGATTGCCAACCCCACCAGCGAAGAAGAAACCTGTTTATTCAACGCCATCAAAGCCAAATTGGCGGTGGACCCCACTTGGTACAGCCGCAAGGGTGCGCACATCATCGGCGTGACCGAAGAGACCACCACAGGCGTGTTGCGCTTGAACGAAATGGCCGCCAAGGGCAGCCTGATGTTCCGCGCCATCAACGTGAACGACTCCGTGACCAAAAGCAAGTTTGACAACCTCTACGGCTGCCGCGAATCCTTGGTCGACTCCATCAAGCGCGCGACGGACGTGATGATTGCTGGCAAAGTGGCTTGCGTGGCCGGTTACGGCGACGTGGGTAAAGGCTCTGCACAAGCCTTGCGCGCTTTGAGCGCCCAAGTGTGGGTGACCGAGATTGACCCGATCAACGCCTTGCAAGCAGCCATGGAAGGCTACAAAGTGGTCACCATGGAATACGCCGCCGACAAGTGCGACATCTTCGTGTCGGCCACCGGTAACAAGAACGTGATTCGTTACGAGCACATGGCCGCTATGAAAGATGAAGCGATTGTTTGCAACATTGGTCACTTCGACAACGAAATCGACGTGGCTTCATTGGAAAAATTGAAGTGGGACGAGATCAAGCCCCAAGTCGACCACGTCATCTTCCCCGACGGCAAAAAGATCACCTTGTTGGCTAAAGGCCGATTGGTGAACTTGGGTTGCGCCACTGGCCACCCCAGCTTTGTGATGAGCTCAAGCTTTGCGAACCAAACCATCGCCCAGATCGAGTTGTTCACCAAGCAAGACCAATACGAAGCTGGCAAGGTGTATGTGTTGCCCAAGCACCTTGACGAAAAAGTGGCACGTTTGCACCTCAAGAAAGTTGGTGCTCAGCTGACCGAATTGACAGACGAGCAAGCGGCTTACATCGGCGTGTCTAAGAACGGCCCTTACAAAGCCAACACTTACCGCTACTAAGCCCTACGGCACTTCACGGATGCGTGCTGACCAGCTACTTCTTGAACGTGGTTTGGCCGCTTCGCGCTCTCAAGCGCAGCGGCTGATTACCTCAGGCGTGGAGTGGCGGTTGGGCACCAAGCCGTGGCAACGCGTGGCCAAGAATGGTGACGAGTTGCCGCTGCCCAGTGAGTTGCGTTTGTTGGACAACGCCGAGGCACGCTATGTGTCTCGTGGTGGTTTGAAGCTTGAAGGCGCGCTGCTCAGCAGCGGCCTTTCTGCACAAGGTTTGCGTTGTCTCGATGTGGGGCAAAGCACCGGTGGCTTTACGGATTGCTTGCTGCAGCAAGGCGCTGCGCAAGTGGTGGGTTTAGATGTGGGACATGGCCAGCTGCATCCACGTTTGCGCGATGATGCGCGTGTGGTGTGTATGGAACGCATCAATGCGCGCGAGTTGCAAGCCGATGATGTGCGTGTCCCAAATGCCACACTTGGTTTTGATTTGGTGGTGGGTGATTTGTCGTTTATTTCGCTCACCCTTGTTTTGCCTGCCTTGCTGCCGTTTTTGAAAGCGGGTGGGGCGCTGTTGATGTTGGTCAAGCCGCAGTTTGAATTGCAACCCAGCGACATCGGCAAAGGTGGCTTGGTCAAGGACCCGGCCAGTTATGTGCAGGTCGAGGCGCGATTGCGCGAAGCCTGCGCCGCATTGAATTTAGAGGTGTTGGGCTACTGGCCCAGTGCCATTGCCGGTGGCGATGGCAACCAAGAATTTTGGATCGGTGCGCGTCGTGCGTGACGCGCCAACAAGTGAGATGGATATGACAGCGAACAACAGCTTGAGCATTGAGTTTTTCCCACCCAAGACGCCAGAGGGTGCCGAGAAGTTGCGTGTTGTGCGTCAAGCCCTGTACCCGCTACAGCCGCAGTTTTGCTCGGTCACTTATGGCGCGGGTGGCTCTACGCAAGCCGGCACGATTGCCACCTTGAAAGAAATCTTAGGCGAGGGCATGTCGGCAGCCTCGCACTTTTCATGCATTGGCGCTACGCGTGCCAGTGTGCGTCAGCAGTTGGCTGAGTTCAAAGCCATGGGCGTGAAGCGTTTGGTGGCTTTGCGCGGTGACTTGCCCAGCGGCTATGGCGCAGGCGGCGAGTTCCAATACGCCAGCGATCTGGTGGCCTTCATTCGTGCTGAATCAGGCGATGACTTTGGCATTGAAGTGGCCGCCTACCCAGAAATTCACCCCCAAGCCAAATCGGCTGACGCCGACTTGCAAGCCTTTGCCACCAAGGTGAAGGCTGGCGCAGATTCGGCCATCACGCAATATTTTTACAACAGCGATGCGTACTTCCGTTTTGTGGAAGACGCGGACAAGTTGGGCGTCCACATTCCTGTCGTGCCTGGCATCATGCCGATCACCAGCTCGTCACAGCTCTTGCGTTTTTCTGATGCGTGTGGCGCTGAAATCCCGCGTTGGATTCGCTTACGCTTGATGGGTTATGGCGACGACATAGCGTCCATCAAAGCCTTTGGCTTGGAGGTGGTAACGGATTTGTGTGACCAGTTGAGTGCAGGCGGTGCGCCGGGCTTGCACTTCTACAGCATGAACCAAAGTGCCGCTACATTGGCCATTTGCAAAAATCTCGGTTTGACGTCTTAATCCCGTTGCCCTTAAGGAGTGCTTCATGAAGAAAGTTTTGATTTCGTTGGTCTTGGGTGTGTTGACCACAAGCCATGTGGCTGCACAAGAAAGCGGCTGGATGCTACGTGCTCGCGCCTTACACATGAAGATGCAAGACAACGGCACTTCTGGCTTGGGATGGAGCGCTGAAAACAAATCGCTCACAGCCATGGATGTGAGCTACTTCTTGAATAAGAACGTGGCTGTGGAGTTACTTTGGTTGCCTGCGCAAACCCATGGGGTGACTTCTGCGGGCGTGAATCAAGGCAGTTTTTCTGCGTCACCACACGCCTTGGTGTTGCAATACCACCTCACGGATTGGGTGCGTGTGCAACCTTACCTCGGTGCGGGCATCAACAACACCCAATACAGCAGCGCCAGTTTCAGCAGTGGTCAATCGGTGGATCGCTCCAGCTGGGGGGCTGCCTTGCAGATCGGTGCGAACTTCCCCATCGATAAAAACTGGTCAGTCAACCTTGACATGAAACGGCTTTACAGCCAAACGGACATCGAAAGCGGTGCGGGGGTACATCTGGGGACGTTCAAACTCAACCCCACGTTGACAGGTGTGGGGGTGGCTTACCGCTTTTAAAGCCAGAGGCTTAACCGCCTGACTCCACCACCCAACCGCGACCTGGGCCGCGCGCCAAGGCTTCTTCGACGACGGGCAGTGCTTCGTTTAGCAAAGGCTTCAGAGTGAAGGGTGGGTTGACGATGAACATGCCGCTGGCGCTCAGGCCTGCGTCGTTACCACCTGTTTTGCGGCCAATGGCCAAGGTGGCATGTAACCAAGGTTTTTTAGATTGGCTGCATAAGCCTTTGAGTTTGCGCGGCAAATCGTGTGCTTCAGGGCGTGGCACGATGGGGTACCAGACGATGTAGGTGCCCGTGGCAAAACGCTTCAAACTGTCTTGAATGCAATCCACCACACGGTAGTAGTCGTTTTTGATTTCGTAGCTGGGGTCAATCAAGACACAAGTACGGCGGGAACCGCTGCTGGACACAGGTGGCGGTAGCAGGGCTTTGAGCGATTCAAAGCCATCCGCGCGCGTGACGCTGACCGTGCGACCCGCTTCGAGCTGCTGGATATTGCCTGCGAGCGATTTGTGGTCAGTCGGGTGCAGTTCAAACAGTTTTAGGCGGTCACGCGCTTCATGGCGCAGCAGTTTGTGGATGATGAAGGGGGAGCCTGGGTAAATTTTGTGGCTACCTTTGGCGTTAAAACTGGCCACCATCTCGAGGTAATCGGTCAAGGCGGCAGGGCCTTTGAGTTTGAGCACTTTCAAAATGCCCTCGGCAGCTTCGCCACTTTTTTCAGCATAGTCGCCGTCCAGGCGGTACAGGCCAGCGCCCGCGTGCGTGTCTACAAACTGAATACCCGCGTCTTTGTGCATCAAATGCTTCAAAGTGGCAATCAAAGTGAGGTGTTTAAGGACGTCGGCGTGGTTTCCGGCGTGAAAAGCGTGGCGATAACTGAACATAAGCAGGATGGTAACCGGCTAAATGGCGCTGATCGGGGGCAAATTTGCGCCAAGTCCTTGATTTTGTTTATAATATTTGGCTCTGCAGCGTACGAGTG
>CANFZT010000080.1 GCA_947451565.1 Comamonadaceae bacterium | reverse complement strand
TGCGCCCACTTCTTGTTGGTGTGACACGAAGGTGTAACCCTTGTCGCGTGCTGCGAATTCAGGCTCTTGCACCATGTTGACGTAGTGCTTCATGCCTTCGCCGTTGGCGTATGCATTGGCGAACTGGAAGGTGTTGTACCAGTTGATGTGGATACCCGCCAAGGTGATGAACTGGTACTTGTAGCCCAATGCTGACAAGTCTTCTTGGAACGAAGCGATTTGACTGTCGTTGAGGTTTTTCTTCCAGTTGAAAGAAGGTGAGCAGTTGTAAGACAACAGCTTGCCTGGGCATGCCGCGTGCACAGCTTGTGCGAATTCGCGAGCGAAGCCAATGTCTGGCACGCCTGTTTCGCACCACACCAAGTCAGCGTAGGGAGCGTATGCAACGCCGCGGCTGATGGCTTGCTCCAAACCGTTTTTAACGCGGTAGAAACCTTCTGGTGTGCGCTCGCCTGTAAGAAACGGCTTGTCGTTGGCGTCGTGATCAGATGTGAGCAAGTTGGCCGCCTCTGCATCGGTACGGGCCAACACGATGGTGGATGTACCCATGACGTCAGCAGCGAAACGTGCAGAGATCAATTTCTCGCAAGCTTCTTGCGTGGGCACCAACACTTTACCGCCCATATGGCCGCATTTTTTCACAGCAGCTAATTGGTCTTCGAAGTGAACGCCAGCTGCACCAGCTGTGATCATGTTTTTCATCAATTCGAACGCGTTCAACACGCCACCGAAACCAGCTTCAGCGTCAGCCACGATGGGCAAGAAGTAGTCGATGAATTCTTTGTCGCCTGGATTGACGCCACGGCCCCATTGGATTTCGTCAGCGCGCTTGAAGGTGTTGTTGATGCGGCGAACCATGGTAGGCACAGAGTCATACGCATAGAGCGATTGGTCTGGGTACATGGTTTCTGAGGTATTGCCGTCAGCGGCGACTTGCCAGCCTGACAGATACACAGCTTCCAAACCGGCTTTGGCTTGTTGCATGGCTTGACCCGCGCTAATGGCGCCGAAGGCGTTGACGTAGCCTTTCTTGGCGCCGCCGTTGACTTTTTCCCAGAGCTTCTCTGCACCGCGCTTAGCGAGCGTGTGCTCGATGGGCATGCTGCCGCGCAAACGCACGACGTCAGCAGCAGAGTAACCACGCTTCACGCCTTTCCAGCGTGGGTTGGTTGCCCAGTCTTTTTCGAGGGCTGCAATTTGTTGTTCGCGGCTGAGTTGTTCGTTCAGTGATTGAGGCATGGTTCACTCCAGGAAGTTAAGTGGTTGTCGATGGGTCAACTATAAGTCTTCTATAAGAGCTGATTCGTATCTTATGTCTTATATAAGAATTTATTTTTATATAATAAAAACAATGAGTTATGAATTATTTTCTGAATTATGAAATTCAATTTCTCATATCAAGAAAAAATATTGCAGCGCAGCAACAATATTTATCACTATACAAAAAGCCTTTTCAGATTTAAGTAGGCCTGCGATCTGATCAAAACTGCGGCGGGAGAACGCATCAACTCGGTGCGCCACAAAGCCCCCTCTTAAAAAACAACATCCTCCAGTGAAAAATGTCGGTTTAAGCTTGGAAACACGCGCGTTCTCAATTAGCATCCGCATTGCTCTAGAGCGATATCTCTAAGGCTTGATAACAAACACTTCTAGAAGGAAATCAACCATGGCAACTGCAAAGAAAGCTCCGGCTAAAAAAGTAGCAGCAAAGAAAGCTGCTCCCGCTAAAAAAGTAGCAGCGAAAAAAGCGGCTCCTGCGAAAAAGGTTGTTGCGAAGAAAGCGGCTCCCGCTAAAAAAGTAGCAGCGAAAAAAGTTGTTGCTAAGAAAGCCCCAGCAAAGAAAGTTGCCGCCAAAAAAGCACCTGCTAAAAAGCGCACACCTAATGCAGCTTTCATGAAAGCCCTGACACCTAGCGCCGCTTTGGCTGCAGTGATCGGCGCGACACCTGTGCCACGTACTGAAGTGGTCAGCAAGATGTGGACCTACATCAAGAAGCACGGTCTGCAAGACAGCGTGAATAAGCGCAACATCAATGCGGATGAAAAGCTCAAGGCCGTATTCGGTAAAGCTCAGGTCACCATGTTTGAGTTGGCTGGCTTGATTGGCAAACACCTGAAGTAATTCAGTTTTCCAAAATAAAAAAGGGACCAACAGGTCCCTTTTTTATGGGTAAAAGTACGGTCACGCGTGCATAGTGCGACGTCCCACACCTAAGGCGACCAAGACGCTGAACAGCAATACCAATGCGGCGCCTAGCAAGGTGGCGCCATACCAGCCACGGTCCATGAATAGACCAAAAATCAGTGGCGAAATAGCAAAACCCACGTCTAGGCCGGAATACACCATGCCGTAAACACGGCCCGTCGCACCTTTTGGGGTTGCTTTCTTGATCATCATGTCACGCGAAGGACCGCCCACACCAATCGCCAAACCTGTGGCGGCCAAGATGGTCATGGTGGTCGTGGCATCAAAAATGCCACTGCCGCACAAAGCCATAAACAAGGCAGCAACGGTCATACAACTCGCCACCACTTTGTCGCTATGACGAGGCCAACGTGCAGCCACAAAACCACCCAAAAACATACCCGCCGCCGCACACAACATATACGCAGTTAAGGTGAAGGTGGCAGCCTCAAATGTCACGTTGTGCATGGCTTGCAGAATGGACACAGAAAAACTTTGCACAACGGCCAAGGTCATCGTGGACAACAAGAAAAAACTAAAGCACCACCAGACGACGGGAATTTTCAAAAACGCAAGGGTACTGACGCTGTTGGCACTTTGCTTGTGATCAACCACATCCGCATGCAAAAACTCGCGTTGCCACAAGAGCAACACAAAAATCGCCAGAAACATGAATGCCGCGCCCAGATAAGCGGTACGCCAATCAAACGCAGTACTCAAACCGACCATGAATACAGGTGCCAGTGCCCACCCCAAATTACCCGTCAAACCGTGCGCGCTAAAGGCGTAACCCAACCGTGGGGCAGACACCTTCTGATTCAAAATGGTGAAGTCAACGGGGTGAAATGTGCAATTACCAAGCCCTAAAAATGCGGCCCCCAGCATTAACCCCCCGTAGCTTTGCGCCGCAGCCACCGTGAGAGCGCCCAAAGCCATCACAACCAAGGAACCAAACAAAATGGGACGTGCACCAAAACGGTCCACCACAAATCCTGCCGAGGCTTGCCCCATCCCTGAGACGACAAAAAACACCGTCATCAGAAAACCCAGCTCTGAATAACTCAGGCCAAAGGTGCGCATGAACACCGGGAACATGAGTGGCAGCAACAGATGAGAAAAGTGCGAACTGGCGTGTGCAATGCCAACCAAGCCGATCACGGCCGCGTCATCGCGCCAAGGGTTGGATGCAGGGTTCAAAGTGGTCATAAAAAAGCGCAGCAGAAAGAATGCATGCATCCTAACTGCTACGCTTTAATTGCGCTGCCCAATGCGGGACAAGCCCCCTCACCCGCCGAAGGTCAAACCTCGGCCTTAGTAAACGCAAACTCACCGGGCGCACGCACGGGGTCGACATTGACCGCAATCGTGTCTTTGGGCAAAAACTTGCCTTCCAACAACAACTTGGACAATGGGTTCTCAATGCGCTGTTGAATGGCGCGCTTCAAAGGTCGGGCACCAAACACAGGGTCAAAGCCCACTTTCGCCAGTTCGGCCAAAGCCGCAGGCGACACATCCAGCGTCAAGTCCATCTTGGTCAAGCGGCTTGCCAAAATCTTGAGCTGAATGCCCGCAATGCTGGCGATGTGCTCGGCATCCAAAGCATGGAACACCACGGTCTCGTCGATGCGGTTCAAGAACTCTGGGCGGAAGTGAGACTTGAGTTCATCCCACACAGCATCTTTGATGTCTTGCGGATCTTGGCCCACCATGCTTTGGATGATGGGTGAGCCAATATTGGAGGTCATCACGATGACGGTGTTCTTGAAGTCCACCGTGCGGCCTTGACCGTCCGTCAAGCGGCCATCATCGAGCACTTGCAGCAAGATGTTGAACACATCCGGATGCGCCTTCTCCACCTCATCCAGCAGCAACACGCTGTAGGGGTTGCGACGCACGGCTTCGGTCAGATAGCCACCTTCGTCATAGCCCACATACCCGGGAGGTGCACCCACCAAACGGCTGACCGAGTGCTTCTCCATGAACTCGCTCATGTCGATGCGAATCATGTGGTCTTCGCTGTCAAACAAGAAGCCCGCCAACGCTTTGCACAACTCGGTCTTGCCCACACCGGTTGGGCCAAGGAACAGGAACGAACCGGTAGGACGATTGGGATCGCCCAAGCCCGCACGCGAGCGACGAATGGCGTTGGCCACGGCGGTAATGGCCTCTTCTTGGCCGACCACGCGGTCGTGCAACTTGTCTTCCATTTGCAAGAGTTTGTCGCGCTCGCCTTGCATCAGCTTGGACACGGGAATACCCGTGGCACGCGCCACCACTTCGGCAATTTCTTCAGCGCCCACTTGGGTACGCAGCAAGCGATGACCCCCACCAGCAGCGGTCTTGCTGCTTTCGCGGGCATTGGCTTCTTTCATGCGCTTTTCAAGTTCGGGCAATTTGCCGTATTGCAACTCGGCCACTTTGTTGAAATCGCCCTTGCGGGTAAGCTCTTCAATTTGATGGCGCAAACGGTCAATCTCTTCTTTAATTTGCGCACCGCCGTGCGCAGATGACTTCTCAGCCTTCCAAATCTCGTCCAGGTCAGCATATTCTTTGCCAATCTTTTCAATCTCTTCTTCGAGCAACTCCATGCGCTTTTGCGAGGCTTCGTCTTTTTCTTTGCGCACAGCTTCGCGCTCAATCTTGAGTTGAATCAGGCGACGGTCTAACTTGTCCATCACCTCGGGCTTGGAGTCGATTTCAATTTTGATTTTGGCTGCGGCCTCGTCAATCAAATCAATCGCCTTATCGGGCAAGAAACGGTCCGTGATGTAGCGGTGGCTCAACTCGGCCGCAGCCACGATGGCGGGATCAGTGATCTCCACGCCATGGTGCACTTCGTATTTTTCTTGCAAGCCACGCAAAATCGCAATGGTTGCTTCAACCGTAGGTTCACCGACAATGATCTTTTGGAAACGACGCTCTAAGGCCGCATCTTTCTCAATGTACTTGCGGTATTCATCCAAGGTGGTGGCACCCACGCAGTGCAGCTCGCCACGCGCCAAGGCGGGCTTGAGCATGTTGCCGGCGTCCATCGCGCCTTCAGCTTTGCCCGCGCCCACCATGGTGTGCAACTCGTCAATGAAGACAATGGTTTGCCCCTCATCTTGCGCCAACTCTTTGAGCACGCTTTTCAGGCGCTCTTCAAACTCACCACGGTATTTCGCCCCTGCCAGCAAAGCAGCCATGTCAAGCGACAACACGCGTTTGCCTTTGAGCGAATCGGGCACCTCACCCGCCACGATGCGTTGGGCCAAGCCCTCAACAATGGCGGTCTTACCCACGCCTGGCTCACCAATCAGCACGGGGTTGTTCTTGCTTCGACGTTGCAACACTTGAATGGCACGGCGAATTTCATCGTCACGGCCAATCACGGGGTCGAGCTTGCCCTGACGAGCTCGCTCGGTGAGGTCCATGCAGTATTTTTTCAGCGACTCACGCTGACCTTCGCTCTCGGCGTTGTCCACCTTTTGACCGCCTCGCACCGCCGTCACCGCAGCTTCTAAGGCCTTGCGATTCAAACCGTTTTGCGTAGCAAGCTTGCCCCAATTGCCTTTGTTGTCGCACATCGCCAACAAGAACAATTCACTGGCTACAAATTGGTCGCCACGTTTGATGGCTTCTTTTTCAGCTGCTTGAATCAATGACACCGTGTCGCGCCCCACCTGCACCTGATCTTGACCTTCGACTTTGGGCAATCGGTTCATCGCGTCTTCGGCCGAAGACAACAGGCCAGGCACATTAGCGCCCGCACGTTGCAACAATGATTTAGGGCCATCGTCTTGGCGCAGCATGGCGACCAGTACGTGGGAGGGTTCGATGTAGGCGTGGTCGCCCCCAAGCGCGAGCGATTGGGCATCGCCCAGGGCTTCCTGGAACTTGGTGGTGAGTTTGTCAATACGCATGGAAACTCCGAGAAATTTGTTGAATTAGGCAATATCTGAGGCTGCTGCCTGCTATTTCAAGTGCCCGTGCGGCCAGCGACCTTGACTTGGGTCAAGACACTGCACATTCAACCATCCAGCCATTCATCTGTCCGTGCGTTGACGCACATGGTTAGGAAGCGAAGGAGTTGCTCGCTTCAATGCCCCAACGCGCCAAGGCTTGGTCGTCGCTCACGCGGGCATCGACCCAACGTGCGCCTTCGGGTGTGACTTCTTTTTTCCAAAAAGGTGCTTGGGTCTTGAGGTAGTCCATCAAGAACTCGCAAGCCTTGAAGCTTTCGCCACGGTGGGCCGAAGTCACGGCCACGAAAACAATTTGATCTTCAGGGTGCAACAAGCCCACGCGATGAATCACACGGGCTGCAAAGATGTCAAACCGCTTTTTGGCCTCATCCATCATGGCTGCGATGGACTTCTCGGTCATGCCAGGGTAGTGTTCAAGCGCCATGCTGGCCACGGTGCTGCCATCGTTGCGCTCGCGCACAGTGCCTAGGAACGAACACACGGCCCCAACGCGCGCGTCACCCATACGCAAGGCGGAAAGCTCTTGGCTTACATCAAAGTCTTGGGTTTGGATGCTGACAGTGAAGGACATGGCTCGCCTTTGGATTTAACCGCCCGTGACCGGCGGAAAAAAAGCCACTTCGCAGCCTTCAGTCAACACAGCAGATTCGTCGCACACGTCTTGGTTCAAGGCCATGCGAACGGCGCGGCCGTGGGCCAGCACTTCGGCGTATGCGCCACCGCGTGCGATCAGTTCATCACGCAAAGCTTTGAGCGTTGTGGCTGGCGTGTTCACACTTTCACTGCCCTGTCCGATGGCTTCGCGAATGGACGCAAAGTACTTGAGATTCACCTTCATACCAGCCACTCCGCAAAGGAAATAAAGCGAACGGTATCGCCTTTTGAAATGGTCTGCCCAGCAGGGTTATCCACCACGCCATCACCCCACACGGCAGAAGTGAGCACGCCCGAGCTTTGGTTAGGGAACAAATCAAGGCCACCTTGGGCGTTGCGCTTGACGCGCAAAAACTCACGGCGTTTATCGGCGCGGGGCCAATCGAAATGGGCCGTCATCTCAGTGCGTGCGACATCGGTCTTGGTGACACCCTGCAAGGCCAACACAAACGGACGCACCAACAACAAGAATGTCACAAAGCTGGACACAGGGTTGCCGGGCAATCCCATAAAGTGACACGCATCGCCCTTGGCAACACGGTTCACCTTGCCATAGGCAAAGGGCTTGCCGGGCTTGATAGCCAGTTGCCAAAGGTTTAATTCGCCCAAACTTTCCACCGCGGGTTTGATGTGGTCTTCTTCCCCCACCGACACACCGCCGCTGGTGAGAATCAAATCATGGTGCTGGGCTGCATCGCGCAGGGCCGCCATCGTGGCCTCACGCTGATCGGGCACGATGCCAAGATCGGTCACCTCGCAACCCAAGCGCTGCAACATGGCGCGCAAAAAGAACCGGTTGGAGTTGTAAATTGCGCCAGCAGGCATGGCCTCAGGGCTGACATCGCCAGGCATGACCAGCTCATCACCCGTCGAAAACAACGCCACGCGAGGACGCGCAGACACTTCCAGCTGCGCCAGACCAATGCTGGCCGCCAAGCCCAACTCGGCAGGCGTCAAGCGCGTGCCTTGGATGAGCACCCTGGCACCGCGTGTGACATCTTCGCCCGAGCGACGAATCCACTGCCCTGCGGGCGCTGCTTTGTTGACCTTGACTTGCTCGCCCTCTAAAACTTCACAGTCCTCTTGCATCACCACAGCATCGGCACCAGGGGGAATGGGCGCACCTGTAAAGATGCGTGCGGCTTCACCTGTGTTGAGCTGCGTGCCATGTGTGCCCGCAGGAATGCGCTGCGTCACACGCAGCAGCGCACCTGCTTGCACACAATCAGCCACACGCACGGCGTAGCCATCCATCGAGCTGTTGTCTTGCGGTGGCACCTGCAAGGCGGCCACCACGTCTTGCGCGAGCACACGACCATCTGCTTCAAAGGTGGACACCGATTGCACGCCGGTCAATGCATGAGCTTGCGCTAGCAATTTTGGCAAAGCGTCATCCAACGAAAGCAAGGCAGGACGGGTCATATTAAAGTGGGTTGTATTCAAAACGGTCTTGATTGGCGATTAACCATTCGGTGATGGCATAGGGGTCGTTCAAGTCAAGCACGGGGCGTTGCGTGGCCTCTGGCAGGTCTTGCGGCGAATCGGTGGCGATGGCCACTACAAAGTCATCCTCGGGGTAGCGTACGGGTTGATCGGAAGCTTTGCGCCAGACTTCGACTTTGAGCAAATCGCTTTTCTTAAAGCCTTCAACCAACACCCAATCCACCCCGTCGTACACCTCTGCCAGCAGGTGGTGGACAGACAGTTGAGCAGGCTGCTCAAACTGGCGCTGCAAAACCAAACGTTGGTTTGACGCCACCAGCACCTCAAACGCCCCCGCTTCGCGGTGGCGCCAGCTGTCTTTGCCAGGCTTGTCGATGTCAAAGTTGTGGTGCGCATGTTTGACCACCGACACGCGCAGGCCACGCATACGTAGGCAGCCAATCAGCTGCTCCACCAAAGTGGTTTTTCCTGAGCCGGAGTAACCGGCAAAGGCGACGACCTTCATGCGTGGTCGCAATGCTTGGCGATGTAAGCCTTGATTTGTGCCACATCGGCCTTCATCACATGTACACGCTTTGGCAAGGCTTCGATGCCTTCAAACTTGGCTGGACGACTGGGCTCTTGGCCCAAGGCTTCCACGATGGTGGCAGCAAATTTGATGGGCAAAGCGGTTTCCAACACGATCATGGGCACGCTTGTCTTTGTGTGTTCACGCGCTACTTTCACGCCGTCTGCAGTGTGGGTATCAATCATCTGCCCAAAACGCTTGTACACGTCTTGGATGGTGGCCAAACGGTTGGCGTGAGTACTCTTGCCGCTGGCAAAGCCATAACGGGTGGCAGCTTCTGCGAAGTGCGGGTTGCCGCTCAAGTCGAACTTGCCGTTCTTAGAAATTTGTGCGCCAAACAAGTCTTTGGTCAACGCAGCGTCGCGTCCCAACAAGTCGAACACAAAGCGTTCGAAATTGCTGGCCTTAGAAATGTCCATCGAAGGGCTGGAAGTTTCGTGTGTGTCGGCACTGCCGCGCACGCGGTACACGCCGGTGCGGAAAAACTCGTCCAACACATCGTTTTCGTTGGTAGCAGCCACCAAGGTGTCCACGGGCAAGCCCATCATGCGGGCCACATGGCCTGCGCACACGTTGCCAAAGTTGCCACTTGGCACGGTGAAGCTCACCTTCTGTGTATTGGCTGTGGTGACTTGGAAATAACCTGCAAAGTAATACACCACTTGGGCCAACAAACGTGCCCAGTTA
>CANFZT010000079.1 GCA_947451565.1 Comamonadaceae bacterium | reverse complement strand
CCCAGCCCCACCATCGCCAACATCATCAACCTGATGACCAAGCCCCGCTGGTGTTTGGGCATGGCCGGTACACGCCGCCACACTTTTGGTAACTTGGTGGGCCACGTCAAAGGCGTGAGCAACATGAAGTCGCTCTCCTCTTGGACCAACGAGCAATTTGACCCGCGCCTGTCATGGGAAGACGTGGCTTGGGTCAAAGCCCAATGGGGCGGCAAGCTCATCCTCAAAGGCATTCAAGATGTGGAAGACGCCAAGCTGGCCGCACAAAGTGGCGCAGACGCCATCGTGGTCAGCAACCATGGGGGTCGCCAGCTCGACGGCGCGCAGTCCAGCATCGAAGCCCTGCCCGCCATCGTGGCTGCGGTGGGCGATCAAATCGAAGTGTGGATGGACGGCGGTATTCGCTCAGGCCAAGATGTGCTCAAAGCTTGGGCCTTGGGCGCGCGCGGCACACTGATTGGCCGCGCCATGGTCTACGGCCTAGGCGCCATGGGCGAAGCAGGTGTGAGCAAAGCCTTGCAAATCATCCACAAAGAGTTGGACGTGACCATGGCGTTTTGCGGCCACACCAACATTCAAAACGTAAACACCAACATCTTGCTGCCCGGTACGTTTCCCACAGCTTGAAGCACATAAATCAGGCACACGCATAGGATGAGCGAAAACACAACCTCCCCCACTGCCATCGGCGTGAGTGCCTGGTGGCGCGCCCTTGGTATTTTTCTAGCCCTTGTGCTGTTCATCGGTTGGGCGTTCAGCGCCAGCATGTATGAGCAGCTCAAGGCGCAAATTCACCACTTGGAAGCCAAGCTGGTGGAAATTCCTCAAGTGCGCGAGGTGTCTGTGCTGTTAGACGAGCACCAAGCCCCGGCCATGCTGCTGACCTACGACCCGAAGAACCAAAAACTGCAGGTACAACGCCTCAACGAGGTCAAAGAAGGTCGTGAACAAGCCCTGCATGTGTGGGCGATTTCGGATGACGACACCCCGCGCCTGCTAGGCGTGCTGACCAACAAATACAAAACACAGCAGCTCGATGTGCCCACGCAGGCCATCGAAGGCGCAAGCAGCTTAGGTGTCAGCGTGGAAAACAAAGACCGAGGCCCATACGATGGCAAGCCCCTACAGCCTTGGCTGTTCAAGGGCTGGTTGGTGCAAAAAGCAATCTAAGCCTTATAGCTTTTCGCTCCACGGCACACCGCCTGTCGCCCAGTCGTGGCGGGGCACATCCAAAAACAAGACATCCACGCTCTCGGGCTTGCTGCCCAGCGTTGTGACACACGCGGCGGTGAAGGCCTGTGCCAACGCCTTTTTTTGTTCGGGTGTGCGGCCTTCGATGAGTTCAACGCGAATGGTAGGCATGGGTTCTCCTGAGGGTTAAAAGTTGGCAGCGATTATGCTTGCAGCCTGTGACCACGCCTGACTCTGCTCAACCCCTCCAGCGCCGCATTGCGCACTTGGACATGGACGCGTTTTACGCGTCGGTGGAGCTGCTGCGGTATCCGCAACTCAAGGGCTTGCCGGTGGTGATTGGCGGAGGACGCCGCCGTGAAGATGACCTCTTGGCTCGCCTGCGTGTGGCACACCCCGAGCACGCTTGGTCTGAGCAAAATCTGCACGAAATACCGCTGGACTTTTTCCCGCGCATTGCGGGCTACACGGGGCGCGGCGTCATCACCACCGCCACCTACGCCGCACGCCAGTTTGGTGTGGGCTCGGCCATGGGCGTGATGAAGGCCGCCAAGCTTTGCCCCGACGCCATCCTGCTGCCCGTGGACTTTGACCAATACCGCCACTACTCGCAGCGCTTCAAAGCCATCATCACCGACATCGCGCCATCCATGGAAAACCGAGGCGTGGACGAGGTCTACATCGACTTCACAGATGTGCCGGGCGGGCAGCGCGAGGGTGGGCGCGTGCTGGCAAGGTTGATACAAAAAGCAATCTTTGACGACACCGGCCTCACCTGCTCGGTGGGGGTGGCGCCCAACAAACTATTGGCCAAAATGGCGAGCGAGTTCAATAAACCCAACGGCATTTCGATCGTCCAGCCCGAGGACTTGGAAGCCATGATTTGGCCTCTGCCCTGCCGAAAAATCAATGGCATTGGCCCCAAGGCCGAGGCCAAGCTGGTGCAACACGACATCCACAGCATTGGCGATTTGGCCAAGCGCGACCGACTGTGGTTGATGCAACACTTTGGAAAAAGCTACGGTGCATGGCTACACGATGCAGCACATGGCAAGGATGAGCGACCGATTGAAACCGCCAGCGAGCCTGTCAGCATCAGTCGCGAAACCACGTTTGAACACGATTTGCACGCCGTACGCGACCGCGAAGCACTCGGCGCCATCTTCACCCGACTGAGTGAGCAAGTGGCCGCCGACTTGCAGCGCAAAGGCTATGTGGGCAAGACGATAGGCATCAAACTGCGCTACGACAATTTTCAAAGCGTCACGCGTGACCAAACCCTCACAGCTTATGTGAACCAAGCTCAGGCCATTCGTCAAGCCGCAGGGCAATGTCTGAAGCGGGTCGACCTCACGCGCCGCCTGCGCTTGCTGGGTGTGCGCGTGGGCTCGCTCATGAAGCTAGAAGACTGGCAAGCACAAGGCCTGCGTGCCGAAGCAGCCCCCGCACAGCCCTACACCGAGTCCTTGTTTGGAGACGATAGCCTCTCAAAATGATGCGCTTGCTGAACAGGTGAAAATAGCAAAATCTATAAAATTGGATTTTGCCAAATGCGCACGGTCAAACAACATCTACTGCGAATTTTCGCCAGCGCATTGCTCATCAGCGGTGCCGTTCAAGCAGCCTGCTTGGGCGACCCACACAGCACCAAGGTGTACAGCTTCGATGTCGTGCCCCAGCTCACCGCAGCCAAGATTTACACCACCTGGTCGCCACTGTTGCAGCGCGTGGGCCAAGAGGCGGGTTTGTGTTTTGAGTTGCGTGTCTGGCCCACCATCCCAGAGTTCGAACAAAAACTGCTCAAGGGCGACCCTGAGTTTGTGTTCCTCAATCCTTACCACGCGGTGTTGGCCTACCAAAAGAAAAAATACCAGCCTTTGCTGGCCGACAGCGAAGACTTGTTGACCGGCATTTTGGTGGTGCGCACAGACAGTCCCATCCAAAGCTTGGAAGCACTCAAAGGCAAAACCATCTCGCTGCCTGCACCCAATGCGTTTGCCGCTTCGTTGCTGATTCGCGCAGAACTGGCGAAAAGAAAAATCGATGTCCAACCTGTGTTTGTCAAAACACACAGCAATGTGTATCGCTCTGTCATTGGCAAGGATGCCGTGGCTGGCGGTGGCGTAAACAACACCTTAGACAACGAAGCCCCCGAGGTGCGCCAGCAGTTGCGTGTGTTGTTTGAAACACCGGCCTACACGCCGCACCCCATCGTCACCCACCCCTCGGTTCCTGAGGCGGTGCGTGAGCGGTTTTTGCAAGCCATGCTCAAGCTCACGCAAGACGATGCCGGGCGCAAATTGCTCGACGGCATCAATCTACAGAAACCACAGCCAGTGACGTATGGGAAGCACTACAAGCCTCTAGAGAAGCTTCAATTAGAAAAGTTCTTGGTCTTGAGCGGGCAGTGACATGCAACAACGTCTGAACGCTTCGCAGTGGAAAAGCATCAAGCCCGCGCTTTTGATTGGCTTGGCTTTGGCGCTGCTGCAAATCGGTTCGGGGCTGGCTGCTTATTACCAATCGAAGAGCTTGTTGTGGGAGAGCAAACTCCAAACCGCACAGAACTTATCGCAAGGCTTGGTGGTCGCGGTGGCCGACCAAATCGTGCTGAAAGACTATGCCTCGGTGGAGTCACGAATTTTGCAAACCATGTCCAACACCGAAGTGTCTTCCGTCATGTTGACCGACACCTCCGGTCGCGTCTTGTCGGCGCTCAAGCGCGACAAGGGTCAAGCACCTCGGCTGATGTTTGACCCGTATTGGATCCCCACGCCTGAAACGACCGAACCGCTGCTGCAATCGAGAGACCAAGCCTTCATCACGACGTGGGCCAAAGTGCGTTTGGGTGCCGATCTGGGTTGGGTTCGTCTACAAACAGACAACGCCTTAGACAGTGAGGATTTATCGAGCCTGCGCCAGCAGACGCTGCTGCTGTCTGCGCTGTCGGTGCTCTCGGGCGTCATCATCTTGGGTATTTTCTTGTGGCGTGCCTACTTCACCGTGGTCAAGCGTGAGCACATGTTTGAAGTCAAGCTAGACGAAACCACCCAACGGTTGGTGCAGTCCGAAAAACTCGCCTCCTTGGGTGAGTTAGCTGCTGGGGTAGCCCACGAAATCAACAATCCCGTGGGCTATGTCTCGTCTAATTTGACAACGTTGCAAAAGTATTTGGCGGTCTACGAAAAAGTCTTGGATGCCCCAGAAGCGGACAGCACGGCGATGACTGCCCTGAAAAAGAAACTCAACTACGCCTTCATCCGCGATGACTTACAAAACCTCATGCACGAAACGCAAGAGGGCGTGGGACGTATCAAGACCATCATTCAAGACTTGAAGGACTACGCCCGCACGAACGCCGCCGCACATTACGTGCCGGCAGACATTCACATTGGGTTGAAGTCGACCCTCAACATTGCACGCACCCAACTGAAAAATCGTGCGGATGTGCGCTTGGAACTTGGCAACTTGCCCTTGATTGACTGTGCGCCTTCCCAAATTGACCAAGTGTTTTTAAACCTCATCGTCAACGCGGCGCAGGCCATGCCTGTGGGCAAGATGGGTTTGATTGACATTCGCACCCATTGCAATGACAAGCTGGCTTGGATTGAGGTGCAAGACAACGGGCCGGGCATCACGCCTGACGTATTGAAAAAAATCTTCGATCCATTTTTCACCACCAAAGACCCAGGCACGGGCACGGGCCTTGGCTTGTCGGTATCACAAAACATCATCCAACAGCACGGGGGCACACTGGAAGCGGTCAGTACCGTGGGGGTTGGAAGCACCTTCACCATCACCCTCCCCATCAAACGCAATACTGCACAAGGATGAACATGACTTCTAGCGCCCATGAACCGTTTGATGCGAGCCAATACAAAGTCCTTTGCGTGGACGACGAGCCCAACATCTTGTCGGCCCTGCGACGCATGTTGTCACTCGAAGGCTTTCAAGTGTTCACCGCCGAAAGCGGTGCACAAGCCTTGGACATGCTGGCCAAAGAGCCAGTGAACGTCATCATCTCGGACATGCAAATGCCACAGATGAATGGCGCACAACTGCTAGAGAAGGTGCGCCAGCAATGGCCGCAAACTATGCGCTTGTTGCTCACGGGCGCGTCCGATGTGTCGGGGGCCATTGATGCCATCAACCAAGGGGCGATTTACCGCTACACCGCCAAACCTTGGAACGACGAGGAGTTGCTGGGTACCCTCAAATCAGCCATCGCCTTCGGCACTTTAGCGAGCGAGCACGAGCGACTCGAAGCCCTGACAGAAGCCCAAAAAGATTCGCTGAACGAGATGGTGGAAACGCTCGAGTCACGCGTGCAAGAGCGCACCAAAGACTTGCGGGCGGCCTATGTGGCCTCCATCAAAGCCTTCTCCAATTTGTTGGAGCTTCGTCGGCCAGATCTGCTGCCCCACTCACGACGTGTGGCCACGCTCTCGATGAAGATGGCCAAGCTGGCAGGTTTGAGCGAAGATGACTGTCAGTCGGTGTTCATTGCGGGTTTGTTGCACGACATCGGCAAAGTGGGCTTAAGTGACCGCGTGTTGAACACCAAATTCATCGAGCTGCCCTTGGCCGATGCCAAGGTGTATCGCACGCACTGTGCCATGGGTGAAGCCACACTCAACACGCTAGACGACATGAAAAACGTGGCCGCCATCATTCGCTCGCACCATGAATACTTCAACGGCACGGGTTTTCCTGATGCATTGTCAGGCAATGACATTCCCATCGGTGCGCGCATCGTGGCCATCGTTGAGGCCTACGAAGAGTTGCAATCGGGCGACTATGCCAAAAACGAAAGCAGCCCTGCTGATGCGGTACGCGTGGTGTTGAGCAACAAGGGCAAATTGTTTTGCCCAGAGATGACGGACGTGTTTGTCAAAGCCTTGCGCAGCTGATGCATGCGTGGCTACTGACGTGCCGTGCGCACATTCGCCGGCATAGCTTGCGGGTGGCTGGTGCGCCAAGGGTTGATGTCTAGCCCACCTCGGCGCGTGTAACGCGCATACACCTCTAGGCGCAAAGGTTGGCAGCGGCGCGTGATGTCCATGAAGATGCGCTCCACGCATTGCTCGTGAAATTCGTTGTGGTTTCTAAAACTCACGATGTAGCGCAACAAACCCGCTTGGTCAATTTGCGGGCCGGTGTAGCTGATGCGCACACTGCCCCAGTCGGGTTGACCCGTGACCAAGCAATTGCTTTTGAGCAAATGACTGGTCAATGTTTCGGTAGTCGGTGCTTCATTGAAGTTGGCCGTGAGCAATTCAGGATTGGGCTGGTACTCGTCGCAATCCAAATCCAAACGGTCGAGGCTCAAGCCATCCAATTCATGCACGGGTTCGCGGTCAAAGTTATCGGGCAACACCAGTTGCACGCCCACGCTCGCTTTGACGGGCGTGCCGTCCCAAATAGCTGCACTCAGGTCTTGGCGCAAACGTGTTTGCAACTCTGCGATGTCTGTCAAACGGGTGTTGTTGAAACTGTTCAAGTAGAGCTTGAAGGACTTGCTCTCAATGATGTGCGTTGACTCAGCGGGCACGGTGATGCGCGCCAATGCGACCTGGGGCTTGCCGCGGGTGTTGAGCCAACTCAACTCATAAGCGGTCCACAAATCAGCGCCAAAAAAAGGGGGCTGCCCGGTAATGCCAATTTCGTCGCGTTTGGCTTGGCGCGGAATCGGAAACAACAAAGACGCGTCGTACTGGTCGACATACGACGACGATTTGCCTAGCTGCGATTGTTCAGGGGTATTCATGTCTGCGATCCATCCAGTTTGCGGCGAAATACTTGGCGATCAGGCTCTGAAGCAGCGGCGTCAAACGCGTAGCCTTCTGAGTTAAAACCTTGCAAGCCCTTGGGTGTTTTGACTTGATGGGTCACGGCGTAACGCGCCATCAAACCACGGGCACGCTTGGCATTGAAGCTGATGATTTTGTACTTGCCGCCTTTGTAGTCTTCAAACACGCACTCGATCACGCGGGCTTTGAGTGCTTTGCGGTCGACCGACTTGAAATACTCTTGCGACGCGAGATTCACGATGATGGGCTCACGCTCACCGCTTAAACGCTCGTTCAAATAGTCGGCAATCTGTGTGCCCCAAAACTTGTAAAGGTTGTTGCCCTTCTCGTTGGCCAGCGACGTCCCCATCTCCAAACGGTAAGGTTGCATCCAATCGAGGGGACGCAACACGCCGTACAAACCACTCAAGATGGCGACATGGTCTTGCGCCCATGCCAAGTCTTTGGGTTTCAAAGTTTTGGCATCCAAGCCTTCGTAGACGTCGCCGTTAAAAGCCAACACGGCTTGTTTGGCGTTTTTGGCCGTGAATTGAGGGCGCCATGCCTGGTAGCGTGCCACATTCAAGCTGGCAAGCGCATCACTCAAATGCATCAAGGTGGCGATGTCTTGCGGTGATTTGTCTTTCAGGATGTCAATCAGCGCGTTGGACTGCTTCACAAACAGCGGCTGTGTGTGGGGCACGTCCCCCGCAGGAGTTTCATAGTCAAGGGCTTTGGCGGGGGAGAGCAGGAATAGCATAGGGCACAAACCAAACGGCACATGGAAGCTTGAATTATCAGGGGATCGCCCATCCCCTAGGTAAAATGGTTCCTTTAGCCCTGTGGCCCAACGGCAGCTCTGCGCATGCCGTTTTCTTTTGTCAAACATCCATCCCATGAGCAATACGCCCGCTACCCCCATCGAACAACCCGGCTTGAACAGCTTGTCCAAATCGTTCGAACCTGCCGCCCTTGAAGCCCACTGGGGCCCGGAGTGGGAAAAACGTGGCTATGGCGTTGCTGGTTTTCGAGGCACGGGCACGCCAGTGGCTGACGCCCCTGCGTTTGCCATCCAGTTGCCGCCGCCGAATGTGACCGGCACGCTGCACATGGGCCATGCGTTCAACCAGACCATCATGGACAGCCTGACGCGCTACCACCGCATGTCGGGCTTCAACACCGCCTGGATTCCTGGCACCGACCACGCGGGCATTGCCACCCAAATCGTGGTGGAGCGCCAGCTGCAAGCCCAAGGCATCAGCCGCCACGACATGGGCACCAGCCCAGCCGAAGCCCGCAAAAACTTTGTGAGCAAGGTGTGGGAGTGGAAAGAGGAATCAGGCAGCACCATCACTAACCAAATGCGCCGCATGGGCGACAGCGTGGACTGGAGCCGCGAATATTTCACGATGGACCCCAAGCTGTCCAAAACCGTGACCGAGACCTTTGTGCAGCTCTACGAGCAAGGCCTGATTTACCGTGGCAAGCGCCTGGTCAACTGGGACCCGGTGCTGATGAGCGCGGTGTCTGACCTCGAAGTTGAGAGCGAGGAAGAAGACGGCTCGATGTGGCACATCCGCTATGACCTGGCCGATGGAAGTGGCTCACTCACCGTCGCCACCACCCGCCCCGAAACCCTACTGGGCGACGTGGCCGTGATGGTGCACCCCGAAGACGAGCGCTACAGCGCCCTGATCGGCAAGCAAGTCAACCTGCCTTTGTGCGGTCGCACCATCCCCGTGATTGCCGACGAGTATGTGGACAAAGACTTCGGCACGGGTGTGGTGAAGGTCACGCCCGCCCACGACACCAACGACTACGCCGTGGGCCAGCGCCACAAGCTAGAGATGATTTGCGTGCTCAACTTGGACGCCACCATCAACAACAACGCGCCCGAGAAATACCGTGGCCTCGACCGCTTCGTGGCTCGCAAAGCCGTGGTGGCTGACCTCGAAGCCGCAGGCGCTTTGGTGGAAGTGAAGAAACACAAGCTCATGGTGCCCCGCTGCGCTCGCACCGGCCAAGTGATTGAGCCCATGCTGACCGACCAATGGTTCGTCGCCATGAACCAAGTGGGCAAGGGCGACGCCACAGGCAAAAGCATTGCGCAAAAAGCCATCGACGCGGTGCAGTCCGGCCAAGTGAGCTTTGTGCCCGAGAACTGGGTGAACACCTACAACCAGTGGATGAACAACATCCAAGACTGGTGCATCTCGCGCCAGTTGTGGTGGGGACACCAGATCCCGGCTTGGTATGACGAAGAAGGCAACGTATATGTGGCGCGTGATGAAGCTGAAGCGCAAGCCAAAGCCCCCGGTAAAACTCTCAAGCGTGACGAGGATGTGCTCGACACTTGGTACTCCAGCGCACTGGTGCCATTCAGCACACTGGGTTGGGGCAGCGATATTGCGAGCGAAGCGAGTGGGAGCAAGGCCGGTTCCGGCACCCTCGCCAGCGGAACCGACGACTACGACCTCTACCTGCCATCTTCCGTACTGGTCACCGGCTACGACATCATCTTCTTCTGGG
>CANFZT010000078.1 GCA_947451565.1 Comamonadaceae bacterium | reverse complement strand
CTGCAACCATTGGTCACCAAGTGGTGTTCGGTGTAGTCGGGGCTGGAGTTGACCAAGCTCATCACTTTGACGATGCGCTTGACCTTGTTCAAGTCGCCCACGGCAGCGTGCAAGGTACCCAACAAATCCACAGCCACGGCGCGTGCCGCTTGTGCGCCTTCGGCAGTTTGCATGGTCTTGCCTAGTTGGCCGGTCCACACTTTGCCGTCTTGTTTGGCGATGTGACCGCTCAAAAATACCAAGTTGCCTGTTTGCACAAAAGGCACATAAGCCGCAGCGGGCACAGCCACGGGAGGCAGGGTGATGTTCAGGGCTTGGAGTTTGTCGTAAACGCTCATGTGGATTCCTTGTTTGAATCCGACAATTTTAAGAGCGCTTAGCTTTGGCTTTGTGTCTGTGACTGCCCTTGAGTTTGCAATTGAGACTGCGATTGAGACTGCGTTTGCCCAAGCGCCGCCGCCAACTCAGAAGCGGGCTGCACCGTCACCGCCACGTCCAGCGTGTGGCTGGCTCCGCCATGAATCACACCACGCACGGGCGACACATCCGCGTAGTCGCGGCCAATGGCCAAGGTCACGTAGTCGATGCCGGGCGAGCTTAAGCCCCAACGGTTGTTGGTGGGGTCTAGGTCAAACCATTGGCCGTGGGTAGCGAGTGCCCCCGTCTTGGCGGTTTCTGCCGCATCATCCAAAGCGTCGGGCACATAGACCGACACCCAGGCGTGCGAGGCATCGCTGCCAATCAATCGGGTTTGGCCTTCGGGCACTTCGGTCACCAAATAGCCGCTCACATAACGTGCGGCTAAACCTTGCGTGCGCAAGCAACCGATGAGGATGTGCGCAAAGTCTTGGCACACGCCTTTGCGGCTTTTCAGGGCTTCTAGCGCAGGCGTGTTGATGTCGGTGCTGGCCGTCTCGTAGGTAAATTCTTGGTGGATGCGTGCCATCAAATCGCAAGCGGCTACCAAAACGGGGCGGGCAGGGGTGAAGCTGGTACGTGCGTATTCGGCAAAGTCGGGGTGTGGCTGCACGTAGGGCGAGGCAAACACGTATTCGGTCGCCGCATCCCACGCCGCACCCGAGTGGTACACAAAGTGCGCACGCACGTTTTCCCAAGCAGGGGTGGTTTGGGCCTGCTCTGGAGGGTAGGGCATGAAGTGGGTGTCGACCGCGCTTTTGGCTGTGATGCTGAGGGTGTCATGCACCACGGGCAGCGAGAAGAAGGTACGGTTGTTACCAAAGACGTCCACATGCGTGCTGATGGCCGCGGGCGTGGGTGTGATGTGTAGCTCTGCCTGCTGCACGGTTTGCGCGGCATCGCTGCGAGGCAGCAAATGCGCCATGTGTTGCGCGGTGTTGACCTGCGGCACATAGTGGTAGGTGGTGGTGTGGGTGATGTACAGCAGCACGGCTTAGGCTCCCACGCTGTCGGCGTCGTCGGTGTGGCTGAAGTAGTGCGCCGTGATGGCGTCAGACACCTGCCATGCGGCTTGCATGCACTCGGTCAGGCAGGCACGCAGGTTGGGGTGGTGGCCCACGTCATTGGGGGTGCAGAGTTGTTCTAAATCGGTTTGCTTCAAGTCGGGCACCAAGCGCGCCAAGGCGTCGGGCTCGCCCATGGGGGTGTCTGCCAGTTTGGACAAACGCCCACGCAGGGTACGAGCGACCCAGGCGAGCGAGCGCGGGTTGTCGTTGTCTTGCACCAGCAGTTCAATCAGCGGGGCTAGTTCTCGGCTTTGTTGGTACTGCGCCTGAAAGGTGATGGTGCTGTCAAACAACGATAACAACGCTGTGAAGTGCGAGCTGTTTTCGTCGGCGCTGTGGGCGTCATCGGCCGTGTTTTCAAACGCGCCGACTTCGACCGCCAAGTCGAGGGCCGACGACAAAAAGCCCAAGCGCTCGACGTGGCGGCCAATGCTCAGCAGTTGCCAACCGTCATCGCGCGTCATGCGGTCGGTTTGTGCGCCGGTGATGGCGGCGAGTGCTGAGCTGGCGGCATCGAGAGCCTGCATCGCTTGCACCGCAGAAAACGCATGCGGCGAACCTGCTTGTGCGCAATCGGCGCTGAACTGGTCCACGCAATGCACGATGGCATTCCAATGCTCGGGCGACAAACGTTCGCGCAAGGACGAAGCGGCTTGGTGCAAGGCGCGCAAGTTGTAGCCCACGCTGGTGCTGTGGTCGTCTTGGTCGAGGCAGGCAATCAGTGTGCGTTCAAACACGCGGCGGCGTGCCCCCATGCTGGGTGTGCTGGTGGCTTTGTCTTCGCCCGCGGTGTGGGCTGAGGGCACGCCCGCAGGCACCAAGCCTTGGCGTTGGGTGAGCAACTGCAACCACGCCCACAAGCTGCGTGAGGCAGGGTCTTCGCCGTTCAAAGCTTCGATGCACAAACGCACCAAGCGCACCATGTTTTCGCTGCGCTCGGTGTAGCGGCCTAGCCAATACAGGTTTTCGGCAGCGCGGCTGGTAACCATGCGCTCGCGATGCTTGAAGCTGGTGGCCAAGTTGTACTTGGGCAACAAGCTGCTGCGGTCCACATCAGCTTCGGTTTGTACCCACACATCGGCGCTGCTGCCACCGCGTTGCATAGAGGCAATCTCGGCATGCGGCGCCGCAATGCGCGCTAGGCCACCGGGCAGAACACGCCATGAATCAGGGCCATCACCCACACCATTACGCAAGGCAAACACCCGCAACATGACCGATCGTTGCACCACGCCTTCGGTGGCGTTTTTCCAGGTGGGCATTTGCGACAGCGGCACATAGGCTTGCAAGCTGTAGCGGTCCGGTTGGCGCGTGATGCGACCCACCCATTCGTCGCGTTGCGCTTGGGTAAGCGAAAGACCTAAAGCCGAATCAAAACTACCGTGACTCACCGAGCCGGGGTAAGTGGGCTTGACCACCATGTGTTCGAGTTGTGGCAGCACCGAGGCCAAGGCCGCATGCTCGCCACACCACCACGTATCCAGCGCAGGGAGCTGCAAGGTTTCGCCCAACAGTTTTTCGCTGAGTGCAGGCAAAAAGCCCAATAGAGCGGGTGACTCTAAAAACGCCGAGCCCGGTGTATTGGCCACCACCACATGGCCAGCGCGCACGGCTTGCAGCAACCCCGGGATGCCCAAGGTGGAATCCGCGCGCAGTTCAAGCGGGTCTAAAAACTCATCGTCTAATCGTTTGAGCAACACATGCACGGGCTCTAGGCCACGCAGGGTGCGCAGGTACATGCGCTCGTCACGCACGGTCAGGTCATGGCCTTCGACCAGCGTGAGGCCTAAGTAGCGGGCGAGATAGGCGTGTTCAAAATAGGTTTCGTTGTAGGGGCCCGGCGTGAGCAAAGCCACATGTGCGTTGGCCCCTTCGGGGCTGTGTGCCTTGAGCGACTCCACCCACACACGGTAGGTTGCGGCGAGTCGCTGGATGTTCATGGCCTCAAAGGCTTGCGGGAACTGGCGCGAAATGAGCAAGCGGTTTTCTAGCAAATAGCCCAAGCCCGAAGGCGCTTGCGTGCGCTGCGACACCACGGCCCAGTTGCCGTCGGGCCCGCGCGCCAAGTCAAACGCCGCAATGTGCAAATGCGTGCCACCCACAGGCGCCACGCCATGCATGGCGCGCAAATAACCGGGATGGCCTTGCACCAACGCGGGGGGAATCATGGCTTCGCGAATCAGCTGCTGTGGGCCATACACATCGGCCATCACGCGTTCGAGCAAACGCGCGCGTTGCTTCACGCCCACTTCAATTTGCTGCCAACTCTCGGGCGTGAGGATGAGGGGGAACAGGTCCAAGGCCCAAGGCCGCTGCGGACCGCCTTGGCTGGCGTACACGTTGTAGGTGATGCCGTTGTCGCGCACTTGGCGCGCTAAGGTTTGGGTGCGGCGGTCGAGGTCGTCTAGGCCGGTGCTGCCGAGTTGTTCAAAAAACATGCGCCACGGCGAAGACAGGTCTTGTGCCTGCGCCGCTTGCGCAAGTGCTTTGGCTGTGGCCGACGCCGCCGCAGGCGCGCATTGACCTTGCAGCTCATCAAAGTGCCCGCTGTCGGCGGGATGTGCAAGGCCCTTCACGACGTCAACCAAACGTGGCGAAGCAACAGACGCTGAAGATGGCGAGGATGGCTTTTGCACAGTGGCTGCATTGTCTCACCGCCTTCGGGTTTGGTCATGGTTTGAACGAGGTATTTAGGCGCGTCGCAAATCCAGCGTGAACGGGAACTCTTTGCTGGCAGGCACCCCCACGGTGGCTTGCGGCACATCCAATTTGCCCGGCGTGTGACCCAGCGGAAAAAAGCGTGACAGACGGCGGCTTTCGGCCTCATAGGCGTTGACGGGGAAGCTGTCGTAGTTGCGTCCTCCGGGGTGCGCGACGTGGTACTGACAGCCTCCGATCGAGCGCTTCATCCAGGTGTCCACGATGTCAAAGGTCAGCGGCACATGCACGCCAATGGTGGGGTGCAAGGCCGACGACGGCGCCCATGCGCGGTAGCGCACACCCGCCACATACTCGCCTACGGTGCCTGTGGGTTGCAACGGCAAGGGGCGGCCATTGACGGTGAGGGTGTGGCGGCTGGGGTTCAAGCCGCTCACATGTACCTCAATGCGCTCGAGTGACGAGTCCACATAGCGCACCGTGCCACCGCTCGAGCCTTCTTCGCCCATGACATGCCAAGGCTCCAACGCGTTGCGTAGCGTCAGGTTGATGCCCAGCGTTTGCAAGTCGCCCACACGGGGGAAACGGAATTCAAAGTGCGGTGCAAACCATGCGGGGTCAAACTGAAAGCCACAGTCGCCCAACTCGGTGAGTACATCGTCAAAGTCGGCCTTGACGAAATGCGGTAGCAAGAAGCGGTCATGCAGCTCGGTGCCCCAGCGGGTGGCGGGGGCTTGGTAGGGCGTTTCCCAAAAGCGAGCCACCAGCGCACGCAGCAAGAGCTGCTGCACGATGCTCATGCGTTCGTGCGGCGGCATTTCAAAGGCGCGGAGTTCGAGCAAGCCCAAACGTCCGGTAGACGAGTCGGGTGAATAGAGTTTGTCGATACAAAACTCGCTGCGGTGGGTGTTGCCGGTGACGTCGATCAACAAGTTACGCAGCGTGCGGTCCACGATCCACGGGGGCATGTCTGCACCAAACTTTTCGCGGTTCTTTTGAATCTCTGCCAGCGCAATTTCGAGTTCATAAATTTGGTCATTGCGCGCTTCATCCACACGCGGGGCTTGGCTGGTAGGGCCAATGAACATACCGCTGAACAAATAGCTCAATGAGGGATGGTTGTGCCAATACAAGATGAGTGAGGCCAACAACTCAGGCCGACGCAAGAAGGGGCTGTCCGCAGGTGTGGCACCGCCCATCACAATGTGGTTGCCGCCGCCGGTGCCCGTGTGGCGGCCATCGGTCATGAACTTCTCAGCCGACAAGCGCGACTCAAACGCGGCCTTGTACAAGAACTCGGTGTGGTCCACGATTTCCAGCCAGTTGTGGGCGGGATGGATGTTGACCTCAATCACACCGGGGTCGGGCGTGACTTGCAGCACCTTCAGGCGCACATCGCGTGGGGGCGGGTAGCCTTCCAACACAATGCGCACGCCCAGCTCCTCGGCGGTGGCTTCAATCGCGCTGAGCAGTTCGAGGTAGTCTTCCAAGTCACCGAGTGGCGGCATGAAGACATAAATCAACCCTTGTGGGTTCTCCATCGCCTTCAACTCAACGGCTGGGCCGTTGGCACGGGATGGGTCACGCACTTCCACGCAAATCGCGGTGCGGGTGATCCAATGCGCCGATTGATCTTTAGCTGGCACGGGGTGCGGGGTGCCTGGGGTAAAACCGTCTTGGCCCATGCCGGTTTGTAGACCGACGGTGCCGCCTTGGGCGAGGCCGCCGCCCGCCACATGCGTGTTGATGTGGTGGCCCGTGTTGTGCTCAAAGTGCGTGTGACGCGCATGGTGCGAGTACTGCGTGCGCAAAGCCGCCGCGTGGGGCAGGGGCTTGCGTTCGGCAAAGTGGTCTTGCTCAATCGCGTAGGGGTAGTCGGCTTGGCTGACCCACGGCAGTGAGTCCAGTGGCAAGCGCAGGCCCATGGGCGAGTCGCCGGGCACGAGGTACATGCGCTCGTCGCGTAAAAACCAAGGGCCGGTGCTCCAGCGCGGTCCACCTGCCACTTCACTCGCTTTGAGGGGCAGCACATAGCCCACGGTTTTGTCGAGGCCTTGGCTAAACACGCGGCGCAGGCGCACGCGTTCCATCTCGTCGTCGAGTTTGGCATCAAACGGGTCTACGTTGACGGGCAAGCGGCGTTCGCGCCACAGGTAGTACCAGGTGTCTTCATAGCCGGGGGTGATGTATTGGTCGTCCAGCCCCAGTTTGTGGGCGAGGGTTTGGGTGAAGCGCTGTGCGTCTTCGGTGGTGTACTGGCTGGGCACGCGCTCGTCTGCAAACAAATCGGGGTTATGCCAGCAAGGGTGCCCGTCGGTGCGCCAGTAAATGCCCAGCGCCCAGCGCGGCAGCTGTTCGCCCGGGTACCACTTGCCTTGTCCAAAATGCAAGAAACCGCCATCGCCATATTCGGCCCGCAACTTGTGCACCAATTCGGTGGCAAAACCGCGTTTGGTCGGGCCCAGTGCATCGGTGTTCCATTCTGGTGCGTCGCGGTCGTGCACGGTGACGAATGTGGGCTCGCCACCCATGGTCAACCGCACATCGCCTTCCACCAGTCGGCGGTCCACCTCGTCACCCAAGGCCAGCACCTCCATCCATTCGTCTTCGCTGTAGGGCTTGGTCACGCGGGGGGACTCCAGCACGCGGGTGACCTTCATTTCATGGCCAAACTCCACTTCGGCTTCGTCCACCAAGCCTTCAATCGGTGCTGCGCTGGAGGGCTGAGGTGTGCAAGCCAGTGGGATGTGGCCTTCGCCTGCGAGCAAGCCAGACGTGGGGTCTAGGCCAATCCAGCCCGCGCCGGGCAGGTACACCTCGCACCACGCGTGCAAGTCGGTGAAGTCCACCTCGGTGCCGCTGGGGCCGTCGAGCGACTTCACATCGGGCGCGAGTTGAATCAAATAGCCAGAGGCAAAGCGCGCGGCCAAGCCACAGTGGCGCAGCAAGTTCACCAGCAGCCATGCGCTATCGCGGCACGAGCCGCTGCGCAAGGTCAGCGTTTCTTCCGGCGTTTGCACACCGGGTTCCATGCGAATGGTGTACGCAATGTCTTCGTGCAGCTTGCGGTTGATTTCCACCAGAAAGTCGATGGTGCGAATGGGCTCGCGCTTCAAGGCCTTGAAGTCGATGCTTTTGAAGTAATGTTTGAAATTGGGCGTGAAGCGGTTGGTCACCAAGTAGGGGGCCAACTCTTGGGCCGAGGCCACACCGTAAGCGAAGGGAAACTTCTCGGCATGGGGCTCTAAGAAGAAGTCAAACGGGTTGTACACCGCCATTTCGACCACCAAGTCCACCGTGACTTTGAACTCGGTCGTCTTTTCGTGAAACACCAAGCGCGCTTGGTAGTTGGCGAATGGGTCTTGCTGCCAGTTGATGAAGTGCTCGGGCTCGACCTTGAGCGAATACGAAATGACATTGCTGCGGCAGTGCGGGGCAGGGCGCAGGCGAATGACCTGCGGGCCTAACTCAACCAATCGGTCGTAGCTGTACTGGGTGACGTGGTGGAGGGCGGCATGGATAGACATGAATTACAACTAGCAAAACACGCGCCAAGCCGGATGCGCCAAAGCGGTGCGCATTTAGGTGCATGGGTTGGCGCAAGTTTTGGCTCAAGTTTCCTGCAGCCCCGCCGATACCCTAGGCATGTCAGTTTTATCTTTCATACCCACCATGCCTTCACGCCATTTTTCTGTTGTTGCTTTCGTGTTGACTAGCCTCCTGGCTTGGGCGACGCCTGCTTCTGCGGAATGGAGCGAGTTGGTGAAGGACGATGAAGCCACCTATTACTTTGACAAAGAAGCGGTCATGCCCGTACACGTCTCGCGTTACGCGTGGGTGTTGACCGATTTGCCTAAGGGTGACAAAACGCCCACCGGCGAAAACTACAAGTCGATGATGTTGCGCGTGCGCATGTTCTGCAAGAACGACACGGTGGTGCGTCTGTCTGTGAGCTACTTTGACAAGCAAATGGGTAAGGGCAAAGAGGTCTCCGCTGACGATGTGCATGAGTGGCGCCCACGCGAATACCCAATTCGCCCCAATACCTACTTGGCAGCTTTGAAGAAAGAAGTGTGCGGCGGTTCTAAAGCCGCTTCGGGTTAAAGCTCAGCCGACAACCCTCTTGGATGCAAAAAGCCCCTGCCTAACGGTTGGGGCTTTTTAACTTGTGAGTGGGCATTGCCCCTGTGCCGCTGCGTTGGGCCGAACATGAGGCCATGTTTTCTGTCATCACACCTTTAGCCTTGGGCTGGATCGCGGGCACAGCTTTGCAGTTGCAGCAGGCGCAGCTATGGGCGGGTGAGCTGTATTGGGGTTTGGTCATCGTGGCGGCTAGCCTAGTGTGGCTGCGCGTTTCAAATGCTTTAGCCCCGCGTATGTCCGCTGGCACTGTTTGGGAAGCGGGTATTTGGTTGGCGTTGGCTTGCACCTTGGCTTTTGCCCAAGTGGGCGCGCGTGCCAGCCACTACATGCAAAGTGCTCTAAACCCCGCACTCGAAAGCCGCACCTTGCAGGTGATCGGCATTGTGGCCAATTTGCCGCAACGCATGGAAGACAGTGCGCGGTTTCGGTTTGAGGTCGAGTCTGCCCGTCACACGGATGGCGCACTTGTGCAGTTGCCGCCCCAGTTGTTGCTGGGTTGGTATGGCGATCGACTTCACAGGTCCGGCGGTCAAGACGACAAGCGGCAAGCACCTCCCACCGATTTGCGCCCTGGGGACCGCTGGCAGTTGGCGGTGCGCCTCAAAGCGCCGCATGGTCACATCAATCCACATGGCTTTGACTACGAGTTGTGGCTGTGGGAGCAGGGCTTGCAAGCCACAGGCTATGTGCGCAACAGCGCCAAAGATGCACCACCCCAATGGCTGGGCCATGCAGGCTCGCACCCCGTGGAGCGACTGCGCCAGCAGGTGCGTCGCGCGATCGATGCCCGAGTCCAAGACCGTGCCATGGCGGGCCTCGTGGCAGCCTTGTTGGTTGGCGACCAAGCTGCGATTGAACGCGCTGATTGGGATGTGTTCCGTGCCACAGGTGTAGCGCATTTGATGGCGATTTCGGGTTTGCACATCACGGGTTTGGCGTGGCTTGCAGCGTTGGGCATGGGTTGGTTGTGGCGGCACAGTGATGTGTGGTCGCCTCGCAAACCTTGGAGCTTGTGGCTGCCCGCGCCCATCGCTGCCAGCGCGTGTGCCGTACTGGTGGCACTCGCGTATGCGGTGTTCACCGGCTGGGGCGTGCCTGCGCAGCGCACGGTGTGGATGTTGGGTGTGGTCACGCTGTTGCGTGGGGGCGGCTTGCGCTGGCCCATCAGCCAGGTTTGGCTGAGCGTGTGTGCGGTGGTGCTGGCGTTGGACCCCTGGGCGCTGATGCAGGCAGGGTTTTGGTTGAGCTTT
>CANFZT010000077.1 GCA_947451565.1 Comamonadaceae bacterium | reverse complement strand
CAGATGTAATGCGGTTGATTTTTACTCCATTAGGTAATCATGCACGGGGACGCATTAATCAACGTCAGATAGAAGTCATCCAGCAAGAAATACAGCCAGACTTGCTTCGAAAAGGAATGAGTGATGTCGGCGTTATTGCGCCATATCGAGATCAAGTGGCTATGCTCAAACAAACCTTAGGTTCTGAAGTCGAGGTTGATACAGTGCATGGCTTTCAAGGTCGAGAGAAGCAAGCCATCATCATGTCTACAGTGGACAATGAAATTGGCGAGTTTGTCGATGATCCGCAAATGCTGAACGTCGCAGTGTCTAGAGCAAAAAGAAGCCTTACGGTCATCATGTCTAACGAACGCGATAACTTCGATACAAATTTTGGGGATCTTGTCCGCTATATTCGTTACCAAAATCAATTGGTCAAACATTCTGAGGTTCGCTCAGTGTTTGATTTGCTCTATAACGATTACGCTGAGGTTCGTAAACAATTTTTGGATGAGCACGGTCGTACATCCGAGTGGGACTCCGAGAGTCTTGCTGAAGCCGTTGTTAAAAAGGTCTTAGCAAAACCCGATTTTTCAAAAATGAGTCTTTCTTGTATGAGGCATGCGCCGCTTGCATGGCTGATTGGTGATGCTTCCAAGTTAAATGAACGTGAGCGGGAATTTGCTCGCCATCCTTGGGCACATGTTGATTTGTTGGTCTACGACACTATCGGCAAATTACCAGTCCTAGGAGTTGAAGTTGATGGGTGGAAATTTCATCGGCCAGGAACGCTTCAATCAGAGCGAGACAAGGTGAAAAACACCGTTCTTAAACACATCGATTTGTCTCTAGTGAGGCTTTCAACGACAGGTAGCAACGAAGAAGTGGTCATTGAAAATGCCCTCAGAGAAGTTGTTCATTCGAGCTTGCCACGTTCGAAGGTAACCGTTGAGATTAATTAACTTTTTAAATACATCTGGTCCGACCAAGTGGCCAGCCACTGCGGCTTGAACGCCACAAAGATGGCGCACATCATGCCCGTGACGAAGGCGTCACCCCAAGCCATGAGCCAGAACGCGATGACGGACAAGCCGCTGCCCACGTTAGGCAGTTCGTGTCCTGTCCATTGGGCGAGCATGCTGGCCGCAAAGATGGACAGTACCGAGCCCAAAAAGCCTCGGCCCAATACATACACAAACGGGTGGTGGGACACCCAGCGGCGCAATGCCGCACCTAGCAGTAGCACAAAGGTGGCGGGCAGCAAACCTTGCCAGACGATGAGGGCTGCAGCCGTATCAGCTGAGGTGGTGGAGATCAAAGTGGTGATGATGCCTACGCCGATCAAGGTCAACACCGCCAGTGGCCAACCCAGCATGAGCGTGACCAAGGGCGCACCCGACCAATGCAGTTGCAGCGGCATGTGGTGCAAGTTGGGCAAGGCCCATAGCCACGGCAGCAACACCAAGGTGGCGAGCAAGGGCGTGAGTAGCTCTGTGCCCACCAGCATCCGCCAAGGCTTGAGCCAGAGCGATGCACATAGGCAAGCCAAGATGACGGCGATCTCAAAGTCCATGTTTACGACTGCACCTCAGCGGCTTTTGCTGCGGGCACAGTGGGTGTACCGAGCGAGCGCAGCACATCGCGCACCATTTGCGCACGCGCTTTGGGCTCGGGCAGATCACGCTCAATGCGCAAGCGGTCGTTGCCCGCCAGTTTGATGTGTTTGTTTTTTTGCACCAACTCGATGATGCGCATGGCGTCAAACGGTGGGTTGGGCTTGAAGCTGATGTGGGTCACACCGGGCGCAGCGTCCACCTTGGTCACGCCATAGCTGCGGGCTTGCACACGCAGGCGGTGCACGTCGATGAGGGTTTGCGCTTGCGCAGGCATTTTGCCAAAGCGGTCCACGATTTCTTCGAGCAACGCATCAATTTGGTCGCCTGTTTTGGCGGTGGCCAATTTTTTGTAAAACGACAAACGCAGGTGCACGTCGCCGCAGTAGTCGTCGGGCAGCAGGGCGGGGGCGTGCAGGTTGATTTCGGTGGTGGCACTCAAGGGGCTGAGCAAATCTGGCTCTTCGCCGTTTTTCAACGCGCGAACGGCTTCAGACAACATTTCGTTGTAGAGCTGAAAGCCCACTTCGAGCATGTTGCCGCTTTGGTTTTCGCCCAGTACCTCACCCGCGCCACGAATTTCAAGGTCATGCATGGCGAGGTAAAAACCTGAGCCCAGTTCTTCCATTTGCTGAATGGCATCTAAGCGTTGCGAGGCTTGCTTGGTCAGACCCTGTGTGTCGGGCACCATGAGGTAGGCGTAGGCTTGGTGATGGCTGCGTCCCACGCGGCCGCGCAGCTGGTGCAGCTGGGCCAAACCAAACTTGTCAGCGCGACTCATGATGATGGTGTTGGCGCTGGGCACGTCAATGCCGGTCTCGATGATGGTGGAGCACAGCAGCATGTTGTAGCGCTGGGCTACGAAGTCGCGCATGACGCGCTCGAGCTCGCGCTCAGGCATTTGGCCGTGGGCTACTGCAATGCGGGCTTCGGGCAGCAGCTCTTCGAGCTGAGCGCGGCGGTTTTCAATGGTAGCCACATCGTTGTGCAAGAAATAGCACTGGCCGCCACGTTTGAGTTCGCGCAGCACGGCTTCACGAATCACACCGTTGCCTTCGTTGCGCACAAAGGTTTTGATGGCCAGGCGGCGCTGGGGCGCGGTGGCAATGACACTCAAATCACGCAGGCCTTCTAGCGCCATGCCGAGCGTGCGCGGAATAGGTGTGGCGGTGAGCGTGAGCACATCCACTTCAGCGCGCATGGCTTTCATGGCTTCTTTGTGGCGCACGCCAAAGCGGTGTTCTTCGTCGATGATGAGCAGACCGAGGTCTTTGAACTTGACCGACTCGCTGAGCAGCTTGTGCGTGCCCACCACGATGTCGACTTGGCCTTCCGCCAAACCTTTGGCAGCTGCCGTGATTTCTTTGGCCGAGCGGAAGCGGCTCATCTCGGCAATTTTGATGGGCCATTTGCTGAAGCGGTCGACCAGTGTTTGGTAATGCTGCTCGGCCAACAAAGTAGTGGGGGCCAAGAAGGCCACTTGCTTGCCACCTGTCACGGCTACAAAGGCGGCACGTAAGGCCACCTCGGTTTTGCCAAAGCCCACATCGCCACACACCAATCGGTCCATTGGGCGAGGGCTGATCATGTCTTGCATGACGGCGTGTATGGCGGCGCGTTGGTCGGCCGTTTCTTCAAAGCCAAAGTCGTTGGCGAAGGTTTCGTAGTCTTGCGGCGAGTAGCGGAACGGATGGCCTTGGCGAGCCGCACGTCGGGCGTAGATGTTGAGCAGCTCAGCAGCAGCATCGCGCACTTGTTCGGCAGCACGACGTTTGGCTTTGTCCCATTGGGCAGAACCGAGTTTGTGCAGCGGCGCTTCGTCGGCGCTCACGCCGGTGTAGCGGCCAATCAAATGCAGCTGGCTTACCGGCACATAGAGCACGGCGTTGTCGGCGTATTCGAGGTGCAAGAACTCTTGCAACGCGGGTGTGCCATCGGCGTTCTTTTCGCCTAAGTCCATGTTGATAAGGCCGCGGTAGCGGCCAATGCCATGGGCGTTGTGCACCACGGGGTCGCCCAAGTTGAGCTCGGACAAGTCTTTGATGAGCGCTTCGACATCGCTGACTTGCTCTTGCTTCTTGCGGCGGCGTGTTGTCGCGCCCACAGCAAATAGTTCGGTCTCGGTAATCAGGTCGAGGCCAGCTTCGGTCCAGCTAAAGCCAACTTGCAATGCGGCGGTTGCAATGCCGATTTTTTCGGCACTGCCTTCGAACTCGGCCAGTGAATCAAATGCAGGCGGGCTGACGTTGGACGAGCGCAAGAAGTCGAGCAAGCTTTCTCGGCGGCCATCGCTCTCGGCCAAGATGAGCAGGCGGTTGGCTGTTTTGCCTGCGTACGCTTGCAGCTTTTGCAGCGGGTCTGCCGCGCCACGCACCACGGTGAGGTCGGGCAGGGTTTGAGCAAATGCGTTGTCGATGACGTCGGTGACGTGCGGGCGCAACGCAAACTGCGCGTAGCTGTTGGCCGAGGCGTAAAACTGCTCGGCGCTTAAAAACAAATGGGCAGGCGGCAAGGCAGGACGCTCGGGGTCGCCTTGCACCAAACGATAGCGGTCTTGCGTGTCTTGCCAAAAGCGTTGGAAAACGGGCTCTAGGTCGCCGTGCAACACCACGGTGGCCGAGGTGCCGAGGTAGTCAAACACCGTGGCGGTTTCTTCGAAGAACAAGGGCAGGTAGTACTCAATACCGGCGGTGGCCACGCCATTGCCAATGTCTTTGTAGATACGGCTTTTGGTCGGATCGCCATCGAGCATTTCGCGCCAACGGTTGCGAAATAGCGCACGCGCTGCATCGTCCATGGGGAACTCGCGGCCAGGCAACAAGCGCACTTCGGGCACGGGGTAGAGGCTGCGTTGGCTGTCGGGGTCGAAGGTGCGGATGGAGTCGATTTCGTTGTCAAACAAATCGACGCGGTAGGGCACGAGAGAGCCCATGGGGAACAGGTCAATCAAGCCGCCACGCACCGCGTATTCGCCGGGGCTGACGACTTGCGTGACGTGGGTGTAACCCGCGAGCGTGAGCTGTGACTTGAGCTTGGCTTCGTCCAGCGCTTGCTTGACTTTGAAGTGAAAGGTGTAGCCCGCCAAGAACGCTGGTGGTGCCAAGCGGTACAGCGCGGTGGTGGCTGGAATCAGCACCACATCGGCGTCACCTTGCGAGATGCGCCACAAGGTGGCCAAGCGTTCGCTGATGAGGTCTTGATGAGGCGAGAAACTGTCGTAGGGCAGCGTTTCCCAGTCGGGGAAGAGCACGCAGCGCAAGTCGGGGGCGAAGAACGCCATTTCGTCTTGCAGGCGCTGGGCGTCCACCGCATCGGCGGTGATGATGGCGACGCGTTGTTGTTTGGCTTTTTCGCGAGTGCCGAGTTGCGCGAGCAGCAAGGCGTCGGCAGAGCCGACAGGGCGTGGCATGGCAAAACGTTTGCCGGGACTCAATGAGGGCAGGTGCATTGGGGTAATTCTAGAATGGGGGCTGAGCTTTCTCTTCGCTGAGGCTCAAACCTATTCAATGCCCTTACACACCCACAGCCCTATTCGTTTTTTTGCCGTCATTCCCTGCGCAGGTTTTGGCAGCCGAGCGGGCACGGCCACGCCTAAGCAATACCAAGCCATTGCCGGCCTGCCCATGGTGGTGCACACGCTCAAGGCCTTTGCGGGCGTGGCGCGCATGACGAAGGGCGTGTTGGTGTTGGCGCCCAACGATGCGCACATGAATGGCGTGCTGGCCGCGCATCCGCAGCCTCTGTTTGAAACGGTGCGCACAGGCGGTGCTACGCGTGCTGAGAGCGTGTTGGCAGGCTTGCGTAATCTGTTAGAGCAGGGTGCGTACGACACCGATTGGGTGCTGGTGCACGATGCCGCACGTTGCTTGGTCACTTCAGCACAAATCGACGCGTTGATAGACGCCTGCTACGGCGATGCGGTCGGTGGCCTGTTGGCCCATCAATTGGCGGATACCCTGAAAGTTGAAGCGAATGGCCGTGTGGCTCAAACGGTGGACCGTGCTGACAAGTGGCTGGCTCAGACTCCGCAAATGTTTCGTTTAGGCGTTTTGCTGCAAGCGTTAGAGCAGGCGAGCGCTGCGGTCACGGACGAAGCCAGTGCGATTGAGGCGATGGGCCTGAGCCCGCTACTCGTGCCCGGCAATGCGCAAAACTTCAAGGTTACCTATCCAGAAGACTTTGCCATGGCAGCTGCTATTTTGAATTCGCGTCAATGACGCTAGATGGTTTGATGGAAAGAACACACGATGACCGTACCCTCATTTCGAATTGGTGAAGGCTGGGATGTCCATGCTTTGGTGGAGGGGCGCCCGCTCATGTTGGGTGGTGTACGCATTGAACACACGCATGGCTTGCTAGGCCATTCAGACGCCGATGTGCTGCTGCATGCTATCACCGATGCTTTGCTGGGTGCCGCGGCGCTTGGCGACATAGGCCGGCATTTTTCAGATACCGATGCGGCCTACAAAGGCGCCGATTCATGGGTGCTGCTGCAAAAAACCGCTGAAATGGTACGCGCTGCCGGCTTTCAAATTGGAAACATTGACAGCACGGTGATTGCGCAAGCACCTAAGCTGGCGGCTCACATGCCAGCGATGTGCCAACGCATTGCTCAGGCGTTAGATGTAGATGTCTCTCGCGTCAATGTGAAGGCAAAGACGGCCGAAAAAATAGGCCCTGTGGGACAGGGCCTAAGCATGGAAGCGCGTGCAGTCGCACTGATTTATTGAGGGTTTGTTGATTTAGCGCCCAAGGCGGCTAAGCCGTCCACCACTTCTCTGACAACACGACGGTGTTCAGGTTCTAGTGTGAAATAGCGAGCAATCAATTGCTGGTCAACCAAATTGATGCGTTCGTCTTTTAAAACTTCATCTGCTGGCCGCGGCGGAGGGGTGCCAAATAGTAGCCCTTCAGGTGAAATTTTGAGCCATTTGGACAACACCATCAATTTGTCTTGTTTGGGAATGGACACCCCCATGAGCCAATTGCGTGCTGCGTGAGAAGAAATGCCCTCACCCCAGTAGCGCAGATTGAACTCGTTGGCGACGACGGTTGCCGAAACTCGAACACCTGCATCCTTGAGCGCGGCGCGAAAACGGTCTGCAAATTTGCTGGTTTCTTTGGGGTAGATTTGTGTCATACCTCGAAGGTAAAAGAGATTTGGCTGAGCGTTGTAATTTAAAGTACAAAAGTATTAGTTTTTTGGTTTAAGTATTACAAATTAAAAGCCAAATCTTCTCATTTGTTTACTGAGCTGCCCAGCCTCCATCCATATTCCAAGCAACGCCACGCACGTTATTGCCTGCTGGCGAACAGAAGAACACTGCCAACTCGCCCAACTCTTCAGGGGTTGTAAATTGCATAGAAGGCTCTTTTTCACCCAATAGCAGCTTGGTGGCTTCGTTGTTTGAGATGCTCAAGGTCGCTGCCTTGGCATCCACTTGTTTTTGAACCAAAGGTGTCAGAACCCAACCAGGGCAAATGGCATTGCAAGTGACACCTGTGGTTGCATTTTCTAGTGCCGTGACTTTGGTTAAGCCCACAATGCCATGCTTGGCGGCGACATACGCAGATTTTTGCGCAGACCCTACCAAACCATGTACCGAGGCCACATTGATGATGCGGCCCCAGTTGTTTTTTTGCATGTGTGGCAATGCCAAGCGTGAGGTGTGAAAAGCGCTGGTCAGGTTGATGGCGATGATGGCATCCCAGCGTTCAACGGGGAAATCCTCTACGGAGGCCACATGTTGGATGCCAGCGTTGTTGACCAAGATGTCAACGCCGCCGAAGGTGTCGGTTGCAAATTTCATCATGGCTTCGATGTCTGAGGCCTTGCTCATATCAGCGCCGTGGTAAGCCACTTTGACACCCAGTGCGGCCACTTCGGCCTTGGGGCCTTCGGCGTCGCCAAAGCCGTTGAGGATGATGTTGGCGCCCTGGCGCGCCAATGATTTGGCGATGCCCAAACCGATGCCGCTGGTGGATCCAGTGACCAAAGCTGTTTTACCGATGAGTGTGCGTTCAGACATTTTCAAAACTCCATGCATTACGATGAGAAACCTATTGACATTATGCGGTTCAGCGGCTTACATGAAACATAACGGAGAAATGCAACGCGCTTCACTCTTGAACGTGTCGTTGCAAGATTTACCTGACCAACCTGAGGCGTTGGCGCGCGCGCGCGCGTTCGCACAGCCCTTGCTGATGGGGGCCTTGCTAGATACAGGTGAAGATGCGTTGACGCATGCGGATGCTGTGACCGCCATCTTGCAGCACATTGGTGGTTCTGAGGCCATGCAAGCCGCGTGTTACTTGGTTTATGCCGCCGAGCATTTGCAAAAGCCGGAAGAGGTGATTGCCAAAGCCTTTGGCGCAAGCTATGCCGAGCTGGCCCTAGAGACCACACGTTTGATTCGTGTGCAACGCCAAGCGCGCGCTGTGGCGGCAGAGTCCCAGGTTGCAGCTTTGCAAACTGAGAACGTGCGCAAGATGCTGCTCGCTTTTTCGCGTGATTTACGCGTGGTGTTGTTGCGCTTGGCTTCGCGCTTGCAAACCTTGCGCTATTACGCCGCCAGCAAGCAGCCTGTGCCGCACAGCTTGGCGTATGAGTCCTTGCATGTGTTTGCGCCTTTGGCCAATCGTTTGGGCATTTGGCAAATTAAATGGGAAATGGAGGATTTGTCTTTCCGGTTTCTGGAGCCTCAAACCTACCGTGAAATTGCCAAGCTGCTCGATGAAAAACGTGTGGAGCGCGAAAACTACATGGTGCAGCTGCGTGAAACCCTTGAAGCTGATCTGAAAGCTCAAGGTATCACGGCACAAGTGGCGGGACGGCCCAAGCATATTTACAGCATCGTGAAGAAAATGCGCGGCAAGTCGCTGGACTTTTCGCGTGTGTTTGACGTGCGTGCTTTGCGCGTGGTGGTGCCTTCGATCCCCGATTGTTACGCTGCACTGAGCATGGTGCATACCAAGTTTTCGCCCATTGACTCAGAGTTTGACGACTACATTGCCAAGCCCAAATCAAACGGCTATCAGTCGTTGCACACGGTGGTACGCGATGTGCAGGGCCGTCCGATTGAAATTCAAATCCGCACGCAAGAAATGCACGACCATGCCGAGCACGGCGTGGCCGCGCACTGGGCTTACAAAGAGGCGGGGACCAAAGGCTATGCAGGGGTGAGCGCCTCTGGGGACTATGACGCCAAAATTGCCGTGCTGCGTCAACTCTTGGCTTGGGAGCGCGAGTTGTCGGTTGATGCGCAAAGTCAAACCACCACCGACGCATTGAGCGACCGCATTTATGTGTTGACGCCAGATGCGGCAGTGGTCGAGTTACCCCAAGGCGGCACGCCGATTGACTTTGCTTATACCTTGCACACCAACTTGGGCCATCGCTGCCGAGGTGCGCGTGTGGATGGCACGATGGTGCCGCTCAACACGCAGCTCAAAAACGGGCAGACAGTCGAGGTGACGGCCATCAAAGAAGGTGGCCCGTCGCGTGATTGGCTTAACCCAGAGTTAGGTTTTTTGGCCAGCTCTCGTGCGCGGTCGAAGGTGCGTGCTTGGTTCAATGCCCAAGCCCTGCAAGAAACAGCGGCTAAGGGACGCGAGGCCGTGGAAAAGCTTTTGCAGCGCGAAGGTAAAACCGCGATGAAGCTGGATGACTTGGCTTCTCAACTGGGATTTAAATCGGCCGAGGCCTTGTTTGAGGTGGTGGGTAAAGACGAGTTTTCCCTCCGCAACATCGAAACGTTGCTCAAGCCGCCTGCCACGGTGATGGACGCTGACGACTATGTGCGTCTTAAAAAATCACGGGTCAGCGACAAAACATCGAAGAGCGGTGTGTTGGTAGTCGGCATTGATTCGTTACTCACGCAACTTAGCAAATGTTGTAAACCGGCGCCACCTGATGAAATTCGTGGTTTTGTCACACGCGGCAAGGGCGTCAGCATTCACCGTGCCGATTGCGGCAACTTCCGCCAAATGGCCTTGCGTAGCGCCGACCGTGTGATTGATGTGGATTGGGGGCAATCGGCTTCGGCACAAGCCTTGGTTTACCCCGTCGATGTGAACATTGAGGCCTTTGACCGCCAAGGTTTGTTGCGTGATATTTCGGAAGTCTTTGCCAAAGAAAAGATGAATGTGATTGGCGTACAAACCCAATCTGTGAAGGACTTGGCTTGGATGACCTTCACCGTGGAGGTGGGCGATTCACGCCGCTTACAGAAGGTGTTGGCTTTGGTGAAAGATGTGCGTGGGGTGCGTGCCGCAAAACGTCGCTGAAGTCTGCTATACTTTTGGCTTCGAACAATGTAGGCGCGTAGCTCAGTTGGTTAGAGCACCACCTTGACATGGTGGGGGTCGTTGGTTCGATTCCAATCGCGCCTACCATATTGTTCCCCGTCAAGCCCGGCACT
>CANFZT010000076.1 GCA_947451565.1 Comamonadaceae bacterium | reverse complement strand
TGTGATTTGCTCCAGCGCGTCTTCGATGGGGTGGGCAAAGGTGTACATCGGGTAGATGCACCAGGTGTCGCCCGTGTTGTGGTGTGTGGCGCGGCGAATGCGGTAGATGGCGGGGTCGCGCAGGTTGATGTTGGGCGAGGCCATGTCAATCTTGGCGCGCAGCACGGCTGCACCATCGGCCAGTTTGCCATCGCGCATGTCGCGAAAGCGTGCAAGGTTTTCAGCGGGTGTGCGTGAGCGGAAAGGGCTGTTGATGCCTGGCTTAGAAAAGTCGCCACGGTTGACGCGCATTTCTTCTGGCGTTTGTTCGTCCACGTAGGCGTGGCCAGCTTCAATCAAGGCTTCGGCCGCGCGGTACATGAAGTCGAAATAGTCGCTGGCTTGGTAGGCTTTGCTAGTTCCAGGTGTTTGGCCGAGTTGGCTCCAGTCAAAGCCCAGCCACTGCACCGCGTCGATGATGCTGTTGACGTATTCGGTGTCTTCTTTTTCGGGGTTGGTGTCGTCAAAGCGCAGGTGGCACACGCCACCGTAGTCACGCGCTAAACCGAAGTTGATGCAAATACTTTTGGCGTGGCCCACATGTAAGTAGCCGTTGGGCTCGGGTGGAAAACGCGTACGAATCTTGGCAGGGTCTGGTGCACCCTTGGCGTGATGTGCGGCGTCACCGGGGCTGCCCGCCCAGCGGCGGCTGGCGTAAGTGCCTTGGGCCAAATCGTTTTCGATGATTTGGCGCAAAAAGTTGCTGGGCTTGTGGTCTTGTTCTGTCGCGGGGGTGGCGGGTTTCGTCATGCTGTGATTTTAGGCGGGGCAAGGCCCGATCTTTGCCCTTGCCTGCCATTTCGCAAATACGGTGTTGGAGCGTTGCTGCCCTCTGCTTTTTTATTTAATGAACGGGTTGGCGAAGCGGTTGTCCGTGTTCAGTGTGGTGTCCGTGAGTGTTTGCAAGAAGGCCACGATGTCTGTTTGTTCTTGCGCTGTCATGGCGATACCCCCGACGGGTAAGCGATTGTCCCGTGCTGTGCCCGCTTTCACGCCTGATGCGTAATGGTTGAGCACTTGTTCCAGTGTGCCAAAGCGTCCATCGTGCATGAAATGTCCTGAGAGGGCCACATTCTTGAGCGAAGGTGATTTGAAGATGACGGTTTCATTCAGGTCTAGCCCGTTGCTTCTAGAGTTGGGGTCTAACGCGAAGGTTGGCGGCTGGTGGCAGCCTGCACAACCTTTGCCGCCATTGTTTGGCCCTCGCATGAACAAGTCACGACCGTTATCTTCAGAGGCGCTGAATCTGTTGGCCGCTGGAATATTGGCACCCGCCAGTGAGCGCCCAAAGTTTTGTGCGCTGTTGACATTGCCGTTGGCAGCGTAGACCACGGCATAGGCGCGGTCCCACTTGCTGTCTGCTGAAATCATGCTGCGCTGGAACTGAGCGAGCGCGTTTTGAATTTTTGTTTCGGTGATGATGCTTTCACCCGTCGCCCAAGCGAACAACTCTGGGTAATAGGGCAGGGTTTGCATCTTTGATATGAGCGCAGTCAATCCCCCGTGCGTGGTGTCAAAGCCCATCTCAATGGCGTTTTGGATCGGGTCTGTGGCTTGGTCCTCTAGGCTGGTGGCACGTTTGTTCCAAAACATGCTGTTGCCTTGGTAGAAGGCCACATTACCCAAGCGCATGGCATGGGCAGTAGTGAGCTCTCCAGCAAATCCCGTGCTGAACTGGTTTTGATCGACAAAGCCGTTGATCTGCTGGTGACAAGACGCGCAAGACTTGGTGTTGTTGAAACTCAGCCGCACATCGTTGAACAACACCCGTCCAAGGGTGGCACCCTTGTCGGTCGTGATGTTGGTCGTGACATTGCGTGTGGCAAGTAAGGCGGTGTCGTAATGCACGGGCAGATCGGGCGATACGTAGTTGGGTAGCGCGATCAAATTCAAGCTCAAATACGTGGCGACACCGGGGGTCGTGCTGGTGGTCGTGGGGGTTGGATTGGTTTCGGGCTGACTGGCTGTACTACCTGCCCCGCCACCGCCACCGCAAGCGGCTAGGCCTATCGTGAGCAGTATCCATGCGCCATGCAGCAAAGACAGCTTGCGTTTGCGCAATGATTGATGCCATGGTGTGTTTGGCGCAGTGACATGTTCGAGTTTTCTGTCAGCCATAGGATTTCCATAAAAATATGAGTCATAAAGTATATATTTGACTACCTTGAGCTTGCATCTACAAACGATGACCTACACCACCCGCCCATCCACCACTTGAATGGTTTTGTCACACCGCGTGGCCAATTCGGGGTTGTGGGTCACAAACAGCACGGTGGTGCCTTGTTCGCGGCTGACGCGACGCAGCAGGTCAAACACCGCATCGGCGCTTTTGCTGTCCAAGTTGCCTGTGGGCTCATCGGCCAGCAGCAGGGCTGGGTTCATGGCCAGTGCGCGAGCCACGGCCACGCGTTGTTGCTGGCCACCCGACAGGCTGCCCGAGGGCTGGTGGGCAAAGGCGCTCAGGCCCACGTTGTCCAGCAGTTCGGCGGCGCGTGCTTCGATGCTGGCGTTGGGAAAGCCTGCTGCGCCCAGCAAGGGCATCATCACGTTTTCAAGCGCGGTGAAGGCGTTGAGCAAGTGGTGGTGTTGAAACACAAAACCAATCGCATGGCCGCGCAAGCGGGTGAGGGCGTGGTCGTCTAGCCCCGTGGTTTCTTCCCCGCCAATGGCCAGTCGGCCTTGTGTCGGACGGTCCAACAAACCAATGATGTTGAGCAGCGTACTTTTGCCCGAGCCCGACGGCCCCATCACCGCACAAAACTCACCGCGTGCCAGGCTGAAGTTGATGTGGTGCAGGATTTCAATCTCGTTGGGCTGCCCCACATTGAACGACTTGCAAACATCTTGCAGTTGCACCACCAGTGGTGCGTGTGAGGGGCGGGCGTTATCCACGGATGGCACTCACGGGGTCCAGCCGCGCTGCACGCATGGCCGGGGCAAACGAGGCAATCAGGCCGGTGACTGTCGCCAGCAGCAAGGCCATGGCAAACATCATGGGCTCGAAGCTGACGGCAAACATCACCGTGCCGTCTGGGTTGCGTTGGGCCTGCTGCCACACCACCAGACCCGCTGAGCCCAGCACCGAGCCCGCCAACGCGCCCCCAAAACCAAGTAGCCCGCCTTGCAACAAAAAGATGCGCAACACTTGTTCACGCGTGATGCCCATGGCGCGCAAGATGCCAATCTCGCGTGATTTTTGAACCACAGACACCACCAGCACGCTGGCAATGCCAAACGCCACCGACAGACCGACAAACACGCGAATCGCGGTGTTGGCGGTGGTTTGTGCACTGATGGCGGTGAAGAATTGTTCGTTGGTTTTGATCCAGCTGTCGGCCTCGACACCTGTGAGTTGGGTGATGCGGCGCGCCACCAACTCAGCACCGTAAACATCGTGCACCGTCACATCCAATGCGGACACACCGCCTTGCAAGCCCAGCAAACTTTGTGCAGAGCGCAAGGCCATCAGGGTGGTGCGGGCATTGGCCCCTTTGTTGCCCAAATCAAAAATGCCGGTGATGGTCAGTGTGTTGGCGTTGCCGTTGGCGGAGGTGACGCGTAGTTTGTCGCCCACCGACACACCTAGGTCGTTGGCCAGCTCGGTGCCGATCAAGATGTCGTTGATGGTGACGCGTGCTGTGCCGCGCACGATTTTTTCAGGCATGGGCACGATGCGAAAGTACAGCTCAGGTTCAATTCCCACCACGGTGATGGCGCGGCTGGCATCGCCACGCACCACCAAGGCCGAGCCATTGGTCGCAGGCGACACCACGTTCACTTCGGGTAGCGCCCGTATTTGCGCCGCCACGCTTTGCCACTGGTCAATGCTTTTAAGCCGTTGCAGTGGCGGCTGCATGATGCTGCCTTCCACCGTCAATGGGTCGGCGTTGCGCAGCGCACGCGCCGTTTCTTTGGGCGGTAGCAATTGAATATGGGCTTGGCCTGTCAACACGCGCTTCACAAAGTTGGTTTGCAAGCCGCTGAGCAAGGCCGACATGAATACGATCACGCCCACCCCAATGGCCACGCCGCCGATGATGAAAAGGGTTTGTACCCGACCTTCCCGTAAAAAACGCAGCGCCACCAACCATTCAAACGGCATCCAGCGAGGCAGTGGCTGGAGGGTGGGTTGCATCTGTGTGCCGTTGCTCATTTCGCCACAAGGTTCGACACGGGCCGCACGCGGGCTTTGTCATTCACAGGCAGGACGGCTGTCGCCAACACTTGGTCGTTGGCAACCAGCCCCTCCAGCACTTCACACATGCCTTGGCTGCGCAGTCCAAGGCGAATGGGCGTGCGAACGGCTTTGCCATTGACCACCTTCATCACCCAGGGCTCAGGGTTGTCTAGGTTGTGGACGGCTTCGGTGGCCACCAACACGGCTTGGCTGCGCTTGGCGACTTCAATGTCGACCGATACCGTCATGTCTTGCCGTAAATAGGCAGGTGGTTGTGCGACGCGCAACTTGACCTCCACAGAGCCGCGTTGGGCATCCACGCCAGGGTTGATGTACATCAGCTCAGCGGTGAAGCGTTGGTCGGGGTAGGCATCTGACGAAACCGATGCGGTTTGCCCCACCTTGAGCAAGTTCAAATGCTTCTCATCAATTTGCACCACCACCTGTGTCTCGCCGTCGGGAGAGAGCACCATCAACACCTTGCCTGCTTGCACGGCATCGCCAGGTTCGACGTTGCGGGCAATCAGTGTGCCAGCGGCAGGCGCCAATACTTGGCTGTAGCGAAGTCGGGCGCGTGCCAGCTCGGCACCTGCTTGGGCTTGCGACAAGGCCGTCTCTGCCACAGCCATGTCGCTGCCGCCAGTGCGCGTACTGCTGAGTTGTTGTTGGGTTATTTTGAGTTGTGCACGCATCACCTGTTCGGCGCGTGTGGCTTCATCCAAGGCGGCTTGACCGATGAAACCTTTGCTAAATAACTCTTGGGTGCGTTGTAAGGCGCGCGTCGCGGTATCTTGGTTGACTTGTGCTTGACGCATGGTTTGCTCTGCCAAGGGTGCTTGCACTTCGCGCAACTGGCGCAGCTTGGCTTGAGCTTGGGCGACGGCTGACTCAGCTTGCCGCGCGCTGGCCACCAGCTCGGCATCTTCGAGTTCAATCAAAGGCTGCGCAGCCACGACAGTTTGGCCTTCGTTCACCGGCACAGCTTTGACGGTGCCAGTGATTTGCACGCCCAAATCCACACGGTGAGGGCTTTCGATGTGGCCACTGGCGACCACGGTTTGCACAAAGTCACGTTGGACCACGACGGCAACGGGAGTTTTCGGCCCCATCCATAGATTCAGCCCTAGCCAGATGGCTAGGCCTAGGGCCACGCAAGCGATGAAAATTTGGGTGCGGTAAGCGCGTAGGTTTTTTATCAAGGACATCACAATGGCCATGATACGCCCGCCGCCACAAGCTACATTCGTGCTATGGGTTACAAACACTTTTTAGGTCGTTCTGATTTGTCGCTGATTGCGGGGCAAGCCATGATTGAGCGTGGCTTAGAGCCCGAGTTTTCTCGGGCCGCCTTGCAAGAGTTGAAGGCCATTGCGCACGCGGGACAAGACGCCGACCCACGCGTGGTGGACATGACCACTTGGTTGTGGTGCTCTATCGACAACGATGACTCACGCGATCTAGACCAACTCACCGTGGCAGAAAAGCAAGCGGATGGTCAAACCAAAGTTTGGGTGGCCGTGGCCGATGTGGACGTGTTGGTGTCCAAAGGCTCAGCGCTCGACGCACATGCCAAACACAACACCACCTCGGTGTACACCTCGACGCGCATTTTTCCCATGTTGCCAGATCGTTTGTGTACCGATCTCACCTCGCTCAACCCGCACCAAGAACGTTTGGCGGTGGTGGTGGAAATGGTCATCAATTCAGATGCTGAGGTGACCCATAGCCAGCTTTACCGCGCCAAGGTGCACAACAAAGCCAAGCTGGCTTATGACGCGATTTCTGATTGGATTGAAGGCGACGAGGCTTTGCCCGATGCCGCACTAGCAGTGCATGGCATGGCGGAACAATTGCTGTTGCAAGACGCGGTGGCTCAGCGCCTGCGTGTACGCCGACACGACCACGGTTCGTTGGAGTTTGAAACCTTGCAACCTCATGCCGTGTTTGAAGGGGAGCGGGTGGTGGCGATTCGCCAGCAAGTACAAAACCGTGCCCGGCAATTGATTGAAGAGTTCATGATTGCCGCCAACACCTGTACGGCCCAATTTTTGGCGCATCACGGACACGCGTCCTTGCGCCGCGTGGTGCGCTCGCCAGAGCGTTGGCAACGCATCGTGACTTTGGCTGCTACCTATGACGAACATTTGCCAGCCGAGCCCGATTCGTCTGCCTTAGAAGCCTTCTTGGCCAAGCGTCACAAAGCGGACCCTTTGCGCTTCCCGGATTTGTCGTTGATCGTCGTCAAGCTGATGGGCTCGGGCGAGTATGTGGTGGAGCGCGCCAACAGCGAGGCCATTGGCCACTTTGGTTTGTCCGTGCGCGACTACACCCACTCCACCGCCCCCAACCGCCGTTACCCCGACTTGGTCACGCAGCGCATGATCAAAAGCGTGTTGATGGACACGCCTGCGCCTTACAGCAGCGGCGAATTAGAGTCGCTGGCTTTGCACTGCACCCAGCAAGAAGATGCGGCACGCAAAGTGGAACGACGCATGCGCAAATCCGAATCGGCCTTGATGCTCGCAGGCCACATCGGCCATGTGTTTGAAGCCGTGGTCACGGGCAAAACGACCTCGGGTATTTGGGTACGGGTCTTTTCTCCACCGGTTGAAGGCATGCTCACCTCCTATAACTCTGACCATGAGGTGGGTGAACTTTTACGCGTCAAGTTAATTCACACCAACGTTGAACTAGGCTTCATTGACTTCGCTGCTTGGGGCTGATCGGTACCCTCGATAATTGCGAGAGTTAAAGGAGTTGTATGGATATCGTTGTGTTGCTCAAAGCCGCCGTGATGGGCGTGGTCGAAGGTTTGACCGAGTTTTTGCCAATTTCATCGACGGGTCACCTGATTTTGGCTGGTGCATTGCTGGGCATGGATGACGACAAGGCCAAGGTGTTTGACATCGCCATTCAAACCGGCGCCATCTTCGCTGTGATTATTGTGTATTGGCAAAAGATTTTCAGCACCGTGGTGGCTTTGCCTACGCAAGTCGAGGCACGCCGTTTTGCCTTGAACGTGTTCATCGCCTTTGTGCCCGCTGTGGTGTTGGGTTTGGTGTTTGGCAAGTTCATCAAAGCGCATTTGTTCACGCCCACCGTGGTGGCCAGCACGTTCATCATGGGTGGTTTCATCATTTTGTGGGCCGAAGGCTGGGGGCGTGCCAAGCCTAGAGGTGAAGCAGAGCCAGCCGTTGAGCCTGCGCGCATTGAAACCGTGGAAGCGATGTCACCACTAGACGCCTTGAAAGTAGGCTTGGTGCAATGTTTGGCTATGATTCCCGGCACCAGCCGCAGCGGCGCCACCATCATTGGTGGCATGTTGTTGGGCTTGTCGCGCAAAGCGGCGACTGACTTCTCGTTTTACTTAGCCATCCCGACGCTCATTGGCGCGGGTGCGTACAGTCTTTACAAAGAACGCGAACTGCTCAGCATGGCCGATGCGCCCGTGTTTGCCGTAGGTTTGGTGTTCTCATTCATCAGCGCATGGATTTGTGTGCGTTGGTTGCTGCGCTACATCGCCAGCCACAGCTTTGTACCATTTGCTTGGTATCGCATCGCATTTGGCATGTTGGTGTTGGTCACCGCTTGGACCGGTATGGTGGCTTGGGCCGCTTAATCAGCCCATCAAGTTCAGCAGTGCGGTTTCCACAGCCGCAGCCGCCACCCACGGGTGCTCCATCGGAAACAGATGTGTGCCATCGATTTTCATCACGCGGCCATGCGTGACGCGGCGGCTGAAATCCAACCCCACTTGTTTTAATTCACGCGATTGCAAGCCGCCGATCAGGGCGGCTTTGCATTTGAGCGGGTGGCGTTTGAAATAAGTTTCCAAGTGGTCGGGCAGGCCGTTGTAGATGGCGCTTTCCACGTCGCGGTCAAAGCTCAGCACGCGGCGTGTGCCTTGCGCGGTTTGCTCGTCGTGCGTTCCGTAGGTCACGTAGTCTTGCAGCACTTGTGGGTGCCATTTGGCAAAGGCTTTTTTGCTTTGAAAGTGTGCCAGCACTTCGGCCTCGCTGGTCCAAGTGGTGCGGCGTTTGCGGCTGATGGCGGCGGGCGAGAAGGCTTCTGCACCGGGCACGCGCTTGCCCACTTTGAGCAGCTTGGCTTTCCAGCCACCCAGCATAGGCGAGTCCAGAAGCACCACGCCACGTACCAGCTCGGGGTGCTTGGCCGCTACCATCATGCTGAGGATGCCGCCCAACGAGTGGCCCACCAAAAATACGGGGCAGTCTTTGGCCAAAGGCGTGGTGAAGTCGGTCAGCTGCTGCACCAAGTATGGCCAGTTGTCGGTGACGGGGTAACGTGGGTCGTGGCCAAATCTTTCTATCGCCTCCACACGAAAGCCGCGTGCACGAATGGCGTCGAGCATGACGCGGTAGGTGCAAGCGGGAAAGCTGTTGCCGTGTGAGAAAACGATGAGCGGTTGTGTCATGCCGCTCAGATGAGCTTGTCGTCTGGGGTTTGAATTTTTTTCAACACTTGAACGCGTTGTGCAGGTTGCAGCAGAGGCGTAGCGGTGGCTGCGCCGTCCCACACGGGGTCGTCAATGCCGTCAAATACCTCGCGCAGTTTTTGGCCCCAGCTGTTGTGCATCATTTGAAAGTACGGATTGTTTTCGTCAATGCAAACCACCTTGTCACTCTCAAGCTTGTCGGCTTCGTAAACCACCATGTCGAGGGGCAAGCCCACCGACAGGTTGGATTTGAGGGTCGAGTCCATCGACACCAAAGCGCATTTGGCAGCTTCGTCCAGCGGGGTGTCGGGGTGCAACACGCGGTCGAGCACGGGCTTGCCGTATTTAGATTCACCAATCTGGAAGTAGGGTGTTTCCGCCGTGGCTTCGATGAAGTTGCCAGGTGAGTACACCTGGAACAAACGCATGCCTTCGCCCGCAATTTGGCCGCCGAAGATTAGCGACACATTGAAGTCCACGCCCGAGGCTTTGAGGGCGGCTGCATCGCGCTCGTGCACGCGGCGAATGGCCGCACCTAACACGCGCACTGCATCAAACATGCTCTTGGCGTTCCAGATGGTGATGGGTTCGCTCTCGGGGGTGTCTTTGAGTTGCTCGACCTGCAAAATCTCGCGTACCGATTGTGAGATAGACAAATTGCCCGCCGACAACAACACCATGAAGCGGTCGCCCGGCTTCTCGTACACGATCATTTTGCGGAAGGTGCTGATTTGGTCGAGGCCCGCGTTGGTGCGCGAGTCAGACAAGAACACGAGGCCTGCTTTGAGTTTGATACCGACGCAATAAGTCATAAGAGTTTCTTCAGTTGATAGATGGCGTCCAACGCATCGCGTGGACTGAGTTTGTCGGGGTCGATCTCGGCCAGCTTGGCTTGCAGAGGGCTCGGGCCCACATCGTCTTGCAACGGCGGTGGCGCAAACAGATCGACTTGCACCTTGGATGCATCAGCTCCCGCTTCGAGCGAGGCCAAGGCATGGCGGGCATGGCTGAGTACCGCGCCAGGCATGCCCGCCAAGCGGGCGACCTGAATACCGTAGCTGCGGCTGGCGGGGCCGGGCTGAATTTCGTGCAAAAACACAATGCTGGCCCCCGACTCAGCCGCACTCACATGCACGTTCACCGCAGCGCGGTGGTTGGCTGGGAACTCTGTGAGTTCAAAGTAATGCGTTGCAAACAGCGTGAAGGCTTGCGTCTTGTCATGCAAGTGCGTGGCAATGCCGCTGGCCAAGGCCAAGCCGTCAAAGGTGGAGGTGCCGCGGCCAATCTCGTCCATCAATACCAAGCTGTGCGGCGTGGCGGCGTGCAAGATTTGTGCTGCCTCGGTCATCTCCAGCATGAAGGTGGATTGCGCGTTGGCCAAATCGTCGGCCGCGCCAATGCGTGTGTGGATGGCGTCA
>CANFZT010000075.1 GCA_947451565.1 Comamonadaceae bacterium | reverse complement strand
CTTGTGTGACAGAAGCGGAGCCAAAGGGCTCGTCCGCTTGACCGTTGCGGGGGCAGCGCAGGTTTGGTTTTTGTCGAGCTAGTCGACGCAACCCTCCTGCTTCCCGTTGAACTGAGGCATGTGAACCACACCTCGAGCACCAACATTGATAATTTTAACGATTAACCTTGCTGCCACCTTAAAATGTGGAGGCCATGTCACATACCACCCTGATTGATCAAATTGCCCAGCGCGTTGAGCACCTGCTGCTGCGCCACGAAGAACTGCAACGCACGAATGCGTTGCTTGCCACGCAGGTGCAAGAGCTGACACACGAACGCGACTTACTGAAATCACGGCTGGGTGCGGCACGCCACCGTATTGATGCATTGATTGATCGCCTCCCACAAGGCGCAGATGCCAAGGACAACGCATGAAGCAGATTGAAGTTCAAATCATGGGCCAAGGCTATGTGTTGGGCTGTCCCGAGGGCGGCGAAACGCGCCTGAGCGAAGCCGTTGGCAAGGTGGACCAAGCCATGTGCAAAATTCGAGATGCGGGCAAAATCAAGGCGCGTGATCGGATTGCCGTCCTCGCGGCACTCAATTTGGCATTTGACTTAACCGATCGCCCCGCCACCTCCCTTGACAGCACGGATGAAGGGTCATACAACACCGACTTGCATCAATTGCTGCAGCGCATGGATGCCGTGCTCGCACGCGATAACCAACTGATCTAACGCGCCCTACAATCACACCGTCTGCAAGTCCTTGGGGCTTTATATTTCCTTGAACCAATGCTCATAGAGCTCGGGCTTGGAACATCGGTTGATGAGCGTGATCGTCTCGCGTTAGATGAACCCAACGTCAATCTGACCTCGCCCACCTGAACCCCCGGTTCAGGATGACGGCTCCGAGGCTCCTTGCAGACACCTTTTATTTTTTAAGGCCTGCATTCCCATGGACCTCCAACCCCAACTGATTCTTGAACTCGCCGTACTCGGCATTTGCACTGGTTTCTTGGCGGGCTTGCTCGGTATTGGCGGCGGCATGATCATGGTGCCCTTCATCACCTTCATGCTCTCACATCGGGGGGTGGACGCAGACCTTTCGGTCAAGATAGCGATTGCCACCTCGATGGCGACCATCATCTTCACGTCAATCTCCAGCGTGCGTGCACACCACAAACGCGGCGCCGTGCGATGGGACTTGGTGAAAGGCTTAGCGCCTGGCATCGTCCTAGGTAGCATGATCGGCAGCTTAGGTGTGTTTGCACTGCTCAAAGGCTCTTATTTGGCCATCTTCTTTGGTTTGTTCGTGGGGTTCTCAGCCACGCAAATGTTCTTAGACAAAAAACCTGCGCCCACACGTCAAGTACCCGCAACTGCAGGGCTCATGGGGGCCGGTGGTGTGATTGGATTTATCTCAGGTTTGGTAGGTGCAGGTGGCGGCTTTATCAGCGTCCCATTCATGACCTGGTGCAATGTCGCCATTCACAACGCAGTCGCCACCAGCGCAGCATTAGGCTTTCCCATTGCGCTGGCCAACGTGGTGGGTTACATCATCAGCGGCATGTCGGTTGAAGGTTTGCCAGCGGATACGTTTGGCTTTATCTGGACACCTGCCTTGGTTGTGATTGCTGCATTCAGCGTATTCACAGCCCCGCTGGGTGCGAAAGCCGCGCACATGCTGCCGGTCAAAAAACTCAAGCGCGTATTTGCCAGCGTCTTGTATGTGCTGGCGGCTTACATGCTTTACAAAGGCATCGCAAGCTGATTATTGAGGCACCAAACACCATGGGGCTTGGTATTCCACAAGCCCCATCCACAAGGCCCAACCCGAGCTGACAGCAAGCGCAAAGCCTGCCAAGCGCACGCCCCAAGCGCCACTGCGGCCATCCACGATTGGCGCGCCACGCAAACGCAGCCAAATCCAAGGGCCAAGCGTTAACACCACAGCGCTGCCCAATGCAAAGAGTGCCATCACGCCAGCGCCTTCTATCGGACCATTAGTCAGCGCGGCAACCAGAAGTGCGCCGTACAGCAAACCACAAGGCATCAGGGCCCACAAGACTCCCAGCAGCACTGCGCCACCATGGCGCAATCTGAGGTGAGCCGTCATGGCCTGCACCCGTCGCCAGATGCCACGCCCCATGCCTTCGAGCCAAATCGGTTGCTCGCCACGCCAAAGCAATAAAAGCCCGATCATGAAGGCGATGATGTGCAACAAAGTCCACAAAGGACGAAACACGGCCGATTGGGTACTCAGCCAACCAACGCCCTGCATGGTGGTCGCAGCCAATGCTCCTAAGGCGCTGTAACCAATGACACGCCCCAGCTGAAATAGCAGCATGGCCGCAGTACCTCGGCCTCCGCTTTGCTTTTGGGCGGCGCGCCCAATGCCCGCACAAGCCGCACCGCACATCGCCAAACAGTGCGGCCCGCCCGCCAGCCCCATGAGGAGTGCGGTCAGGGCCAAAGTTGTGTTCATCAGATGATTTTAGAGAACCTTGCGCGGTTCTTGTCGGCTTGCAGGTATTTGTCGAACACCATGGCCACGCCACGTACAAAGAACCAACCCAACTCGGTCACATAAATGCCTGAGTCGTCCATCGTCAGCAGCCCCTGATCTTGCATCGTGGCCAAGGTTGCCAGCTCTGGCGAAAAGTACTGTTTAAAGTCCACCAAGTGCGATAACTCGACCGATTCAAACAATACACTCCCCTGGCACATCAAGGCCATGATGACGGTACGACGCAACAAGTCATCACGCGTCAAAGCCATGCCACGCGCAACGGGTAAGCGACCTTGGTTGAGCAAGTCGTAGTACTCGTCCAACGTTTTCACGTTTTGGCTAAAAGTCGGTCCCACGCGACCAATCGATGAAACGCCCAAAGCAATCAAATCGCAATCGGGTTGCGTGCTGTAGCCTTGAAAATTGCGGTGTAAACGCCCTTGGCGTTTGGCCACAGCCAAAGCGTCGGTGGGCAAGGCAAAGTGGTCCATGCCGACGTACACATAACCCGCCTCCATCAGCACACGCATAGCGCTGGAGAGCATGACCAGCTTAGACGCAGCAGGTGGCAAGTCTTGGGTATGGATGCGGCGTTGTGGCTTGAATCGCTCAGGCAAATGGGCATAGGCATACAGCGCGATGCGATCCGGGCGAAGCTTGACCACTTGACCTAGTGTGCGCTCAAACGTTTCAGGGGTTTGCATGGGCAGGCCATAAATCAAGTCCACGTTGACGGACTCAAACCCTAACTCGCGCGAGGCCGCCACCAAGTCAAACACTTGCTCGGCTGGCTGAATTCGGTGAACCGCTTTTTGCACCGCAGGTTCAAAATCTTGCACCCCAAAGCTCAGGCGATTGAAGCCTTGATCGGCCAAGGCCGCTAAGCGCTCACGCGTCACGGTACGAGGGTCAATCTCAACCGAATATTCCCCCCCAGGGGTGAACTGAAAGTTACGACGCAGCATAGACATCAGCTGCGCCAACTCGGCATCGCTCAAAAACGTAGGGCTGCCACCACCTAGGTGTAACTGCGACACCATTTGACCTTGGCCCAAGTGCGCGATGTTGAGATCGACTTCACGCTCTAGGTAACGCAAATACGCCTCACCACGCTCGTGATGTTTGGTAATGATCTTGTTGCAAGCACAGTAATAACAAAGTGACTCGCAAAACGGAATATGCACATACAGCGACAACGGATAGGCCTTAGCAGTCAACCCATCCCGACGCTGCTCTAGCGCTTGTAAATAATCTGCCTCACCAAACGCCTCCACAAATCGATCGGCGGTGGGGTAAGAGGTGTAGCGAGGCCCGGCCACATCGTAGCGCTGCAAAAGTTCTGGGTTCAACATAAGAGAATGCATAAGTTCACACCTAAATTTGCGCTCCATAATAGGCGTGTAGTCATTCTTAAAAGTTGACTTGCATCAATACAAACGACTGTCTGCCCTATGAATTCCACAAGTATCAAAGTCGCCTGTTCCAACTGCAATTTGCGCGAGCTCTGCATGCCTTTAGGCTTGAATGAGAGTGAGATGGAACGTGTCGATGAAGTGGTTGCGACTCGCCGCAAAGTGGGTCGTGGTGATAACCTTTTTAGAAATGGTGACAAGTTCAATGCGTTGTACGCCATTCGTACTGGTTTTTTCAAAACACGCATCTCCTCTGAAGATGGTCGTGACCAAGTCACTGGCTTTCAAATGGCAGGGGAAATTATTGGGCTAGATGGCATCGTGAGCGACCACCACACCTGTGACGCAGTCGCATTGGAAGACGCAGAAGTGTGTGTGATGCCATTTGATCGCATCGAAGAACTGTCACGCGAAATCACCTCGCTACAACGCCATGTGCACAAAATCATGAGCCGCGAAATTGTGCGTGAAAACGGGGTGATGCTACTTCTGGGCAGCATGCGCGCTGAAGAACGCTTAGCCGCCTTTTTGGTCAACTTGGTGCAACGCTTACACGCCAGAGGATTTTCTCAATCAGAATTGGTTTTGCGTATGACACGCGAAGAAATTGGCAGCTTTCTAGGCCTTAAGCTTGAGACTGTGAGCCGTACGTTTTCTAAATTTGTGGAAGATGGCATTGTGGAAGTGAAACAGCGCCATGTACGCATCCTCAATCCAGACGCGCTCAAACTCATTGTGAACGCACAAACCTGCCAACCCAGTTAAACAGCAACAGGGTCGCAACACACCTCTTGCTTAGGACAGCCATCAGGGCGTTCCGTGGGTACCATTGGGCAACGGTTCATCTCAAATGGTGAGACAGAAAGCAAAGTGGTCAAAGCGCTAGATGCCGCTGTGATGGTCCAAAAAACAAAAAACGACAAGGTATACACACCTTGCCGTGAGAGTTCAATGGGCTGACCAAACCATTGCATATCTTGCGGGTCTACAAATGCAAACACCAGCATTTCCAAAACACCCGCCACCAAAAAGGCAGGCCATGCAATCCACATCATTCGTTGGGCCAACATTCTGATTCTCCTGAGAAACAACGAAATCAGTTTAGAGCCGAATAGGCTCAGAAAATCATGGGGTTTTCGCGGGGGTGTCCGACTTAGTTGCGTCAATTTTTGGCGTGACCACATGGTTGCGCGCCTGCATAGCGGGTGCGAGGTGCATGTTTTTTTCAGCGGCCAAGGTTTTGTTAATGTCCAAACCCCGACGGTAGTAATCGTCAGCAACGACAGGGTCAGGAATACGGATTGCAATCGCCAAAGTGATGAAACCGGCCACAACGACCAAGGCAGGCCCAGCAATGATGAGCCAAACGTGGCCATATTGCCACCAAGATTTGGTATCAGGGGTATCTTGTTGCATGCGTATTACCTTGGAACAATGAATACAGATTTCTCGACCACGAACGCATCGGTGCCCAAGGCCTGAATTTCAAACACAATTTTATGCGAACCACCCTCGACAGAACCATAAGGAATGTCAGCGCGCAAGACGACCCAACGGGCTTGGGCGGGGTCCACCATGATTTCGGTATCGGTCGTGATTTTCAAACCAGCTAAGCCTTTGACAGACAAACGGTAGGTCTGAACGGTCTCCGCCGCATTCATGATTTGCAGGCGATACACGTTTTCTAAGGTGCCGTACTCTGTGATTCGCGACAAAGTGGATCGGTCACGCACCACATCCACCTTAAACGGTGTACGCAAGCTCAATGAAACCAACAGACCAACCGTGACCGCCACCAAAATCATGGTGTAGATCTGAATGCGGGGGCGCATCAAACGTTGCCAAATTTGCTGCGGCGTCCACTTGTTGTCCATGGCATTTTGCGTGGAGTAGCGCACCAAGCCACGGGCGTAACCCATCTTGTCCATCACGGTATCGCACACGTCAGCGCAAGCGCCGCAACCAATGCATTCGTATTGCAGGCCATCACGAATATCAATACCCGTCGGACACACTTGAACGCACAAGGTGCAGTCCACACAAGCGCCTAAGTTCAAGGCTCCAGCCTCTGCTTTCTTCGAGCGTGGGCCACGGGGCTCACCGCGCTCTGTGTCATACGTGACGATGAGCGTGTCATTGTCAAACATGGCACTTTGGAAGCGTGCATACGGACACATGTATTTACACACTTGTTCACGCATGAAGCCCGCGTTGCCATACGTTGCAAAGGCGTAGAAGAAGACCCAGAAGAGTTCCCAAGAACTCATTTGGGTCAAGAAGAACTCCATGGCCAATTCGCGAATAGGCGTGAAGTAGCCCACAAAGCTAAAGCCAGTCCAGATGGATAAGAAAATCCAGATGATGTGCTTGTACCATTTCTTCACCAATTTCTCTAACGAGAAATCGGCACCATCCAAGCGCATGCGGGCTGAACGGTCGCCTTCGACCTTACGCTCAATCCACAAGAAAATCTCGCTGTAAACGGTTTGCGGGCAGGCATAGCCACACCACAAACGTCCAGCCACCGCCGTGAACAAGAACAGCGCCAGCGCTGAAATCACCAACAGGCCGGTGAGGTAGATGAAGTCTTGTGGGTACAAAACCAAACCAAAAATGTAAAAACGACGTGACGCCAAGTCGAACAACACGGCTTGACGTGTGCCCCACTCCAACCAAGGCAGGCCGTAAAACACCAACTGTGTCAAGACCACCAAAATCCAACGCCAATACGCAAAGATACCCTCCACAGAGCGAGGGTAGATTTTTTTTGATGCAGCATAAAGCGAGACCATCACCTCGTCCGCAGAGCCCGAAGACTCTGGAACGATGGGGATGGTTTTACGCTGCTTGGTGTCGTCAGCAGAATTCAAGGCAACTTACTTCGTGTCAGTGGGTTTGTTGGAGAAGCCCCAAACATAAGCAGTCAACACGTGGATTTGTGACGCTGTCAAACGACCTTCTTGTGCAGGCATTTGGTTAACTTTGCCTTTGTTGATCATGGCAGTAATTGCTTCTTCGCCCCAGCCATGCAACCAGACTTTATCGGTCAAGTTGGCAGAGCCCATCGCTTGCATACCAGCACCATCAGGACCGTGGCAGGCAGCGCATGCACCAAACTTACCTTTACCCAATGCAGCACGCACAGAGTCATGCGGGCTGCCAGACAAGCTCAACACGTAATGAGACACGTTGCGCACGTCATCGGGCGTACCTACGGCAGCAGCCATAGGAGGCATTTGACCGATACGACCTTTGGTCAAAGTTTCCTTAATTTTGTCAGTCGTACCACCGTGCAACCAGTCCTTGTCGGTCAAGTTGGGGAAGCCCTTAGAGCCGCGGGCATCAGAGCCGTGGCACTGTGCACAGTTATTCATGAACAAACGCTCGCCCACAGCCATGGCCTTGGGGTCCTGCGACAGTTGCTCGGGGGTTTGCGCGTTGAACGCCGCATACAGAGGCTCGAGCTCTTGGTTGGCTTTTGCTACTTCAGCTTCGTATTGACCCGCTGAGCTCCAGCCCAACTTGCCACCGTAACTACCCAAACCTGGGTAAGCCGCCCAATACACCGCAGCGAAGACCATGGTTATGATGAACAGCCACAGCCACCAACGTGGCAGCGGATTGTTCATTTCACGCAGGTCTTCATCCCACACGTGACCGGTTGTGCCGTCTTCTTCGTGTGCAGACACTTTAACTTTGGCCGAGAACCACAGCAAAAACGCGCAGTAAACGATACCCAAAATTGCAATGGCAGACACGAAGATCGACCAAAAATTACTTGTGAAATCACTCATGATTCGATTCCTTTACAAAGGCCTATAGGCCTTAGTCTTGATCGAGGGGCAACTTTGATGCTGCCTCAAAATCTTCTTTGTTACGTCGAGAAAAAGCCCAGACCATGATGCCGACAAACACAGCAAACGACAGCACCGTGGTGATGACTCGCAGATCATTGACATCCATGGCCATGCCTCCTTATTTGAGCGCGAGGCCCAAGCCTTGGAGGTAAGCAATCACAGCTTCGAGTTCGGTTTTACCCGTCACGTCTTCTGCTGCTTTAGCGATTTCTTCATCCGTGTAAGGCACGCCCACTTTACGCAAGGCATTCATGTTGGCAGGTACTTGTTCAGCATTCACCAAGTTCTTGGTCAACCATGGGTATTCAGGCATGTTGGACTCTGGCACCACATCGCGTGGGTTGGTCAAGTGAACACGGTGCCATTCGTCGCTGTACTTGCCGCCTACGCGAGCCAAGTCTGGACCTGTGCGCTTGCTACCCCATTGAAAGGGGTGGTCATACACAGACTCGCCAGCCACAGAGTAGTGACCGTAGCGCAGAGTTTCCGCACGGAAGGGGCGAATCATTTGTGAGTGGCAGTTGTAACAACCTTCGCGGATGTACACATCACGACCCGCCAATTGCAGCGCTGTGTAGGGCTTGACGCCCGTCACAGGCTCAGTGGTGGACTTTTGGAAGAACAAAGGCACGATCTCCACCAAACCGCCGAAGGCGACGGCGATCAAGATCAAAACGATCATCAAAAAGTTATTGGTCTCCACGCTTGCGTGGGAGAAGCCTTTGGAATTGTTATCAGACATTTATTTCTCCTCAGGCGTGTGCAGGTGCTGGAATGGCAACGCTAACGGTTTGACCGCCCAGGGCAGTTTTCACCACGTTCCACAACATGATGATCATGCCGCTCAAGTACAGCAAGCCGCCACACACACGAATCACGTAGAACGGATAAGTCGCTTTGACAGACTCAACAAAGGTGTAAGTCAATGTGCCGTCGGCGTTAATGGCGCGCCACATCAAACCTTGCATCACACCAGCAATCCACATCGCAGCGATGTACAACACGATGCCGATAGTGGCCAACCAAAAGTGAACTTCGATGGCTTTGACACTGAACATTTCTTTGCGGCCGAACAACTTCGGAATCAGGAAGTAGATCGAACCCATGGATACCAAGCCCACCCAACCCAAAGCACCTGAGTGCACGTGGCCAACGGTCCAGTCTGTGTAGTGACTCAAAGCGTTCACAGTTTTGATCGCCATCATGGGGCCTTCGAACGTGGACATGCCGTAGAACGACAAGGACACGATCAAGAAGCGCAGGATAGGGTCGTCACGCAACTTGTGCCATGCGCCAGACAAGGTCATGATGCCGTTGATCATGCCGCCCCAGCTAGGTGCCAACAACACCAACGAGAACACCATACCCAAAGACTGAGTCCAGTCAGGTAAGGCGGTGTAGTGCAAGTGGTGAGGACCCGCCCACATATAAGTGAAGATCAAAGCCCAGAAGTGAACAATCGACAAGCGATACGAGTACACAGGGCGACCGGCTTGTTTAGGGATGAAGTAATACATCATGCCCAAGAAGCCAGCGGTCAAGAAGAAGCCCACCGCATTGTGGCCATACCACCACTGCACCATCGCATCTTGTGCGCCAGCGTACGCAGAGTAAGACTTCATCATGCCCGATGGGATCGCCGCGCTGTTAACAATGTGCAACAAAGCCACCGCAATGATGAAAGCACCGTAGAACCAGTTGGCCACGTAAATGTGTTTAACCTTACGCGTACCAACGGTACCGAAGAACACCACGGCGTAGGCAACCCAAACCACCGCGATCAAGATGTCGATGGGCCACTCGAGTTCAGCGTATTCCTTACCTTGGGTGAAACCCAATGGCAAGCTTACTGCCGCAGCCAAGATGACCAACTGCCAACCCCAAAAGGTGAAAGCGGCCAGCTTAGGCAAGAACAAAGCTGTGTGGCAGGTGCGTTGCACCACGTAGTAGCTGGTGGCGAACAAAGCGCAACCGCCGAACGCAAAAATCACCGCATTGGTGTGCAACGGACGCAGACGGCCGTAAGTCAACCAAGGAATACCAAAGTTCAGTTCTGGCCAAGCGAGTTGAGAGGCGATGATCACGCCTACCAACATGCCAACCACGCCCCAAACCACCGCCATGATGGAAAACTGTCGTACAACTGAGTCGTTGTAAACAGCGTGCTGTGATGAGTTCATCGGTCACCTTTCATTTTTCAAACCAGTATCCTCAAATAACTCCAAGGAGTTATTGATTCAAATCAATCGTCTCGAAGAATACGCTCGCCTTCTTGCTCCACGCTGTCAAATTGGCCTTTGTGAATGGCCCACCAGAGGCCACCCAAGATAAAAAGCACCAACAACACTGACAGCGGG
>CANFZT010000074.1 GCA_947451565.1 Comamonadaceae bacterium | reverse complement strand
TCTTACTTCTTCCAAATTATGGCCGATTGATTCTCTCCAAAAGAGAAAACCAGTCAGCCGCCAGTTATGTCTGACGACCATAGCGAGTTGGCCCCACTCCTTCCCATCCCGAACAGGACAGTGAAACGACTTAGCGCCGATGATAGTGCGGGTTCCCGTGTGAAAGTAGGACATCGTCAGGCTATTACAGCCTCAGAACCCCCCGCTCGATTGAGTGGGGGGTTTTGTTTTTTGGGATGTATCAATTGCGGTTATTGATATATTCATCATTGATTAAACAAGCGCCACTTTTCTCTAGAGCTTTACACAGGTCAAGAAACCAAGCTTCAAAGCTAATACCCTTTGAATATGTTGCATGTAGCAAATGCAGATACTGCGCAGATTGACCCCAGCCAAGATAGTCAACCAACTTAATTTTTTGTAATTCTAAGAGTTTGAATTTCAGTAATACTTTGGCCGCGTAATTGGCATGCTTATCGGGCGCGCTCTCAAATTGCGCCAACCGACTTCTCGCGCGTTCAAGCGCCCCTCCAACATCGTCAAAAGCCGAACCATGGCCAGGCAAAACAACTCTGGGCTTCAGCTGTTCAATCGCGGAGAGAGTCAATTTGACTTCCTCAAAGGCGGCTAAACCTTCAATCTCAGGAAAAACTACGCCGAAGCCGTTTTCCCATAGCGCATCTGCCGAAATCAAAATCCCATCATTTTCATTGAAAATGATGATGGAATGGGGGTCATGCCCAGGCGCTGCGTGGATGCGCCATGTTGAGCCCGCAACCGTAAACGATTCACCACCTCTTAGAACGGCAGATTTTGTAAAGCGCGGGCAATGCTGCCCAGTCGGCTCATACGTCAGTACATTCACGTCCCATTGATCTACAAATGACGCATGACCAGGTGGAATGTATGTTGTCACCGCAGGGTACAAACCTTGCAGATGTGCATTGCCGCCGCAATGGTCGCTGTGTAAATGCGTATTCATGATGGACGTTAGTGCACGCTCCTTCAAGGTGGCCGCAACAAGTGCTGCGGTTTGGTCTGCGTGCGTCCAATAGCCAGTGTCAACAAGAATGGCCTGTTCATCGTCTTGAATAAGAACGTTGTTCGAGGAGAGCCAGCCTCTTTCAAAAAAATTGACGCCTGAAGGAAGTGTGAACATGGCAGATAAGCACCCTGAAAGCCAGAACCAAACGTGGCCCATTTCTTATTTTGACAGTTGCCGAATCAAGCAGCTGGGAAATCATGTGCCAAACGTTACATACAGTGTCCTAGTATTAGAGGGTCGCACCTAATGGGCGTCAGAAAACTACAAGAATAAGGGGAAACCCTTAGAATTGAAACATGACACTCGTACAAACTCTTGCAAAAACCACCTTGGAAGGCGGTCGCCAAATGCTTCGCTTTACAGGAATGTCACAAGAGCAACTTCGCAAGACTGAGGGTGTCTTGATTCCCATTGCACCTCTCAACGTGGAGCATTCACCTGAAATTTTGAAACATCTGCTCGCATTGTCTGAGCATGACAGGTACTTGCGTTTCGGCTATACCGCCACAGACGAGCATATACAAAGGTATGTCAGTGGCCTTAATTTCGAGCGTGATGAAATTTACGGGATTTTCAATAGCGATCTTGAGATCATTGCCATGGCACATCTCGCGCTGATGAAAGATCAAGGTCGCGAATTCAGCTCTGAATTTGGCGTGTCTGTTTCGGCATACGCCCGTGGCCGAGGCTATGGTGCGCGCTTGTTCGAGCGTGCCGTCATTCATGCCCGCAACGAACAGGTGTATCAGATGTACATCCATGCCTTGAGCGAAAACGCGCCCATGATTCGTATTGCCCGTAAAGGTGGCGCCAAAATCGAGCGAGATGGTTCTGAAACTGAGGCCTTCCTGCGCCTGTCCAAGCGCGATCTTGATAGCCGGGTGACCGAGCTCGTTGCAGATCAGTACGCAAAAACAAATTACAGCATCAAAGAAGATGCCAAGCGGTTTTGGAATTTTTTAGCCAAAGTGCAAGAAATTCGCAAAGGCGTGCGAGAGGCACGTCACCAAGCCGCTGAGTAAGCAAGCCACCCGTGCGCATGGGCTATGCTTGAGGCTTGTGAGACTCTCGCAGCAACGGCTGCAACACTGTGATACCCTCGAATTCCCGCGAATTAGAAAAACAAGACAAGCGCAGCTACTGGCAACGCTTGCTTGAGTTCATTCACCCCGGTCCCGATTCCCGCGAAGAGCTTTTAGATGCGCTCTCCGACGCGGAAGACAATCAAGTCATTGGCGCTGAAAGTCGCCTGATGCTTGAAGGCGTTCTGCGAATGGCAGACCTCACTGCAGGCGAAGTCATGGTGGCCGCGCCACGCATGGACCTGATCAATTTAGATGCGAACATCGAAGAGAGTTTGCACCAAGTCATCGATACGGGGCATTCTCGATTCCCTGTGTACGAAGGCGAGAGAGACAACCTTGTTGGCATCTTGTTGGCCAAAGATTTACTCAAACTCCAACGTGCGCCGTCACTCAACATCCGCACCCTGTTGCGTCCGCCGGTCTTTGTGCCGGAGAGCAAGGGGCTAAATGACTTGTTGCGCGAGTTCCGAAACACGCGTAACCACATGGCGTTGGTGGTCGATGAGTTTGGCCGAATTGCGGGGCTCATCACGATTGAAGATGTGCTTGAACAAATTGTGGGTGACATCGAAGACGAGTTCGACAGCCAAGAAGACGTGGGTGATATTTTCGCCCTGGCCGATGACACCTACCGAGTCAGTGGCGATGCCTCGTTAGAACGCGTGGCCGAAGCTTTCGGGACGCATCTAGAAGTGACAGCGGCCGAAGAAAGCGAAGACACAAATTTCGACACCATTGGTGGATTCATCGCGCACGCCATGGGGCATGTTCCGCGCCGTGGCGAACACTTTGAGATCAACAAATTACGTTTTGAAGTGCTGCACACCCGTGGCGGGGCTGTGAAGTGGTTCAAGGTTTATCCAGCGCCTGCAGAAAAAGTGTCGCCGTAACGCATGCTAGATAACGTGTGGCAAGCCAAACGATGGCCTTTGACGACGGGCGCCTCGGCACTTTTGGTGATGGCTGGATTAGCACAGGCCCTGTCACTGGCCTGGCCGTTTGAAGGCGCGTTCAAAGGGGCTCCCCAAGGATGGCTGCAGTGTTTGAGTTTGGCGATATTCGCGCGCATCTTAGACCGAAGTCACTCCGCTCAGCAGGCCTTTGTAAAAGGGTGGCTCTTTTCTTTGGCTTGGCTGATCGGCTGTACGTGGTGGTTGTTTATTTCGATGAACCGCTACGGCGGTCTTTCTTCTCCCCTCGCGGCGTTGGCCGTGGTGTCATTGGCCGCAGGCTTGGCCTTGTTTTATGGGACTGCATCTGCGGTGTTCTATGCCGTGTGCAAAAAAGGGGTCGATGTCTTTCCTCGCGCCTGTGTCTTTGCGGCCGTCTGGGTGTTGGCCGAAATGGTGCGCGGCACGCTGTGGACCGGCTTTCCATGGGGTGCTGTGGGCTACGCGCACGTCGATAGTGTTTTGCAACATTGGGCGCCCTGGATCGGTGTTTATGGCTTGTGTGCGTTGTGTGCATTCATCGCGATGGTCATCGCAGCGGAGCACCGAGGACATGGCGCTGTCACAAGAACAACGATCATCGCTGTCGTGTTGCTGGTGGCGGTCCTTGGCTTCACTTGGGTGACGTCACCCAGCCGAACCGCGAGCGATGACCATGCCTCTGGCAAACCCTTGCGTGTGAGCTTGCTACAGGGCAATATCCCGCAAGACTTGAAGTTTGGTGGCGGCGTGAGTCGTGCGTTGCACGACTACCGTGAAGCCTTGCTCTCGAGCGACAGTGACTTGGTCGTCACGCCAGAAACAGCGATCCCGCTGATTCCAGAGCAAATGCCGGAACGCTATTGGGGGCTGCTGCAATCACATTTTGCAAAAGGTACGCAAGCCGCCTTGATTGGATTGCCACTGGTCAAACAAAACGAAGACGGGCATTTGCAATACAGCAACTCCGCCTTAGGCTTGATGCCGCAAGTCACGCCTGCATCCAGCGCGACCTACCAATACGACAAACACCACCTGGTGCCCTTTGGTGAGTTTGTGCCGCCGCTATTTCAGTGGTTTGTGCGGCTGATGAATATCCCTTTGGGCGATTTCACCCGTGGTGATGTCGCGCAGCCCAGCTTGTACTGGCGAGGTGAGCGGATTGCCCCCAACATTTGCTACGAAGATTTGTTTGGTGAAGAGTTGGCGCGCAGTTTTGCAGACTCAGAACATGCCCCCACTCTGATGGTCAACCTCAGCAACATTGCTTGGTTTGGCGATACCGTGGCCATTGATCAGCACTTGCAAATTTCGCGCATGCGTGCGCTAGAGCTAGGCCGCCCCATGCTGCGGGCCACCAATACGGGCGCGACGGCCATCATCAACGCACAAGGCCAAGTCACGCACCGCCTCCCAAGTGCTGTGCGGGGGGTGCTGACAGCCGATGTTTACGGTGCGCATGGCCCCGTCACCCCATACGCGCGCTGGGTATCCGTTTGGGGGCTTTGGCCCTTGACGGGGCTCGCTATGCTCACCTTATTGGCGGTGGCGAGCATGGCCCACGCATCTCGGCACGGACAGAGGCGGTTCGGCCCGTAAAATCAGAGGTTTGCGGGCGTATTGACCCGAAACTTAATTTGCCAGTATCAAGCTGGCCTCGTTGCATGCTGACTTTTCAACAAATCATTCTCAAACTCCAGTCCTACTGGGCCGAGCAAGGCTGTGCCTTGTTACAACCCATCGACATGGAGGTCGGTGCCGGCACCTCACACACCGCTACATTTTTGCGCGCCTTAGGCCCAGAGCCTTGGAAGGCAGCTTACGTTCAACCCAGTCGCCGCCCCAAAGACGGCCGCTACGGTGAGAACCCCAACCGTTTGCAGCACTACTACCAATACCAAGTGGTGTTGAAGCCAGCGCCCAGCAACATCTTGGAGCTGTATTTGGGCTCGCTCGAAGCCCTCGGTTTTGACCTCAAGAAAAACGACATCCGCTTCGTCGAAGACGATTGGGAAAACCCAACCTTGGGCGCATGGGGCTTGGGCTGGGAAGTTTGGTTGAACGGCATGGAAGTCACGCAATTCACCTACTTCCAGCAAGTTGGCGGTATTGACTGCAAGCCCATCACCGGCGAAATCACCTATGGCCTAGAGCGCTTGGCCATGTATTTACAAGGCGTGGACAACGTCTACAACCTGACATGGACCGATGGTTTGACGTACGGCGATGTCTACAAACAAAACGAAGTCGAGCAATCCACCTACAACTTCGAGCATAGCGATGCCGAGTTCTTGTTCACAGCCTTTGGCGCATATGAAAAACAAGCGCAGCACCTCATGGGCGCGCAACTCGCGTTGCCCGCTTACGAGCAAGTGCTCAAAGCCGCACACACCTTCAACCTGCTCGACGCCCGTGGCGCCATCAGCGTGACCGAGCGTGCCGCCTACATTGGCCGCATCCGCAACCTCGCACGCGCCGTGGCGCAAAGCTATTACGAGAGCCGTGAGCGCTTGGGCTTTCCCATGGCCCCGCGCGAGTGGGTGGAACAAATGCCGAAGAAGAACGCTTGAGCGTAGGACACAAGAACATGACCACACACAACCTACTCATCGAACTCTTCGTGGAAGAGCTGCCTCCCAAGGCTTTGCAAAAGCTGGGCGACGCTTTCTCTGGCGTGCTGTTTGAACAGCTCAAAACCCAAGGCTTGACCGCGGCCAATTCGGCCGTCACCGCCTACGCCTCACCACGCCGTTTGGCTGCGCACATCACCGCCGTGTCGGCGCTGGCCGCTGACAAAGCGGTGCAGCAAAAACTCATGCCCGTCACCGTGGGATTGGACGCCAGTGGCAACGCCACCCCCGCCTTGCTGAAAAAGCTCCAATCTTTAGGCGCAGGCCCCGAGGCTGTGGCACAACTCAAGCGCGCACCCGACGGCAAAGCCGAAGCCTTGTTTTACGACAGCCTCGTCAAAGGCGCGAGCTTAGCCGACGGTTTGCAAAAAGCCTTGAGCGAAGCCATTGCCAAATTGCCCATTCCCAAAGTGATGAGCTATCAGCTTGAAACCGACTGCGAATTACCCGGCTGGAGCAGCGTCAACTTTGTGCGCCCCGCGCACAGCTTGGTGGCTTTGCATGGCAGCAGTGTCGTGCCCGTCAAAGCTTTGGGCTTGACAGCGGGCAACAGCACGCAAGGTCACCGCTTTGAAGCCAAGGTATCGCCCGTGGTGTTGGCCAATGCCGATATGTACGCCGAGACGCTCGCCAAAGACGGCGCCGTGATTGCCAGCTTCACCGAACGCCGTGCAGACATCGTCCGTCAACTCGAAGCGGCTGCCGCCAAGGTCGGCGGCGGTGTGAAGGCCATCGACGATGCTGCTTTGCTTGATGAAGTCACGGCGCTAGTCGAACGCCCCAACGTGTTGGTGTGCGCGTTTGAAAAACAATTCCTCGACGTGCCGCAAGAGTGCCTCATCCTCACCATGAAGGCCAACCAAAAATATTTCCCCCTGCTCGACGCCGCAGGCAAGTTGACCCACCAGTTCTTGGTGGTCAGCAACATCACACCCGATGACGCCTCAGCTGTGATAGGTGGCAACGAACGCGTAGTACGCCCCCGTTTGGCCGATGCTAAATTCTTCTTTGACCAAGACCGTAAAAAGACACTCGCTTCACGCGTAGAGGGCTTGGGCAAGGTTGTGTATCACAACAAACTCGGTACCCAAGGTGAGCGCACCGACCGCGTACGTGCCATCGCCAAAGGCATTGCCGCTTTGCTGCCGCAAGCCAATGACGCCACCTTTGTGCAAGCCGTCGACACCGCCGCACAACTGGCCAAAACCGATTTGTTGACCGACATGGTGGGCGAGTTCCCTGAACTGCAAGGCATCATGGGCGGCTACTATGCGCGTCACGATGGTTTGGGCGAGACAACCGCACAAGCCATCGAAGACCATTACAAACCCCGCTTCGCTGGCGACGAGTTGCCCCGCAACACCGTGGGCGTAGTGGTCGCCTTGGCCGACAAGTTAGAGACCTTGGTTGGCATGTTTGGCATTGGCAATTTGCCCACGGGCGATAAAGACCCGTTTGCTCTGCGTCGTCACGCCTTGGGCGTGGTGCGCATGTTGAGCGAAGCCAATTTGGATGTGGCGTTGGACGCGCTGATTGCACAAGCCATTCCGGCCTTCGGCGACAAAATCACCGACCCCTCTGTTGCACTGAGCGCCTTCATCTACGACCGTCTCTCTGGTGGTCTGCGCGAGCAAGGTTACTCGGCTCAAGAAGTCGAAGCTGTGTTGGCCTTGCGTCCACAGCGTTTGAGCGATGTGGCCAAGCGCCTCACCGCCGTGCGCGCTTTCGCGGCATTGCCCGAAGCCGCTGCCTTGGCGGCTGCTAACAAACGCATTGGCAACGTGCTCAAAAAAGCTGGCGAAGTCGATGCGCATGTCAACACCGCCTTGTTCAAAGAGGACGCCGAACAAGCCCTCTACGCCGTCATGCAAAAACTGCTGCCCGAATCCGAAGCGCAGTTCAACGCAGGCGACTACACCGCCTCGCTGCAAACCTTGGCCACCTTGCGCTCCCCCGTGGATGCGTTTTTTGATGACGTCATGGTGAATGCCGAAGAGATGGACTTGCGCTTGAACCGCCAAGGCCTGCTCAAGTGCTTGCACTTGGCCATGAACCGCGTGGCCGATTTGTCTGCCCTCGCTTCTTAAAGCACCGCCATGCAAACCAAACTCGTCATCCTCGACCGCGACGGCACCATCAACCAAGACAGCGACGATTACGTCAAGTCGGCCGATGAGTGGATTCCGATGCCTGGCGCGCTGGAGGCGATTGCTCGCTTGAACCACGCAGGTTGGCATGTGGCGGTGGCGTCAAACCAATCTGGCCTGGGCCGTGGGCTATTTGACGTTGCAGCGCTCAACGCCATGCACACCAAGATGCACAAGCTCTTGGCTGCCGTGGGGGGGCGCATCGATGCGGTGTTTTATTGCCCGCACAGTCCAGAGGAGACGTGCAATTGCCGTAAACCGCTTCCTGGTCTGTTTGAGCAAATCGGTGAACGCTACGGGACAGATTTAAGCGGCGTGCACACCGTGGGCGACACCTTGCGCGATTTGCAAGCGGGGGCATCGGCAGGTTGCACCACACATTTGGTGCTCACCGGCAAAGGTGAGCGATTAAAAGGCAAAACTTTGCCTGCCGAATTCCCTATCGGCACACAAGTGCATGCGGACCTCAGCGCCTTTGCAGATTGGTTGTTGGCGCAACCCGAACCGGCAAGCAAAGCGCATAAAACCGGAGTCAAAACCGCATGATCGCAATGCTTCGCTCCACAGTGCACATGGCGTTCATGTTTGTCACGGTCATCCCCTATTCCCTGCTCATCCTGTTGGTGCGCTTGCTAGGAACCAAGGGTGACAAGTTGTATGTGATTGCGCAAAAGTGGCTCACCCTCAGCGTGGATGCCGCCCGCGTCATCATGGGCATTCGCTATGAAATTCAAGGTCAAGAAAACCTGCCTGTGGGCGAAACGAGCCCCGCCATTTTGTTGGTCAAGCATCAGTCCACTTACGAAACATTTTTGATGCCTGCCATCATGCCGCACCCCTTGGCCTATGTGTTCAAAAAAGAGTTGCTGTATGTGCCGTTTTTCGGTTGGGCCATTGGCAGCTTGGACATGATTCACATTGATCGCAGCCAACGGTCTAAAGCCTTCGCCAAAGTGGTGGAACAGGGCAAAGCCCTGTTGGCCAGAGGCGTGTGGGTCATCATGTTTCCAGAAGGCACACGCATCCCGCGTGGCGAGCGCGGCAGCTACAAAAGCGGCGGGTCGCGTTTGGCCATTGCCACTGGCGCACCCGTCATCCCTGTTGCGGTGACCTCCGCCAAATGCTGGCCCCGCAAAGCCTTCATCAAATACCCGGGGGTGGTAGCAGTGTCCATTGGCAAACCCATTTCAAGCGAAGGCCGTGATGCCGACGAGCTGACCCGCGAAGTCGAAGCTTGGATTGAAACCGAAATGCACCGCCTCGATCCCGAGGCCTACATCGGCAAACATTGAGCCCGCACGCATGAGCCGCTTCTTGCAACTCGTGCTCGACATCTTCGATGGCGTGGCCATGCCAGCGCAACCCCAACCCCAACCCCAACCTCCTGCTTTACACGGCCCTCATTTGCCCTCAGAGCCTTTGGGGCAGGTGTTGCCCAAAGCGCATTACGCCCATCCCCGCGCGACACGTCGCATTCAGCTCGGGTCGACGGATGTGGCTTACGCGTTTCGGCGCGGCAAGCGCCGCACCATCGGCATGGCGATTGGCCCTGATGGCCTCGAGGTCAGCGCGCCACGTTGGGTGACGCTGGGTGAAGTGGAGTCTGCGCTACACGAAAAAGCCGATTGGATTGCCCGTAAGTTGGTGGAGATGCAAGAGCGCCAACAGCAGCTCGGGGCATCCCGCATCGTGTGGGCAGATGGCGTGGTGCTGCCGTATTTAGGTGACCCGTTGCAAGTGGTGCTTGACTCATCCCGTATGCTCAAAAAGAACAGCGCGCAGTTTGAGCCCGCCACCTCGGGCGCCCATGCCCTGCGCCTAGGCTTGCCTCTCAATGCCGAGCCCCAGCAAATTCGTGATGCCGTGCAAGCTTGGCTGATGCGTCAAGCCAAAGCTTTGTTTGTGGAACGTCTCAATCACTATGCCCCGCAGCTGGGTGTGCAGTGGCAGCGCGTGTCGCTCAGCAGTGCGGCCACGCGTTGGGGCAGCGCCAGTGCCAATGGCGCCATTCGCCTCAACTGGCGGTTGGTGCACCACAAACGCGACGTGATTGACTACGTCGTGGCCCACGAACTCAGTCATTTGCGCGTAATGGACCACAGCCCGCGCTTTTGGGACACCGTGCAAAGCGTCATGCCCGACTATGCGCAGCGCCGCCGTGTTCTTAAGGATGAACCCTTACCTCCGTGGTCTTGACTTAGTTTTTGGAGATTTCCCGTCATAATTGACGTTTACGTAAACGTAAACAAGGAAATCATGGCGACCACCTATTCCATCAGCGACTTAGCGCGTGAGTTTGACCTCACCACGCGAGCCATCCGTTTTTACG
>CANFZT010000073.1 GCA_947451565.1 Comamonadaceae bacterium | reverse complement strand
TTGGTGCGCGGTGGCCGCTACGACGAAGTGGGCGCGGTGTTTGGCCGTAAGCGTCCCGCCGTAGGATTTAGTTTGGACCTGAAAGAGTTGGTCAGCGTGGTGCCTGAACGCGCCCTCAAAGCCGCCATTCGTGCGCCTTGGGGCACGGCCCAAGGTTTGCGCGAAGCCATTGCCGCCTTGCGTGCCCGTGGCGAAACTGTGGTTTGCGTATTGCCAGGCCACGAAAGTGAAGTTGATGAATTCAATTGCGATCGTGAACTGATCGAAGTTGCCGGCCAATGGGCAGTGCAAGCTGTTCCTGCCGTTCAAGCCCTTTAATTTTTTTAAGTAATCGAGTGGATATGAGCAAACCCGTAGGACAAACCGTGGCTGCAACCAAAGGCCGTCACGTCGTCGTGGTCGGCACCCAATGGGGTGACGAAGGCAAAGGTAAATTGGTCGATTGGTTGACCGAAACTGCCACGGGCGTGGTACGTTTTCAAGGCGGCCACAACGCGGGCCATACCTTGGTCATCAACGGCGTGAAAACCGCTTTGCACTTGATTCCTAGCGGCATCATGCGCCCTGGCGTCAAGTGCTACATCGGCAACGGTGTGGTGTTGTCTGCGCCTAAGCTGCTGGAAGAAATTGCGGGCTTAGAAAAAGCGGGCGTTGAAGTGCGTTCACGCTTACGCATCAGCGAAGCGTGCCCCTTGATCTTGCCGTACCACGCTGCGATTGACATTGCCCGTGAAGCTGCCAAAGAGAAGGCTGGCACCGCCAAAATTGGCACCACAGGCCGCGGCATTGGCCCGGCCTACGAAGACAAAATTGCACGTCGTGCATTGCGCGTGCAAGACCTGAAGCACCCCGAGCGCTTCGCTACCAAACTGCGCGAGAACCTTGAGTTGCACAACCATGTGTTGACCGATATCTTGCATGCACCCGCTGTGGACTACGACACCGTCTACAACGAAGCCATGGCCTACGCCAAAGAAATCTTGCCCATGGTGGCCGACGTGTCACGCGAGTTGAACGAGGCCCACCAAGCCGGTGCCAACCTGTTGTTTGAAGGCGCACAAGGCACCTTGCTCGACGTGGATCACGGCACCTATCCTTTCGTCACTTCGAGCAACTGTGTCGCCGGTAATGCCGCTGCAGGCGCAGGTGTGGGCCCAGGCATGCTGCACTACATCTTGGGCATCACCAAGGCGTACTGCACACGCGTGGGCGGCGGTCCATTCCCCACCGAACTCGATTGGGAAGTCGAGGGCACCCCTGGCTACCACATGTCGATCGTGGGCGCAGAGAAGGGCACCACGACGGGGCGTTCACGCCGCTGCGGTTGGTTTGATGCTGCGTTGCTCAAGCGCAGTGCGCAAGTCAACGGCCTGACCGGTTTGTGCATCACCAAGCTCGATGTGCTTGACGGCTTGACCGAATTGCTCTTGTGCGTGGGTTACGAATTGGACGGCGAAAAAATCGACATCTTGCCCATGGGCGCAGACGAAATTTCGCGTTGCAAACCCATTTATGAAACCATCCCCGGCTGGACCGATAGCACCGTTGGCGTGACCGATTACGCCAAGCTGCCCAAAGCGGCTCAGCACTACTTGAACCGCATTGCTGAAACCACCGGCGTGCCTATTCACATGGTGTCGACCAGCCCAGACCGTGATCACACGATCTTGCTGACCCACCCCTACATCGCTTAATTTTTAAAAGGATCAAACCATGTTGACTGAAGACGGCAAACACCTGTACGTGTCGTACGACGAGTACCACAACCTCATTGAAAAACTCGCCATCAAGATTCACCAATCTGGCTGGGAATTCGACACCATCCTGTGCTTGGCCCGTGGCGGCATGCGCCCAGGCGACATCTTGTCTCGCATCTTTGACAAGCCTTTGGCCATCATGTCGACCAGCTCGTACCGCGCTGATGCTGGCACAGTGCAAGGTCATTTGGATATTGCGCGCTTCATCACCACCCCCAAAGGCGAAATCGCGGGTCGCGTGTTGTTGGTGGACGACTTGGCCGACACCGGCCACACCTTGAAGGCGGTGGTGGACCAGCTCAAAAACAACTATGCCCCTATCACTGAATTGCGTACTGCGGTGATTTGGACCAAAGGCGTGTCGGCATTTGCGCCTGACTACTCCATGGACTACTTGCCCACGAATCCGTGGATTCACCAACCGTTCGAGCCCTATGACAACATGCGTCCAGCGGCTTTGATGGAGAAGTGGAAGGTTTAATCTTCTGCTGACTGGTTTTAAGAACTCCGCTTCGGCGGAGTTTTTTGTTTTGCGGCTGGTTAATATCAGAGCATGTCACGCAGCACCGACCTCATTCACCACGCCTACCAACCCCCCGCTGAATTTGAAGCGCCGCAAGTGGGGGTGTTCAAAGCCTCAACGGTGATCTTCCCCAGCGTGGCGGCCATGCGCACGCGCGAGTGGATGGATAAGTCGGCTTACACCTACGGCTTGCACGGCACACCCACCACGTTCACGCTGGAAGAACGCTTGGCCACGCTCGAGGGCGGCAAACATTGCATTCTCACACCCAGTGGTTTGGCCGCGATTGCGCATGTGGATTTTGCGTTGCTCAAAACTGGCGATGAGGTGCTGATTCCTGACAACGCTTACGCGCCCAACAAATCGTTGGCCGAGGGCGAGTTGGCGCAGTTCGGCATCACGCATCAGGTGTACGACGCACTGGATGTGAACGACTTGACCGCACGCATCACACCTCGCACGCGTTTGGTGTGGCTTGAAGCGGCAGGCTCGGTGACGATGGAGTTTCCAGACTTGGTGGCTTTAGTGCGGCTGTGTAAAGCGCGTGGGCTGTGGTGTGCGTTGGACAACACATGGGGCGCAGGCCTCGCGTTCAATGCGTTTGACCTCACACCCGGGCAGGGTGAGTTAGGTGTGGACCTGACCATCCATGCGCTTACCAAATACCCCAGCGGCGGTGGCGATGTGTTGATGGGCAGCATCGTGACCCGCAGCGATGAATTGGCGCGTGTCTTGAAGCTCAGCCACATGCGCTTGGGCACAGGCGTGGGTGCGAACGATGCTGAGGCGGTGTTGCGCGCCTTGCCTTCCTTGCCGCTGCGTTACAAAGCACAAGACATGGCGGCGCGTACTTTGGCTGCATGGTGCGCCTTGCAGCCCGCGTTTAGCCAAGTGTTGCACCCTGCACTCAGCGACGCATGCGGTCATGCGCATTGGCAACAACTGTGTGTGACGCCGAAAGAACCCGAGGGTTTGGCTGCAGGTATTTTCAGTGTGGTGATGGACGAGCGTTACACATCCAAACAAGTGGATGCGTTTTGCGATGCTTTGCATTTGTTCAAAATTGGTTATAGCTGGGGCGGCCCCATGAGTTTGGTGATGCCTTACAACATGGCCTCTAGCCGTGCACGTTCTGTGTCGCATAGGCAACGCGGATGCGTGGTGCGTTTGTGCATTGGGCTAGAAAATGTGATCGATTTACAAAATGACATCGCGCGAGCGCTGAAAGCCGCCAACTTATAAAAACTAAACCCATAAGGTGGGAGACACATGCAGCAACTGCTACCCGACGAGGCACACGACCGCATTGACATCAACCCGATTGGCTTCGGCGAGCCTCTGCGGTGGCTGTGGCGGGGTTTACAAGACATGGCCTCGCAGCCCTTGATTTCTTTGTTTTATGGGGTTTGCTTTTGGCTCATGGCGCTGATTTTGTTGGCGGTGTTCAAAAACACGCCTGAGTACACCTTGTCTGCCGTGTCGGGTTGTCTACTGATCGGCCCCTTCTTGGCCATGGGCTTGTATGACGTGAGCATGCATATGGAGCGCGGTGAGCCCCCCAGCATGGGCAGCTCGCTCACCTGTTGGGAGTCGCACATCCGCAGCATGAGCATGCTCATCATGGTCATGGTGGTGATGGAGCTGCTGTGGGGCCGTGCCTCGCTAGTGGTGTTTGCCGTGTTCTTCAACAGTGCAGGCATGCCCACCACCGCGACTGTTTTAGAAGCGGTATTCAATCCACAAAACTGGGAATTCGTGGCGGCTTACATCTGCGTGGGTGGCTTTTTTGCCGGCTTGGTGTTCGCCAGCATGATGGTGTCTATCCCCATGATTTTGGACCGTGACACCGATGCAATCACCGCCTGCATCACCAGCTTGCGTGTGTTTGTGGATCACACGGCCGTGTCAATGCTGTGGGGCGCACTCATCACCGTTTTGGTGGTGCTGGCCATGCAGCCTTCTGCGGCAGGTTTGTTGGTGGTTGGCCCTTGGTTGGGTTTTGCCAGTTGGCACGCCTACCGTGCGGCAGTGCGTGTGACGGCGCCGTCAGCCGCTTAACCTTGACACAAAATCTTCGCCACTTGCCGCAAGCTGTCGGGATGGCGGTTAACAGCCACACAAACTGTGGCTTGCGCCGATTGCGTGAAGTTACGCACCATCGATGAGGCGTAGGTGGGATCGTAGTGCAGCACCAGCAGTTCGCGCACCACGTTGTCGATGTGACCAGTGTGAATTTGTTCTTTCCACGCATCCACCACGGCTTTGCCGCGAATGGCCACCAGCGCATCTAAGCGGTGGCAGAACAAGTCTTGGTCATCGACGAAGAAGTTGTAATCTTCCATCAGCAAGGCCACACGTTCATCCAAGCTGAGTTGCAGCTCAAAGCAGGGGCTGTCTCGCATGGCCCGCATCAGCGATTCGGGAATCGACAGGTTGCCCACCTTGCGGCTTTCCGACTCCACAAACACAGGGCGTGCGGGGTCAAAGCTACGCAGGGTTTGCCATACCAAGGTGTCAAAGCGTTTTTGGCTTGGTTGCGGCTGGCCCGGGATATGGCCCAGCACCGAGCTGCGGTGACAAGCCAAGTCTTCGAGGTCCAGCACCTGCGCACCTTCGGCAGCCAAGGCATAAAGCAAACGTGTTTTGCCCGAGCCTGTGGGGCCAGAGATGACTTTGAATTGCAGCGGCGCCACACGCTTAGGAATGTCTTCCACCATGGCCGCGCGAAACGCTTTGTAGCCGCCTTCAATCAAGTTCACCTTGAAGCCAATTTGTCCCAGCACCAAGGACAGAGAACCACTGCGTTTGCCGCCACGCCAGCAATAAATCAAGGGTTGCCAGTTCTTGGGTAGCGCCAATACTTCGCGTTGGATGTGGCGTGCAATGTTGGCAGCCACCATGGCCGCGCCGTGCTTTTGCGCCTCAAACGCATTGACCTGTTTGTACATGGTGCCTACGAAGATGCGCTCTTCGTTGTTGAGCGAGGGCCAGTTGACGGCATTTGGCAAATGGTCGAGTGCGTACTCGTCTTCGCTGCGTGCGTCGATGATGGTGCTGAAACCACCGGGTGAACCGAGGGGGATGGCCATGCGCTCAAGAGCGTCTTGTGCCGAGATGAAAGTAACGCTCACGGTTTATAAATTCTTTTTAATTTCAGGCCACACATTGGTCAGCATGCGCGGATGCGCTTCGGCTTTTGGGTGGATGCGGTCGGGTTGAAATTGTGCGGTGGCATCAGGCGCATCGGCAATCCCTTTGAGAAAAAATGGGACCAAGCCTGTGCGGTACTTCTTGGCGAGATTGGCAAACATCACCGAGAACTTGGCGCTGTAATCTGGTCCGTAGTTGGGTGGTATTTGCATGCCCACCAGCACCACGCGTGCGTTGACGGCGCGGCAGGCTTGAATCATGGCTTCGAGGTTGTTTTGGGTGCTGTCTAGATCAAGGCCGCGTAGGGCGTCGTTGCCGCCGAGTTCAATCACCACTTGCACGGGGCGCACTTGGTCGAGCATGGCGGGCAGACGAGCGCGGCCACCGGCGGTGGTGTCGCCGCTGATGCTGGCGTTGACCACGCGCACATCAGGGCGCTCGGCTTGCAGCTTGTCGGCCAGCAAAGCTACCCAACCTTTGCCGCGCGGAATGCCGTACTCGGCGCTGAGCGAATCGCCCAACACCAAGATGGTGGCCGCAGGCGCCGTGCCAGGCGCAGGGGCCGAGCCGGGCGGTGGCACATTGTTTGGGGCTTGACCACGGCGACGGTGCGGACCGGTAGAGGTAATTTCCCCCTCCATACCTTTACCTGTGGAGGTGATGACTTGTTGCTGTGCCGAAGCGTTGCCGAGGCCCAAAGTCCCTAGCAAGCCAGCGGCCAGTGCGCCCAAGTTAAAGTCGCGTCTCAACAACCCATTGCGCTTCATGACCCAGCCTTCATTTGAAAAATCATCCACATTGCCTTCTCCGTTGATCGCAGTCTCACATTTGTCCAAATCAGTACAAGACGCCAGCGGCACCCTGCACATTCTCCGCGATATCGACTTCCACCTTGCGCCGCAACAATCATTGGCCATTGTGGGCGCCTCGGGTTCGGGCAAAAGCACCTTGCTGTCCATCATGGCAGGTCTTGATACACCCACGCAAGGCACGGTCTGGCTGAGTGGTGTGGACCTGTTTGCCATGGACGAAGACGCTCGCGCCGCTGTGCGTGCGCGGCAAGTGGGCTTTGTGTTTCAGAGCTTTCAGCTCTTGGGCAATATGACGGCGCTAGAAAACGTCATGCTGCCCCTGGAGTTGGCTGGCCTACCTAACCCCAGAGCCACTGCCAAAGACATGCTGGTGCGCGTGGGCTTGGGCGAGCGTTTGGGCCATTACCCCAAAGTGTTGTCGGGCGGCGAGCAGCAACGTGTGGCCTTGGCCCGCGCCTTTGTGGTCAAGCCTGCTTTATTGCTGGCTGACGAGCCCACGGGCAGCCTAGACCACGCCAGCGGCGAGCGCATCATGGATTTGATGTTTGAATTGAACAAAGAACTGGGCACCACGCTGGTACTGGTCACCCATGATTTAAAGCTAGCCGCGCGGTGCGATCAGGCCATCACGATCGAGGCAGGGCAGGTCAAGGGATAATCACCTCCTATGTCTTCAGCTCCTAAAGTTCTCTTCGGCTTTCACGCCGTTGGCGTGCGCGTGAAAACAGCGCCGCAATCCGTCATTGAAATTTACTTTGACCCTACCCGCCGCGATGCGCGTATGCGTCAATTTGTGGATCGTGCCACCGAAGCGGGCATCCGTTTGATTGAGGCCGATGGCCCCCGTTTGGCCAAACTCTCGGGTGGTCATGGCCACCAAGGTGTGGCGGCCCGCGTGAGTGAAATCAAGATGGCGCACTCGCTAGACGAGTTGCTCGAAGGTATCGAGAAGGTGGAGTCACCTTTGATCTTGGTGCTCGATGGTGTGACCGACCCACACAACCTGGGCGCGTGTTTGCGTGTGGCCGATGGCGCGGGTGCGCATGCGGTGATTGCACCCAAAGACCATGCCGTGGGCATCAATGCCACGGTGGCCAAAGTGGCCAGCGGTGCGGCTGAGACGGTGCCGTATTTCATGGTGACGAACTTGGCGCGTACGTTGAACGAACTCAAAGAGCGCAATATTTGGATCATCGGCACCAGTGACGATGCGCCTAAGACCTTGTACCAAGTGGACCTCAAAGGCCCTACGGCTTTGGTGTTGGGTGCCGAGGGCGACGGTATGCGTCAGCTCACACGCAAGACGTGTGACGAGCTCATCAGCATTCCGATGTGTGGCGGGGTGGAGAGTTTGAACGTGTCTGTGGCGAGTGGGGTGTGTTTGTACGAGGCACGGCGTCAGAGGACTGTTGTTTGATATTTAGCTGGGCTCGCTTCGGCAGTTAGGTCTCGGCCGCTGCCTCATGCTGGGGTACCAGAAATCGTTGCGGCCAATACCCAACCGCCGAAGACTGCGGCCTACATGGTTTTTAGATCTTATTTTCTTAGATCCAACCTAGGGCGCCTAGCAGGGCGCCGAAGCCCAGTAGCAATAGCATGTGCGTTTTGGTTTTCCACACGATCAGTGTGGTGGCCGCTGTCAGCGCCCATAGCGGCCAATCGCGTGCTGGGTTTTCGTGGTTGCCTGTGAGCAGCCAACCCGTGGCGATCAGCAGGGCAATCACGATGGGGGCCATGCCGCTTTTGAAGGCTTTGACGGCCTGCATATCGCGGTTGCGGTGGGCCCATTGCGTGGCAATGAAGGCGAGGGTGCATGACGGAATCATGATGCCCACCATGGTGATGAGCACGCCCCACAAAGCCAAGGCCACGGCGGGCCAGCCCGCTGCCAAACCGCCACCGGCATTGAGGCCTACATTCCATCCCATCAAGGCGATGAACATCACGTTGGGGCCAGGTGCGCCTTGGGCCAAGGCGATGGATGCGTTGAACTGTGTGTCGCTGAGCCAATGTGTTTCATCCACCAAGTAACGGTGGATGTCAGGCGCAGTGGTGATGGCGCCGCCCACGGCCAAGAGCGAGAGCGAGATGAAGTGCAAAAACAACGAGCCCCAATCTGCGAGGGTCAAGGTGATGCTCATGCAGCACCTCGCTGCTTGATGCAATGCGCAGCCCATACGCTGGCTAAGGGGCCAAGGCTAAGTAGCACCCAAGCCAGCGGCAAACGCAGCAAGCCAATGGCAATGAAAGTGAGGGCGCCTATGCCAATGCAGGTCAGCATGCCCATGGGGTTGCTTTTGAGTGCCCCCATGAGTTTGATGCCCACTGCAGCAATGAGGCCCGCTGATACAGCGCCCATGCCACGCAACATACCTTGTGCCACGGGTGTATCTGCGATGCCTGCCACTGCAGCCGCTAGCAAAAGAACCAGTGCTGTTGGTGCTAGCAGTAAGCCACTGAGCGCAGCCAATGCGCCGCTGATTCCAAAGTGACGACCGCCAAGCATGAGCGCGAGGTTGACCACATTTGGGCCGGGCAAGATTTGCGCAACCGCCCAGTCCTCGACAAACTCATCGAGCGTGAGCCATTGTTTTTTGTCTACTAATTCACGCTGCACCACGGTCAACACACCGCCAAACCCTTGCAAGGCCAGCAGGGTGAACGAGACAAATAAATCTGTTTTGCTTTTTGGCGAGTTGGCCGCCGCACCCTGATAGGCCTTTGGGACATCACTCATAGGGTGAGGCCGCCCGCCACTTCAATCACGGTACCGTTGATATAGGCGGCTTCGTCGCTGGCCAAGAATGCATATACATTTGCAATATCTTCGGGTTTTCCCAAGCGCTTGAGGGGAACGCGGTCCACCATGTCGTGAATGACTTTTTCGGGAATGGTCGAGAGAATCGGGGTGGCAATAAAACCGGGCGCGACTGCATTGACACGAATGCCTTTGGGGCCTAGCTCGCGGCTCCATGTTTTGGTGAACCCAATGACACCAAACTTAGTTGCTGCATAGTTGGTTTGGCCGAAATTACCATAGATGCCCACCACGGAAGATGCATTCAAAATTACGCCGCTGCCTTGCGCCACCATGGCCTCCGTCACGGCTTGCGCGCAATGAAATACACCGCGCAGGTTGACGTCAATCACGCGGTCAAACTGTTCCAGCGTCATTTTTTGGAGGCGCGCATCTTGCGTGATGCCTGCGTTGTTTACCAATACATCGATGCGTCCAAACTGGTCGAGCACAGCTTTCACCGTGGCATCCACCATGTCGCGTTGTGTCACATCCACCACAAACCCAAGCGCCTGCGCACCGATGGCGGTGCACTGTTTGACGGCTTGGTCCACTGCCGCTTGCTTGACGTCACACACGATGACGATGGCGCCTTCTTGTGCAAATTTGAGAGCGGTGGCCAAGCCAATGCCTTGGGCTGCGCCTGTGATGAGACTGACTTTGCCCGCCAGACGGTGCGTGGGAGTTGGGGTGTTCATTTGCATGCAGCGAGTGTAATCAAGCGCCTAGACATGCCCCGTCTTAGAGGTGACTTAGGTACTTCCACGCACCATTAGCTCGTAGCCTACATCCACACTCGGCGTGGCGACATCTTCTTCGCGCATCAAGCTTAGGAGCATTTGTGCCGCCGCCTCACCAATGGCGGCGCGTGGCGTGCGAATGGTGGTCAGGCCCGGGCCCACAAGATCGCTGCCTGTGAGGTCGTTGAAACCTGCGATAGCCAGCTGCTGCGGTACTTTGATTTTCAAGCGTTGTGCCGCCAGCAAAGCCCCTTGCGCCAAGTCGTCGTTACAGAAAAAGATGGCATCAATGCTGGGGTCGTTGGCCATGATGTGTTGAAGCATCTCACCGCCCAAGGCCATCGATGAGGGTGACTTGTTGGTGTAGCTCAGCGCTTTGTCATACAGCTTGGCTGCCTTGAGTGTTTT
>CANFZT010000072.1 GCA_947451565.1 Comamonadaceae bacterium | reverse complement strand
CGCGATGCTCGTGAAGTCGAACGTAAAAAGGTTGGCTTGCACTCTGCTCGCCGCCGCAAGCAGTTCAGCAAGCGTTAATCCGCTTCCTGTTTTGCCAAAAGCCGCATGGGTTCGCCCTTGCGGCTTTTTTATTGCCAGCGTGAATGCCCATGTTGCAAACAGCGTTTCTAGGCCGCGCGCAGTGCTATATCCGAGTAAAGCGATATACTTTTAAGCAATTGATTCAGGAGTCCTCACATGAGCGCAGTTGCCGAAAACGTCCAAACCGAAATGCCATCCCCTTTTGTCTTCACTGACAGCGCGGCTGCCAAGGTGGCAGACCTGATTGCAGAAGAGGGCAACCCTGATTTGAAGTTGCGCGTGTTCGTCCAAGGCGGCGGTTGCTCAGGCTTTCAATACGGTTTCACGTTCGATGAAATCGTGAACGAAGACGACACCACCATCAACAAAAACGGCGTGTCTTTGTTAGTCGATGCCATGAGCTACCAATACCTGGTGGGCGCTGAGATTGATTACAAAGAAGATTTGCAAGGCGCTCAGTTCGTCATCAAGAACCCAAATGCGACGTCAACGTGCGGCTGTGGCTCGTCGTTCTCAGCCTAATCACTGACGATCAAGCTTTAAAAATACCACCCAATATGCGGGCGCCTTGTGCGCCCGTTACTTTTGGTAGATTGCCGGGTAGGCCCAGCACGGTTTGGCGAGCGAGCCAGGCAAAAGCGGCCGCTTCCACTTGCAAGGGCGGCATACCGCGTTCTACAGATGACAGCACGCGCACACGCGGCAAGCCCGCCTGCAGGCGCGACATTAAAAAACCATTCAATGCACCGCCACCACACACGATGAGCTCGGTTATCTCAGGGGCGTGGCGAACCACATCGTTGATGCAAGCGCGCGCGGTGAGCTCGGTCAGCGTGGCTTGCACGTCAACCGCTTGTGCGTTTGCATAGGTATTCAGTTGTTGCGTCAGCCAAGCGGGGTGGAATAAATCACGCCCCGTGCTCTTAGGGGGCGCTTTCAATAAAAAGGGCTCTGCCAATAAGGCTTGTAGCAAGGGCTCGATCACCGAGCCGCTCGCTCCCCATGCGCCGTTGTCATCAAAGGCTTGGCCTGTGTGCTGTTGGCTCCAGTGGTCAAGCAAGGCGTTGCCAGGGCCGCAATCAAAACCCAACACGTCGCCCGAGGCATGAAGTACGCTGAGGTTGGCAATGCCACCAATGTTCAGCACGCCCACGCTGTGATCCGTTTGTCCAAAGATGCCTTGGTGAAACACGGGGACGAGTGGTGCGCCTTGGCCTGCCGCTGCGACATCGCGGCTGCGGAAATCGGCCACCACGTCGATGCCTGACAGCTCAGCCAATAACGCGGGGTTGTTCAGTTGCAGTGTGTAGCCGGTGCCATCAAATGCGCCGGGTTGGTGGCGCACTGTTTGTCCATGGGCGCCAATGGCGCGCACATCACGGGCAGAAGTGTGGGTGCTGGCCAGCAATGTTTGTATGGTTTGCGCGTACACCCGCACCAAGCTGTTGGCCGCGAGTGCCGCGCGGTGAAGTTCATTGTCGGCAGGGGTGTTAAGCGCCAGCAGCGTGTGCTTGAGTGCGGGCTCAAAGGGCGTGGCTTGATAGCCCAGCACGCGTGGATGAAGGCCGCTGAAGTCTGCCAATACACCGTCGACGCCATCGAGCGATGTGCCCGACATCAAACCAATGTACAGCTGTGCCCCAGGTGATGAGGCTGCAGTGGCCGTCATTTATTCAACGCGGCTGATTTGGGTGCTGGCCGCGGCGGTCAAGTCCACTTTGGCGATGGCTGTGTGGCGTTTGAATTGCTCACGCGCAGCGGCTGACACTTCGATGGTCACACTCTGACGCGCCATGGTGAGTGGGTCTTTGTGTTGGCCGTTAACGCGGAATTCAAAATGCAGGTGCGGGCCAGTGGCCCAACCTGTGGCACCCACCAAGCCCAGTGTTTGTCCTTGCATGACAGATTGACCGTGCTTGACGTTGATGCGACTCAAGTGAGCATAGACGGTGGTGTGGCCGTTGGCATGTCTGACCATCACCACATTGCCAAAACCACCTTGCGAGCCTGCCACATCCACAATGCCTTGCCCCACGCTGCGCACAGGTGTGCCTGTGGGGGCGGCGTAGTCCACGCCGAGGTGGGCACGCCAAGTTTGCAGAATCGGGTGGAAGCGCATTTTGAAACCGCTGGTCATGCGCGAGAAGGCGAGGGGGGAGGCCAGATAAGCGCGACGCAGGCTGACGCCGTCGGCGCTGTAGTAGCCACCTTCTTTTGCGCCGGCCTCTTTGAACCAAAATGCCTGATGTGTTTTGCCATTGTTCACAAACTCGGCAGACAGCACTCGACCCGTGCGCAGCACTTCGCCATCGGCTTCCAGCGATTCGTACACCACGGCAAACCGGTCGCCTTTTCGCAGGGCGCGGTGGAAGTCAATGTCGCCCGCAAAGATGTCGGCCAATTGGCTAGCCACGCTGTCGGGGATGTCGGCCTCGTCGGTGGCGGCAAACAGTGAGCTTTGAATCGTGCCGTTGCCCATGCGGGTGCCGACGTTCAGGCTTGCTGTTTCTTGGCGCTCGACAAAGCCGTCGCTTGAACGCTCCAAGATCCATCGGGTGAAGCTCTCCCCGTCTTCGTTGACCCAGCGTGCAGTCAAACGGGTGAGGCGGTGTTCTGCATCGCCTTCCAAATTCACCATGCGGCCTGCGCGTCCGATGAGTTGCTGGCGCGCTGTCCGTGCATTGCGCAGGTAGGCCGCCGCTTGTGGGTCGTTCACGCCTAAACGTGCAAGCAAGCTGTCAGCCGTGTCGCTAGAGCGTGTCAGGTCAGAGCGAAACAGTTGCAGCGATTTATCTGCCCACATGCTGGGCAAAGATCGCGTGTTGACGGTCTCCACCACTTGTCGCAGTGGCATGTTTGCAACGCCAGCATCCAAGCTGGCCACCGCAAATGCGCCACCACCGACCACTGAGAACGCGAACGCCACGCCAGCCATGATGCGGCGAGGGTGTGTTTGAAAGCTGTTTTGCAGGCGCGCGGCCCACAAAGAAAAGAATGGCTGCAAGGGTTTTCTCCGGCAGTTGGTGAAGGCGGGGACGACAAGCCCAAGGCCTCAAGGTTTGGGCCTCTAAAATCAGGCGCAAACACCAAACCGTTGAGTATACCTTCGGCGATAAAAAATCCTTATGAATCAAGCATCTTTACAAAACCACCCTGTCACCGACCGTGTCCTTGAAGCCTTGGCTGTCACCAAGCGCGGCTGCGAAGAACTGATTCCCGAAGACGCCTGGGTAAAAAAGCTGGCGCGTTCCGAAGCCACGGGCCAACCCCTGCGCATCAAATTGGGTTTGGACCCAACCGCGCCCGACATTCACATCGGTCACACGGTGGTGCTCAACAAAATGCGCCAGTTGCAAGACTTGGGGCATCAAGTCATCTTTTTGATTGGCGACTTCACCAGCTTGATTGGCGACCCATCAGGCCGCAACAGCACACGCCCGCCGCTTACATCTGAGCAAATCAAGGTGAACGCGGAAACCTATTACAAACAAGCGTCGTTGGTGCTCGATCCCGCCAAAACCGAAATTCGCTACAACAGCGAGTGGTGTATTCCGCTGGGCTCGATGGGCATGATTCAGCTCGCGTCCAAGTACACCGTGGCGCGCATGATGGAGCGCAACGACTTTCATGATCGCTTCCATGCCAACACGCCCATCAGCGTGCACGAGTTTTTGTATCCGCTGATGCAGGGCTATGACTCGGTGGCTTTGAAGTCGGACTTAGAGCTAGGCGGCACCGACCAGAAATTCAATTTGCTCATGGGCCGCCATTTACAAGCGGAGTACGGCCAAGAAGCCCAGTGCATCTTGACCATGCCTTTACTTGAAGGCTTGGACGGTGTTGAAAAAATGTCCAAGTCCAAGAACAACTACATCGGCATCAGCGAAGAGCCCAACACCATGTTTGCCAAAGTGTTGTCCATCTCTGACGTGCTCATGTGGCGCTGGTACACCTTGCTGTCGTTCAAATCGATGGCCGACATTGAGGCGCTGAAAAAAGAAATCGAAGGCGGTCGCAACCCCAAAGACGCCAAGGTGGCGTTGGCCAAAGAGATCACGGCACGTTTTCACGGTCCAGCGGCGGCTGAGGCGGCTGAGCAAGACTTCATCAACCGCAGCAAAGGCGGCGTACCCGATGAAATTCCAGAGGTGACCCTCAGCGGCGCGCCGATGGGTATTGGCGCTTTGCTCAAAGCTGCAGGCTTGGCGCCTTCCAGCAGCGAAGCCAACCGTTTGATTGATGGTGGTGGTGTGCGTGTTGACTCCAGCGTGGTGAGTGACAAAGGCTTGAAGCTCGACGCCGGTACGTTTGTGGTGCAAGTGGGTAAGCGCAAATTTGCGCGTGTCACATTGGCTTAATGGCGCGTGACTAGACTGCCTGCATGAACACCCGTACCCTTGAAAAATGGCTCTCACCCAAAGGCTTGCTTTGGGCGTCGGTTGTGGTGGCGTGCATCACCATCGCCTTGAAAACTTTGGCGTGGCACCTCACCGATTCGGTGGGCTTGTTGTCCGATGCCATGGAGTCGTTGGTCAACTTGGCCAGCGCGGTGTTCGGTTTGATGATGGTCACGGTGGCAGCGATGCCCGCAGATGAAGACCATCCTTATGGTCACCACAAAGCTGAGTATTTTTCGTCTGGCTTTGAGGGCATCCTCATCGTGGTGGCGGCGCTGGGCATCATTTGGGCGGCCAGCCATCGCATGTTTGACCCACAGCCTTTAGAGCAGGTGGGCATTGGTTTGGCATTGTCGGTGGCGAGTTCTGCCTTGAACGGCTTGCTGGCATGGGTGATGTTTCGCGCGGCCAAAACACACCGTTCCATTGCACTCGAAGCCGATGCGCGTCACTTGGTCACGGATGTGTGGACTTCCGCCGGCGTGGTGCTGGGGATTGCGCTGGTGAGCTATAGCGGATGGTTGTGGCTGGACGCCGTGGTGGCTATTGGCGTGGCGTTGAATATTCTCAAAGAAGGCTGGCATTTGATTTGGGGCGCTTCACAAGGCCTGATGGACGAAGCGGTGGAGCCCGAGGTGCTGGCGCGAATCAACACGGTGTTGCACGACCTGTCGATGGCGCACGAAGAGGTGGGCGCAGACCACACCCACATCGTGCGCTTTGACCACCTCATCACGCGCAAAGCAGGGCAACGCCGCTTTGTGGACTTGCACATGCACATGCCCGCTGAATGGACCTTGGGTCGCGCGGCCATGTTTCGCGCCAATGTGGAGCAATCGTTGATGAAAGCGGTGCCCGGCCTTCGTGCCACGATTCAGTTGCTGCCTAACGATGTGGAAGCGCACCTGGACGACCCGTTGGACGTTCGCTAAATATGAAAGCCGTTTTGCAACGCGTGAGCGAAGCCCGTGTGGTGGTGGATGGCCAAACCGTCGGTGAAATTGCACAAGGCCTGTTGGTTTTGTTGTGCGCTGAAAAAGGCGACACCGAAGCGGTAGGGCAAAAAATGCTCGACAAAATTTTGAAACTGCGCGTGTTCTACGACGACGCTGGCAAGATGAACCGCAGCGTGATCGATGTGAATGGCGGTTTGTTGGTGGTGAGTCAGTTCACCCTGGCAGCGGACACGAGCAGCGGCACGCGACCTAGCTTTACCACCGCAGCACCCGCCGATGAAGGCCGTCGCTTGTATGACGCGTTTGTGGCGCAAGCCAAAGCCCAGCACCCGCAGGTGCAAACAGGCATCTTTGGTGCTGACATGCAAGTGCATTTGGTGAACGATGGCCCGGTGACTATCCCAATCACGATAATCGGCGCATGACCGATTTAAAAAATACCGCTACAACCTTTGCTTCCCTGAGCCTCGCGGCCTCCACGCTCGACAACTTGACGCAGCTGGGCTACACCCAGATGACCCCCATTCAAGCTGCGAGCTTGCCCTTGACCCTCGCGGGGCGTGATTTGATTGCCCAAGCCAGCACCGGCAGTGGCAAAACCGCCGCCTTCGGTCTTCCTTTGGTTGAGAAGCTCGATGCCAGCTTGTTTGACGCACAAGCCATGGTGCTGTGCCCCACCCGTGAATTGGCCGACCAAGTGACCCAAGAGATCCGTCGTTTGGCCCGTGCCGTGGGCAACATCAAAGTGGTCACCCTGTGTGGGGGTGTTGCTTTGCGTGGCCAGACCGTGAGCCTGGAGCATGGCGCACATGTGGTGGTGGGCACGCCCGGGCGCATCATGGACCACTTGGAGCGCGGCTCACTCAGCTTGCAAGGCTTGAAGATGCTGGTGCTCGATGAAGCAGACCGCATGTTAGACATGGGCTTTTTTGACGACATTGCCAAGGTGGCACGCCAGTGTCCCAAAGACCGTCAAACCTTGTTGTTCTCGGCCACTTACCCCGAAGGTATTGCCAAGCTCGCCTCGCAGTTCATGCGCGAGCCGCAAACCGTCAAAGTGCAAGCGCAACACGATGCACAAAAAATCAAGCAGATCTTTTACCAGGTGAGTCACAACGAGCGACTGCATGCTGTGTCGCAGTTGCTCAACCATTTCCGTCCTGAATCTAGCTTGGCGTTTTGCAACACCAAACAGCAATGCCGTGACTTGGTCACGGTGCTGCAAGCCCAAGGCTTCAGTGCTTTGGCTTTGTTTGGCGAGTTAGAGCAACGCGAGCGCGACCAAGTGTTGGTGCAGTTTGCCAACCGCAGTTGTTCGGTCTTGGTTGCCACGGATGTGGCTGCCCGTGGTTTGGATGTGGCCAACCTAGAAGCCGTCATCAATGTGGACGTCACACCAGATCCCGAGGTGCACATTCACCGCATTGGCCGAACAGGCCGAGGCGACGCTGAGGGATTGGCCCTGTCGCTTGCCAGTATGGACGAGATGGGCAACGTCGGCAAGATTGAGCAGCTGCAAGGCCGTGAATCGGTTTGGGCGCCGCTCAGCGGTTTGACGCCAGCCGCAGGCGACATCTTGCAGCCGCCGATGGCGACGCTGCAAATTGTGGGTGGCCGCAAAGAAAAGATCCGTGCGGGTGACGTCTTGGGCGCCCTCACCGGTGATGCTGGCTTCAGCAAAGAGCAGGTGGGCAAGATCAATGTGAACGAGTTTTCCACTTACGTGGCGGTAGAGCGCAGCATTGCGCGTGAAGCGGTCCAGCGTTTGAGTTCTGGGCGCGTCAAAGGCAAAACGGTCAAAGTGCGGTTGCTGGAGGACGCCTCAGGCCGTTAACCCGTGCAACGCACGGTACCGCAGTAGCGCTCGCAAAACGGACAACCCGTCATGGGTAACCATGACGGAATTTGGTGGCGCTGCTTGAAAATTTCTTTCAACACCGTGTCGCGGTACACCGTCCACTTGAAGTTTTTCCCCTCAACCGCGTAGAACGGGACACCGTCTTGCGACACCGTGATGAGAGACACGCTGTCAAAGTAAGCACGGTACTCGTCTAAGTTGGGTTGGCTAAAGCCAAGGATGCGAAGGGTCTTGCCATCGAAGTCGGCAAAGTTCACCAGCAAGTCGTCTTGGCGTGCATGAAAACTGCCTGCACCAAAAACAGGGACATAGGTTTTGAGTGTTTGGCCGTAGATGGATGCCGGCGTATACGACGTGGCCATCAACACCGTGTTGGGGGCTTGCACTTTCGCCAACAGTTCTTGTGTGCGGTAGCTGCGCACGATCTCTGGGTATATCTTGACGTGCTTCCAGTCCGTCAGTTGCGTGCTGTACATCGCAGCCAAGGCGACGAGGTGCGCGCCCAAGAAGACGGCCATCCATGTGCTGCAACGTTTGAGTTGTGCCGTGGGCAAAGCGAAGGCGAGCGCCACAAAAAACAGCGGGTAGAAGTTGAGCACCCAATGCAAGCCCACCACTTTTTTCATGGCGATGAGCGCAAAGAATGCAAAGGGCACGACGATGAGCGTAGCTAATAACTTGTGTTGGCGCGCAACTGCTGCGACACCGCTGCGCCCCTTCCATGCGAGCCACACAAAACCAGGCGTGAGCAGGTAAGCCCAAGTGAGCAAGTACAGCGCGGGCTTGTTCCACTCGAACACTTCGCCTTGGTTGCGGTTGTAGACGTTGAACATGATGTTGGCCCACCCGTGGCCCATGTTCCACCACAGGTTGATCAGCGGGCCGGGTGTGGCGGCCAACACCAGAAGTGCAAAGCCAAGAAGGCGATCGCGACGAAACGCCACGAAGTACACCAAGTACGCCAAGCCAATGACAACGGCAAAGTATTTAGACAAAAACGCAAGTCCTAAACACAAGCCGCTGAAGGCGTGCAGGGTGTAGAAGGCGCGGTCTTGTTGAGGTTTTTGCTCTGCACGGGCCAACGCACCGACGGACAGCACGGACCAAAAAATCAAAGGCGTGTCGGTGGTGATGAGTGCATTCAGCCAATTGATGGGGGTGAGCCAAAACAGCGCAATAGCCCACGCGGTTTTCTCACGGTCAACGCCAGAGAAGCCCCACCACAGGGCGGCCCCCAAAGCGGTAGGCAGCAACAGTGCAGGGATGCGCATGGCGAAGGTGCTGTCGCCAAACAACTTGAGCATCGCCGCAATCGTCCAACCTGCCATCGGTGGGTGGTCGTAATAACCCCAATCTGGATAAATGCCCCACCAGTAGAAATACGCTTCATCCCCTGTGATGGGAAAGGTGGCACCAATCCATGTGCGCACCAACAGCGACAACATGCCCGTCCAGAGCAGCAAACGAATCAGTGGCGGAGAGAGCGGTGCATTCATGGGGCGCAGGTGGCGAAGGCGTTTTAATAAGGACAGGGCAACCCGAGGCTGGCCATGATGAACATCTCAAGCGTTTCCATCTCGTTGGCATCGGCTTGCGAGGTCTCGTGGTCATAGCCTTGGGCGTGCAACGCGCCATGAATCAGCAAGTGCGCGTAGTGCGCTTGCAGTGACTTACCTTGCTCCTTGGCCTCTGCTGCCACCACGGGTGCGCACAGCACGAGGTCGGCCATCACCATGGGTGCTTGGGCGTAGTCAAAGGTCAGCACATTCGTGGCGTAGTTTTTTTTGCGGTAGCTGCTGTTGAGTGCTTGCCCTTCATCGGCATCGACGATGCGCACCGTCATTTCCGCGTCGCGGCTCAAGGCATTGCGAATGCAACGGTTTACAAAAGCGCGCGGTAGCGCAGCGCGGTGACGTGCGGCGTAGGGCACATCGCCAAATTGCAGGGTGAGGTCTAAGGTGGGCAGGGCCATGTTTTTAAGATTGTTTGCGTGAAGGGGCGCCTGTGGTGGTGCGTTGGGCGTCATACGCGTCCACGATCCGAGCCACCAGTGGATGGCGCACCACGTCGGCGGTGGTGAAGCGGGTGACGGAAATACCTTTGACGCGTTTCAACACGCGCTCGGCATCGATCAAGCCGCTGAGCTGCCCTTTGGGCAAGTCAATCTGGCTCACATCCCCTGTCACAACAGCCTTGGCACCAAAGCCAATGCGGGTGAGGAACATCTTCATTTGCTCAGGCGTGGTGTTTTGCGCTTCGTCCAAGATGACGAAGGCGTTGTTGAGGGTGCGTCCGCGCATGAAAGCCAGTGGCGCAATTTCAATGGCGTTGCGTTCGAAAGCTTTTTGCACTCGGTCGTAACCCATCAGGTCGTACAACGCGTCGTACAAGGGGCGCAAATACGGGTCTACTTTTTGGCCCAAGTCGCCGGGCAAGAAGCCCAGTTTTTCGCCTGCTTCTAATGCGGGACGCGTCAGCACAATGCGTTGCACTGCGCTGCGCTCTAGTGCGTCGACGGCACAGGCCACGGCCAAATAGGTTTTGCCTGTACCCGCGGGGCCAATGCCAAAGCTGATGTCGTGCGCGGCAATGTTCTCTAAGTACGCGGCTTGCGTGGGGGTGCGGGCACGCAGGTCGGTGCGACGGGTTTGCAAGGTGGGAACATCGTCGGCCTCCATGGCACTGTCGCCCGCAAGCATCAACTGGACTTGCTCGGGTGGAATGACGCGTGCAGCGCGCTCGTACAGGGCTTGCAACACCTCCATGGCGCGCGTGGCTTTGGCTTTGTGGCCGTCCACTTTGAACTGCTCGTGGCGGTGAGCGATTTTCACGTCCAAGGCCAATTCGATGCTGCGCAAATGCGCGTCGGTGGGGCCGCACAGATGCGACAAACGGGTGTTGTTATGCGGGGTGAAGGTGTGGCGAAGAATCAAGTCGATAATCCCTAAAAAGGTCCCCCAATGATAGGCAAGTTAACAGGCATCCTCAGCGAGAAAAATCCACCCCAAGTTTTGGTGG
>CANFZT010000071.1 GCA_947451565.1 Comamonadaceae bacterium | reverse complement strand
TGACCTTGAATCGCAGCGCCCACGGCCACGGCTTCGTCAGGGTTCACGTCACGACGTGGCTCTTGGCCGAAGAACTCTTTGACCTTTTCTTGCACCTTAGGCATACGGCTCATACCGCCGACCAAGATCACGTCATCAATGTCGCTCACAGATACGCCCGCATCTTTGATGGCGGTGCGGCAAGGGGCGATGGTGCGCTCCACCAACTCGTCCACCAGTTGCTCCAACTTCGCACGGTTGAGCTTGATGTTCAAGTGCTTAGGGCCTGTGGCATCTGCGGTGATGTAAGGCAAGTTGATGTCGGTCGAGGTGGCAGAAGACAACTCAATCTTGGCTTTTTCGGCAGCTTCTTTCAGGCGTTGCAAGGCCAGCACGTCTTTGGACAAATCAACGCCAGATTCTTTCTTGAATTCGGCAATGATGAAGTCGATGATGCGTTGGTCGAAGTCTTCGCCGCCCAAGAACGTGTCGCCGTTGGTGGACAACACCTCGAATTGTTTTTCGCCATCGACGTCGGCGATTTCGATGATGGACACGTCAAATGTGCCGCCACCCAAGTCATACACCGCAATCTTGCGATCGCCTTTTTCGGTTTTGTCCAAACCGAAAGCCAAAGCCGCTGCAGTGGGTTCGTTGATGATGCGCTTGACATCCAAGCCAGCGATGCGGCCGGCGTCTTTGGTGGCTTGGCGCTGTGCGTCGTTGAAGTAAGCGGGCACCGTGATGACGGCTTCGGTCACTTCTTCGCCGAGATAGTCTTCGGCGGTTTTCTTCATCTTGCGCAGAATTTCAGCGCTAATTTGAGGCGGGGCCAACTTGTTGCCGCGCACTTCCACCCATGCGTCGCCGTTGTCGGCTTTGGCAATGGTGTACGGCATCAAGTCGATGTCTTTTTGAACTTCTTTTTCGCTGAACTTACGACCAATCAAACGCTTGACCGCGTACAGGGTGTTGCGTGGGTTGGTTACCGCTTGGCGCTTGGCCGATGCGCCCACCAAAATTTCGCCGTCTTCTTGATACGCAATGATCGACGGGGTGGTGCGAGCGCCTTCAGCGTTCTCGATCACTTTCGTCGTGTTGCCTTCCATGATGGCCACGCACGAGTTGGTGGTGCCCAAGTCAATACCGATGATTTTTCCCATTTGTAACTCCAGTAACTTTTAAAGATTCAGATGTAGCGTAGTTGTGGATAACTTCGCCAATTTCAAGTGTTTATTTCGGTGCGGCCACAGTGACCAGTGCAGGTCGCAACACGCGCTCGGCGATTAAGTAGCCTTTTTGCAGCACGGTGACCACGGTGTTGGCTTCTTGTTCTGCAGGAACCACGCTGATGGCTTGGTGTTGTGCGGGGTCAAACTTGGCGCCGGCCGCAGGGTCGATGGCCACAATCTTGTTGCGCTCCATGGCGCTCTTGAGCTGGCGCAGCGTGGCTTCAGCGCCTTCACGGATTTGCTCAGGCGTGGCAGTTTGCACAGCCAAGCCAGCTTCGAGGCTGTCAAGAACAGGCAGCAAGCTGTCGGCAAAGCTCTCCAGCGCGAATTTGCGAGCTTTGGACACTTCATCATCTGCGCGACGGCGGGCATTTTGCACCTCGGCTTGGCCGCGTACATATTGGTCTTGCAGCTCGGCTACTTTGGCCTGCAAGGCGGCCACTTCTGCTTGCGCTGCGGCCAAGGGGTCAAGCGCAGCCGCTGGTTCAGCAGGCACGGCTTCGGGGGTGGGGGCCATGCTGGCCATATGGGCAGCCAAATGGGCTGCTGCGGTGTCTAGGTTTTCTGTAGGTTCTGACATGCTTTGTAGGGCTTGTTGGATGGATATTGAGCGAAGCTGAGGGCATCCGACCCTATTTCAAGAGGGGTTTTGTAAAAAAAGGGGACGGGACAAAACAAAGCGGGGCTAAGCCCCGCTGGATGGCGGCAGTCAAAGGTGCTGCCGTACCGCTTGTTTATTTGAGGCCGAGCAGTTCGACGTCAAACTTCAATGTGGCGTTGGGTGGAATCACACCGCCCGCGCCGCGTGCACCATAGCCCAGCTCTGGCGGGATGATCAGGGTGCGTTGCCCCCCAATTTGCATACCTTGCACGCCTTCGTCCCAGCCCTTGATGACCATGCCAGCGCCCAGCGGGAAGTCAAACGGGTCATTGCGGTCACGGCTGGAGTCAAATTTGGCGCCTTGCTCGCCGTCTTTGTAGAGCCAACCGGTGTAGTGCACGGTGACGTGCTGACCAGCAGCGGCAGTTGCGCCGTCACCCACCACGTTGTCGATGTATTGCAGGCCGGAAGGGGTCGTGTTCATGGCAAATCCTTGAGGGTCAAAAAACGTAACCCCGAAGTGTACCGACCCCCAGCCGCCCAAAGAAAAAGCCCCCATGCGTTGGCATCGGGGCTTTGAGTTTTAGTGCAACCTCAGTCTATTACATCTTGCACAAAGGCGAAGGTAGCGGTGTCAAAGACGCGGGGTAGGTGTCTTCAATCACGGGGCGCAGGGCGCCGTCGACCATCTTCACGCGGCCCACATAGTTTGGCAGCATGAGTTGGTTGTCGGCGGCACGCATGGTGACTTTGCCGTAGATGGTGTTGAGTTCAGCACCACGCAGGGCTTTGCTCACATCTTCTGGCTTCACGCTCTTGGCCAAGCGCACGCCGTCAAACATGACTTGGGCGCCGTTGTAGGCTTGGCCTTCAGCATCGGTGGGCATGCGGTTGAACTTGGCCTTCCATGCCGCCACGAATTCTTTGTTGCGTGGGTTGTTCAAGTCAGCGGCATAGCCGGAGTTGCCGGGCACGCCTTCGAGGTTTTTGCCCGTGGCGTTGATGATGAAGTTGGAAATCAGCGCATGGCCAATCAGCGGGGTGCTGGGGATGAGGTTGAATTCACCGGCTTGCTTGACGAACGCCATGGCATCGCGGCCAATTTCAGCCACCCAAATGCCATCCACGTTGGCGGCTTTGAGTTGTGCGATGTAGGGTGAGAAGTCTTTGGTGCCCATGGGGACGTACAACGTCAATGGCACTTTCTTGCCTTGTGCTTCCATGGCTTTCTTGAAAGACTCGCCCGAGTCGCGGCCCCACACATAGTCAGCGGCAATCACGGCAAAGGTGTTGCCTTTGATTTTCTTGGCCCACTCGTTGATCATGGCGATGTCCATCGCGTCAGAGTGGTTGGTGCGGAAGCTGCGTGGTTTGCAGGTGTCGCCGGTCAGCTTGTCTGACTTGCTGGCTTGGATGAAGTAAGCCGCATCCCAGCGGTCCAAGTTTTGGGCAATCGCCAAGGAGATGGACGAGGGCACCGCACCGATCAACAGGTTGTGGCCATCGCGTGCCATTTTTTCAGCCACGCGGCGACCAGCGTCAGGTGTACTTTCATCGTCACCTTCTTGGACTTCGACTTTGCGGCCATCCACGCCACCTTTGCTGTTGGCTTCTTCAATGGCGAACTTCACGGCGCGCATGACTTCTTCGCCTTGCTCCGCGAACACGCCAGACTTGGATGACACCAAACCGACCTTGACCGGCTCTTTGCCTTGCGCCAAGGCGCACAACGGCAGGGCTGTCACCAGCGCTGCACTGGCCAACAGTTGATAGATTTTTTTATGTTGCATGCTTGTCTCCTAGGAATGAAGGATTGCCGGAGTCGGTCCGACGGCCGTTGGGAACTGGGCGTGATGGCTTTAGACCGTCACATGGCTTTCTAAATCTTTGAGCCCTTCGGGTGAGTGGGTCACCACGCCTTGTGCCACCACTGAGCCCTTGGCCATCGCCAAGTAACGGTGGGCCACGCGGGCGACGAGGCTCATGTTTTGTTCAATCAACAGCAGGGCTGTGCCTTGGTCGGCTACGCGCTTGAAGATGTCAGCGAGCTGGTCCACGATGACGGGGGCCAAGCCCTCGGTCGGTTCGTCTAACAAAATCAAACTCGGGTTGGCCATTAGGGCGCGTCCCACGGCCAGCATTTGTTGTTGGCCGCCTGACAGGGCGGTGCCCGGGGTGTGGGCGCGCTCTTGCAAGATGGGAAACAGCTTGTAAATCTCAGGCACCGACCAAGGGCCTTTGCGGCCCACAGCGGCACCGAGTAATAGGTTTTCTTCGACGGTCAAATTAGCAATGATGCAGCGGCCTTGCGGCACCACCGCGATGCCGTGCTGCGCAGCCATGTAAGGGCGAGGCTTGGTCAGCTCTTGTTTGTCCAACTGGATGTGACCTGCTTTGAGATCGGCCAATCCCAAGATGGTGTTGACCACTGTGGTTTTGCCCACGCCATTGCGACCAATCAAGGCTACGCGTTCGCCTGCGTTCACATGCAAGTTCAAGCCGTGCAAGATGTGCGCAGCGCCGTAGTAGGCGTGCACGTTTTTCAGGTTCAGTAAGGCACTCATGCGGCACTCCCCAAATAAGCTTCACGCACGCGTGGGTCAGCGCGCACGGCGGCTGGTTCGCCACTGGCGATGACGCGGCCCAGTTCAAACACGGTCACCACATCGGAGATGCCAAAGACCACATCCATGTCGTGCTCCACCAGCAGCACCGACACATCCCAGCGTGAGGTGAGGGCTTTTAAATGGTGCGCCAAATCGTGTGATTCTTTGACGGACAAACCGGCCATGGGTTCGTCTAGCAGCAACACACTGGGGCGTCCCACCAAGGCCAAGGCCAAATCGAGACGGCGTTGTTCGCCGTAGCCCAAATCTTCGGCTATGACGTTGGCCATGCGGTCTAGCTCTAGCTCTTTCAGCACCGCATCGGCATCGGCGCCCGAGTCTTTTACGCCCATCTTGTGTGACGCCAATTCGACTTGTTTGCGAACCGGCATGCCACCAAAAATGCTGGTGCGTTGGAAGCTGCGTGACAAGCCCAGCATGCGGCGCTCCACCACACCCATCTCGCTCACATCGGTGCCACGCAAGGTGACTTTGCCGCGTGTCAAACGGCGACGGCCCGTGATGGCATCGATGACGGTGGATTTACCTGCGCCGTTGGGGCCAATCAACCCGCGAATTTGGCCTTTTTCCAGGGTCAGTGACACACCATCGACGGCTTTGACGCCGCCATAGTGGATGGCCACGTCTTCGGCCTGAAGTACATAAGAAGAGGAATTGCTCATAAAGGGTTCCGTGTCTGTGTGTCGCTTAATGCGCACCAGCTTTGGCACGCGATGCCGCAGCTGGTTTACCGCTCCAGAGGGCTTGCAAAGCGCCCGCAATGCCTGTGGGTGAGAACACGATGACGGCAATCAAGGCCACGCCAAAAATGGACATCCAGTGGGTGGCGTAGTCGCCCACTACGTCTTTGAAGATGAAATACACCACCGCACCGAGTGCTGGGCCCCACAGGGCTTTGAAACCACCGACCACCACCATCATCAGCGCCATGCCGGACAAGCTCCAGTGCAAGCTCTCGGGAGACACGAACCCCGTGTTCAAGGTGGATAACAAGCCCGCCACGGCGGTGACCACGGCAGACAGTGCATAGATGGCCGCACGAGGAAGAACCGTCGAGATGCCAATGAAGCGTGCCCGTTCTTCGTTGTCGCGCACGGCTTCAGTGATGGCGCCAAAACGTGTGTTGAGCAACAAGGTCAGCAGCAACATCAAGATGACCAAGGTCGACCAGCAAATCAAAAACATGGCGGCAGGTTTGAGGATGGCTGACTGGCTAAAACCAAACAGGGTGGACGGCCAGTCCACTTGCATGCCGTCGGCTCCACCGGTGATGCCGCGCGCACGCGAGACGGACAAGAAAAACATTTGGCCAATCGCCAAAGTCAGCATGCCAAACGCAATGCCGGGTACACGCACAATGATCAGGCCAATCACAAAGGCGGCCGCACCCACGCCGACCAAGGTGGCGAGGATGGCCCACTCCACGGGCATGATTTGCTGTTGCATCGTGATGCCGATGGCGTAACCCGCGACACCAAAGTACAAGGCGTGGCCAAAGCTCACCAAACCATTTTGTTTGAGCAACACGCCAATGCCTAAGGCAAACACGGCATACACCACGGCTTGTGTCAGCAGTGACAACACGGTGTTCGAGCTCACCACCGTGACGACGCCCACGCCTGCAAGCAGGGCAACGACAGAAAAAAGAACAGCGCGTAAAGGGCTCATATCAAACGTCCTCGTCAATTAGGTGCGGCTGCCAGCAAAACCTGCTGGCTTCCAAATCAAGACGGCCACCATGAACACAAACGGCAGCAGCACCGAAGCATCCGGCAAATACACCGCGCCAATCGCTTGCACCATGCCCAGCAAAAGTGCGGCAATGAATGCGCCTGCGAGCGAACCTAAGCCGCCAATCACTACCACCACAAAAGAGTCAATCAACACGTCGGAGCTCATGGAAGGCGAGAGTGACAAAAAAGGCGCCGCGACCACACCGGCCAAGCCGGCCAACGCCGTGCCCAGCCCTACGACACCCGCGCTCAGCGCATCGGTGTTGACGCCCTGCATGGCGGTGGTCACAGGGTCTGTGCTTGCGGCCCGCACAAACAAACCCACTTTCGAGTGGCGCAGCCACAAACTCAAGCCCAGAGCCACGGCGGCCCCCATCACGATGACCCCCATGCGGTAGGCTGGAACGGGGGTGCCAAATAAATCAACAGAGAAGTTCAGGGCTTCGGGCGCCGCCACTGAGAGGTTGCTTTTGCCCCAGACCGACTGCACCATGTCTTCAATCACCAACAACAAGCCAAAGGTGACCAGCACCACAGTGAGTGGTTCGCGGTCTTGCAGTAGGCGAAAACCATACCGATCCAGCAGCACACCCAAGACCGCCATCAAGGCGGGAGCGACCACCAAGGCGACCCAAAAGTTGCTCTGCAATGCCACTGTGTAGCCAAGGTAGGCGCCCAGCATGTACAGCGAGCCGTGGGCAAAGTTCACCACACGGCGCAGGCCGTAAATCAGGGCGAGCCCAGAGCACATCACGATGAGCAATGCACCATAGACAAGGCCGTTAAAAAGATTGATGGTCAACATGGGGTGTCTCTCCTGTTTTTTGTGATGTGCGCTTAGGCATGCTCAATGTCACCTAGTGCCGTGTCGGGCGCACCCAACACGCTCCAGCCACCGTCTACGGCCAAAGTGGCACCGGTGATGTAACTGGCGGCAGGGGAGGCTAAAAAGAAAATGCTCTCTGCAATTTCGGCGGGCTCAGCCATGCGGCCCAGTGGCGTGCGTTGCGCGATGGCGGGTGCGTTGATCGCCCCTTTTTCTGCCAAGTTCGTCACCAAAGTCGTGGCGACATAGCCGGGTGCCACCGCATTCACGCGAATGCCTTGGCGAGCCCACTCGGTGGCGAGGGCGCGGGTCATGCCCAAAATGCCAGCCTTGGCCGCGCTGTAAGCGTTGCGCCCCGGAATGCCGCCGGTGCTGGCGATGGAGCCGATGTTGACAATGGCACCACGGTTACCTTTGGCGTCTCGGCCTTGTGTTTGCATGTGGGCCAGAGCTGCTTGCGTCATCAAAAATGCGCCGCGCAAATGCACAGACAGCACGCGATCAAAGGCGTCAACGTTTTGTTGCAAAGTGGGCGTTGTTTGATCGCCAACGCCTGCGTTGTTGACCAGGGCATCCAGGCGTCCCAACTGCGCCACCACTTGCGCCATGGCGCCAGACACTTGATCTGCGTTGGTGACATCGCAGAGCAAGCCCATGTGGTGTTGACCGAGCGCTTGCGCGCGTTCACTCGCTTTGGGCCCGTCCATGTCTAGCAGCGCCACACGCCAGCCGCGCGCAGCAAACAGCTGCGCGGTGGCCCAGCCAATGCCATCGGCCGCGCCAGTGATGGCGACAGCATGGGTGCTGAGTGTGGCGGCGTTTTGCGTCATGGTTGTTTGCGTAAATATGTCAATGTATTTACTTTAATTATCTTGAAGTCCGACGCGAATAGGGTGTGAATTTTTGGATAAATCACTATCGTTTTCCCTTTAATTTAGGTGGGGTTATGTATTTATTTAAATCAGACGTTTGAGTTTATTGAGTCAATACATTGTTTTAATTTTTCCAAAAAGGCATCGGCGTAGCTTTGATGAGCTTTGTTTCTTGTGCCGTGATCAGGTGTCCTGAAGCTGCCAAATACGCCGCAAAGTCTGGGTGGGTGTCGCGTGCTTTGCATCGGCGTTCGTAGTCCGCCAAGTCGTCGTAGGCCCACAGGTGGATGAATTGGTTTTGCGGCCCAACCCAGCTGGTGTAGAACCCCAAGGGATGTCCCAAGGTGTCCATCAAAACGGGCATGGCCAAACGGTTGAACACTTCTAAAAACTCTGGCATCTTGCGCAGCGCGATGGTGTAGGTGCGGTGGTCGATGAGGGGTTTGTCTAAGTAAGTCATGCTTTCGCTCCTGCTTGGTCTGCGATGTGGTTGCCCGTGACAAAACCAAAGGTCATATTCGGGCCGTGCGTGATGCCTGCTGCGGGATAGTTGCCGCCCATGATGCTGGCGCGGTCGTTACCCACGGCATACAAGCCGCTAATGGCAGAACCATCGTCTTTGAGCACTTCGCCCACCACGCTGGTTTGAATGCCATCAAAAGTGCCCAAGTCGCCCATGATCACCTTGACCGCATAGAACGGACCTGTTTGCACAGGAGCCACGCAAGGGTTGGGTTTGTTTTCGGGGTCGGCCAAGTAACGATTGAAGCTGGTGGTGCCACGGCCAAAGGCAGGGTCGTCACCTTTGACGGCGCCAACGTTGTACGCGCGCACGGTTTGTTCCAAGCCCGCAGGGTCAATGCCTGCGTTGTGGGCTAACTCAGCCAAAGTCTTGCCTTCGATGAGGTAGCCGTTGCGCAAGAAGCGGCCAATCGGCATGGGGGCAGGTTTGACAAACCCAATGCCATATTTGCCAAGGGTGACTTTGTCACACACCAGCCACATGGCAGTGTCTTTTTGGCCCTCGCAGGCACGAATCAAATCAGCGCCCACGTCGTGGTACGAGTTGCTTTCGTTGGTGAAGCGTTGGCCGTTTTTCAGCACACCGATGATTCCCGGCTTGTAGCGGTCCAGCAAATGTGGGAACACGCCGAACTCGCCATTGGCGTAGGGCACATACGACACGGGCATCCACGCGGCGGCATCCTTGAAACGAATCTCTACTTTGCCACCCAAGGCCTCCGCCATGTTCAAGCCGTCTCCCGTATTGCTGGTGGGTGTGGGTGACAAATGTTCACCGCCACGTTGCAGGTGTGGGTAGGCTTTGGCGATACGTTTGACGTCGTGGGGGAAGCCACCGCACGCGAGCACCACACCGTGTCGTGCGGTGATGAGTCGCTCGCCCCCCTCGCTGCCCGCACGCACGCCTGAAGCATGGTCGTTTTTCATCAAAATTTCTTTGACAGGGCTGCTGGTCAAAATCGGGATGCCCAAATCAAGTGCCGACTTCGCCAGTCGCGCTGCCAACGCGTTGCCGCTGGTGACTTGGATGCCGCGTTGGTACAGCACCAATTCTTTGATGTGTGTCACCAAACGCTTGGCCACATAGATGAATGAGGTCAGCGACTTGGTGGCCTGAAAGAAATGCTTCAAATCAGCGTTCGATGAGTTGAACATCATGCCGATGAAGGTGATGGTTTTGAGTGGCGGCTTCAAGCGCGGCATGTCTTTGCCCAAGCCGCGAATGTCAAAGGGTGCCGCCAAGATCGAGCGGCCAATGTCTACCCCCCCAGCCACGGTGGGGTGGTAGTCGGGGTACATCGTGGGCACGAATTTCATCTCGGTTTCGCGCTCGAAAAACTCCACCATCTTGGGGCCGTTGTCGATGAAGGCATCTACGGCTGCCGCGTCAAAGTAGCTGCCGGTTTCTTGCATCATGTACGTGCGCACCGCTTCGCGGGTGTCGGCGGGGTTTTGTTTGCGGCCGTGTTGATTCAGCGGAATCCACAGCACGCCACCTGACAGGGCGGTGGTGCCGCCGAAGACGGGCTCTTTTTCGAGCACCACGACATCTAGGCCGCGCTTCTTGGCCGTAATGGCCGCTGACAAGCCTGCCGCGCCTGAGCCCACTACCACCACATCGCATTCAAAATTTTGAGACATTGTGTTCTCCAGTCAATCAGTTCTGTACGGTTGAGTTAAAGCCGGGGCGGGGCACCATGTCCATCAACATCGAGGACATGCCGCCATCCACCACCAGTTCGGCGGCGTTCACATAAGCAGCGCGTGGACTGGCCAAAAACACCGCCACATCGGCAATGTCTTGTGGTTCACCCACGCGGCGGCTGGCGGTGACGGCGGCGCGTTTGGCTTCAAAGCCAGGTTCTTCGTAAAACTTGGCGGACAGCGGGGTGCGAATCATGCCGGGGCAAACGGCATTGCTGCGCACGCCCTGTGGCCCCCATTCCACCGCCATTTGTCGCGACATCAGCAGCACCCCAGCCT
>CANFZT010000070.1 GCA_947451565.1 Comamonadaceae bacterium | reverse complement strand
TGCGCACGCTCAAGCCTTTGGCTTGGGCCATGATGTCTAGCACTTGGTCCCACGGCACTTTATGCAGCTTGAGGGTGAGAGACCCCGTCACGCTGTCAGACGTGATGATGTTCAAGCCCGTGAAATCTGCCAAAACTTGCAAGGCGATGTCATCTGGGTCGCACCGCGTGCAGAAGTGACTGCGCGTGAAAAACTGGACTACGAAAGCAAATTGGCGGCGCAAAATTTAGAGCCTATGCAAACCCGTGGTTTCGCGCTGAACTACGCCAAGGCGGTGGATGTGTTCACACAAATTCAGGGCGGGACGGTGTTGCCTGTTCTGACGCCCGTCCATGGTCTATTAGGTCCTACAGGTCTGGGTGGCTTAGGGGGTTTCCCATCTCTGGCGAATGGTCTACCGCTGAACGCGTCAGCAACGGGCGGTAGTTCACGTTTGTTGAGTGTGCGCGGCAGCGCCATGGCCGAGCCGCGCACCAACCAATTGTTCGTGACCGACATCGCCGAGCGCATTGACTTGGTGGCGCAAATGATTGCCAAGATCGACATCCCCTTGCGTCAAGTCATGATTGAGGCACGCATCGTGCAAGCCAGCGACACCTTTGGACAAACGCTAGGCGCGCGCTTGGGGGGCATGGGGCAGGGCGGTGCGCAAACCGTGTGGGGGGCGACGAATGCCAATGTGATGGCCAACGCCAACCCCACCGCGCAGCAAGCCACCAACTTCAATGTGGCCGACAAAGCGCTCGACACGTCGGGCCAATTTGTCAATTTGCCCGCGGCTGGCCTGAATGGGTTTGCCTCGGCCAGTTTTGCGGTGTCCATCTTCAACTCAGCCAAGAATCGCTTTCTCAATTTAGAGCTGTCTGCGTTAGAAGCCGATGGCAAAGGCAAAGTGGTATCGAGCCCTCGGGTCGTGACGGCGGACCAAGCCAAGGCTGTGATTGAGCAGGGCACCGAGCTGCCCTACCAACAGGCCGTGGGCACTGGCGTGACCTCCGTGGCGTTTCGCAAGGCCAACCTCAAGCTGGAGGTGACGCCTCAAATCACCCCTGAGGGTGGCATCGTGCTGGACTTGGATATTTCCAAGGACAACGTGGGCCAAATCACCCCCGCCGGTTTCGCCATTGACACCAAACACATCAAGACCCAAGTGCTGGTGGACCACGGCGGCACGGTCATGATTGGCGGCATTTACGAGACCAGCGAGCAAGAGGATGAATACAAGGTGCCGTTCCTGGGCGACATCCCCGTGTTGGGGTATTTGTTCAAAAACCGCCGTAGGGCCACGGCCAAGCAGGAGTTGCTGGTGTTCATAACCCCTAAAATGCTGGATCACAGTGCCGTTGCACGTTAAGAAAGCATATGTTGTTGGTTTTGGTGGGTCTGCCGGGTTCCGGTAAAACGACTGTTGGACGTCAACTTGCGCGACGTCTTCACCTCCCCTTTGTAGATTCGGATCATGCGATTGAGCACCGTTTGGGTTGCTCGGTACGCGAGTATTTCGAACGCGAAGGGGAAGATCGCTTTCGCGACCTCGAATCTGAAGTGCTCGCCGATTTGTGCCAAAACCACCATGGTGTGCTGTCGACCGGCGGGGGCTCGGTCTTGCGTCCCATCAACCGTGAGCGTCTGCACCAACACGGCCATGTGTTTTATTTGCGCTCCAGTCCCGAAGAAGTCTTTCGCCGTTTGCGCAATGACCAAAACCGCCCCTTGTTGCAAGTGGCCGACCCTCAAGCGCGTTTGCGTGAGTTGCTAGAAACACGCGATCCGCTGTACCGCGAGACCGCGCACTATGTGATTGAAACGGGCCGCCCCAATGTGGCGAGCTTGGTCAACATGATCGTGGCGCAGCTAGAGCTGGCTGGGCACATCACCCCCATGCCGCCAATTGATCGCCCCCGCGTTTCACCCCCACACAGAGTCTGATTCATGTCAAACATCCCAACCCTTGAACGCGTCACCATTGATTTGGGCGACCGCAGCTACAGCATCTTGATTGGCGAGCAGTTGCTTGACGCGCCCAGCACTTGGTCTGACCTGCCCAAAGCGTCTGCGGCTTTGATCGTTACCAATGACACCATTGGCCCGATTTACGCTGCACGTTTGCAAGCTGCGCTTGCGCCGCTTTACAAACAGGTACACACCGTGGCTTTGCCCGACGGCGAAAGTCACAAAGACTGGCAAACGCTGAATTTGATTTTTGACAAGCTGCTGGGCCAAGGGGCAGACCGCAAAACCGTGTTGTTCGCCTTGGGCGGTGGCGTGGTGGGTGACATGACGGGCTTTGCCGCCGCTTGCTATATGCGTGGTGTGCCCTTTGTGCAAGTGCCCACCACCTTGCTGGCGCAGGTCGATTCATCGGTGGGCGGCAAAACCGCCATCAACCACCCCATTGGCAAAAACATGATTGGCGCGTTCTACCAACCGCAACGCGTGGTGTGCGACCTCGATACCTTGCAAACCTTGCCCCAACGCGAGATGAGCGCGGGCTTGGCCGAAGTCATCAAATACGGCCCCATCGCTGACATGCAGTTTTTGGATTGGATCGACACCCACCTCGACGCGCTCTTGGCGCGTGACCCGAAAGCTTTGGCACACGCCGTCAAGCGCAGCTGCGAAATCAAAGCGTGGGTGGTGGGTCAAGACGAACGCGAAGGTGGCATTCGCGCCATCTTAAATTTCGGCCATACCTTTGGCCACGCCATTGAAGCCGGTTTGGGCTTTGGCGAATGGTTGCACGGCGAAGCCGTGGGCTGCGGCATGGTCATGGCCACGCACCTCTCTCAACGTTTGGGCCTAGTGGACGAAGCATTTGTCTCGCGCTTCACCGCGCTCATTGAACGTGCAGGCCTGCCTATCGTCGGCCCCAAACTTGGTGCAGACGAATACCTGCAACACATGCGCGTGGACAAAAAAGCCGAAGCCGGCGAAATTAAATTCGTGCTCATCGACCAACCCGGCACGGCCATCGTGCGCGGTGCGCCAGATGCCTTGGTGGCGCAAGTCATTGACGACTGCTGTGAAAAATAAGAGGGGCGAAGCTAGGCAAGTGAAACAACGCCGTTCGCAGTCTGTCGGTATGGGTTATGTGCCGCTGATGATTTCTGGCACAGCATGAAGAAGCGGCACATAACCCATACCGTCAGCGCGCACAGAAAAGAATAGCAATGACCCAACTCGCTCTATACGCCTGTCAGCCCGAACAATCCCGTGGCCGCCGCCACGCAGAACCCTCACCTCCCGCCCACGCCTCCAGCGTACGCAACCCGCATCAGCGCGACCGCGACCGCATCGTCCACTCCACAGCCTTCAGACGCCTGGTCTACAAAACCCAAGTCTTCTTGAACCACGAAGGCGATTTGTTTCGCACGCGCATGACGCACTCGTTAGAGGTGGCGCAGCTGGGCCGCTCCATCGCCCGTGCGTTGAACTTGAACGAAGACTTGGTCGAAGCGATTGCTTTAGCCCATGACTTGGGCCATACGCCCTTCGGCCACGCCGGTCAAGATGCGTTGAACGAATGCATGTCTCCCTATGGCGGCTTCGAGCACAACCTGCAAAGCTTGCGCGTGGTGGATGAGCTGGAAGAGCGCTACCCCGCCTTCAACGGCCTGAACCTGAGTTTCGAAACCCGCGAGGGCATCTTGAAGCATTGCGCGCGCCGTAACGCCGAACTCATCAACACGCAAGAGCCCGATGGCGTGGCAGCCCGTTTTTTAAACGGCACCCAGCCCAGCCTCGAAGCCCAGTTGTGCAATTTGGCCGATGCCATTGCCTACAACGCGCACGACATTGACGATGGCGTGCGCTCGGGTTTGCTCACGATGGAGCAAATGCAAGACGTGTCGCTGTTTGCCTGCTACCATGCGCAAACCTTGGCTGAATTTCCAAGCCTTCAAGGCCGCCGTGTGCTCTACGAAACCATCCGCCGCATGTTGAGCGATCAGGTGTACGACGTGATCAACGCCACACGCACCGCGCTGCAACAGCACGCGCCCGCCAGCGCAGACGAAGCCCGCCAATGCCCGCCGCTGGTGCAGTTCAGCGCGGCGATGTACGAAGAATCGAAAGCGCTCAAGTCGTTTTTATTCCGTAACTTGTACCGCCACCCGCAGGTCATGCAAACCACCGATGGCGCGCGCGCCATGGTGCAAGAACTGTTTGTCGTTTACTTGGCCAAGCCCCAAGAAATGCCCACTGCCTATGGCCAGCGCCGCGATGTGCCGCGTGCCGTGGCCGACTATTTGTCAGGCATGACGGATCGTTTTGCCATGCGTGAACACGCACGACTTACAGCGTAAACGTCGCCGCATTCACTCACCATGAGCAAGCACCGCTTTGGCATTCACCCCTCATGGGTCATCGTGTTTGCGGGCGTGTGCGCCGCGCTGCATGTGGGCAAACTGCCGCCTGCCTTGCCCGTGCTGCAAGACGCGCTGGGCATCACCTTGGTGCAAGCTGGTTTCTTGTTGTCTGCCGTGCAAATTGCCAGCATGACACTCGGCCTTGCCGTGGGCTTAAGTGCTGACAGCTTAGGCTTGCGCCGCAGCATGTTGGTGGGTTTGGGTTTGTTGTCCTTTGCCAGCATCAGCGGTGGATGTGTGACTGATGCACAAAGCTTGTTGTTCTTGCGCGCGCTTGAGGGCTTGGGCTTTTTGCTGGTCGTCATGCCTGCGCCTGCGCTGATTCGCCGCACGGTCGATGCCTCGCAACTGAGTGGTCGCATGGGCTGGTGGGGCACCTACATGCCCACGGGCAGTGCGCTGGCGCTACTGTTGGGGCCTTGGGTGATTGCTGGTTTGAACTGGTCTGCGTGGTGGTGGCTGCTGGGTGCAGTGGCCGCGTTTGCTTGGGTGGCCGTGTGGCTATATGTACCCGATGTTCAACCGCCCGCCTCCGCGCAAGGCAACGCTAGCCAAACATGGCCGCAGCGTTTGACCCTCACACTCAAAAGCCCCGGCCCTTGGCTGGTGGCGCTCACGTTTGCCGTGTATTCGTCGCAGTGGTTGGCCGTGGTGGGCTTCTTGCCCACGGTGTATGCCGAGCTGGGTTTAACCGCGGGCGTGGCGGGTGTTTTGTCGGCGTGCGTGGCCTTGGCCAATGTGAGCGGCAACATCCTATCGGGCCGTTTGCTGCAACGCGGCTGGCCTGCGCAGCGTTTGCTCTCCATCGGTTTTGCTTGCATGACCATGGGCGCTGTCGGCGCTTATGCCGTGTGGGATGGCGAAGGCCTGTCCACGGCTCTGCGCTTTGCGTGCGTGGTGATGTTCTCAGCCGTGGGCGGTTTGATTCCCGGCACGTTGTTTTCGTGCGCCTTGCGTTTGGCTCCCAGCGAAGGCACGGTTTCTACCACCGTGGGCTACATGCAGCAGCTCTCTGCGCTCGGTCAGTTTGCGGGCCCGCCCTTGGTGGCATGGGTGGCAGCCAGCGCCGGCGGTTGGCAGTGGACATGGGCCGTCACCGCCACACTTAGCCTGTGTGGCGCTGTGTTGGCGCACCTCATTGGACGCGCGTTGCACAAGAAAGAAAAACATGACTGACACATTGACCCCAGACCAAGAACGCATCGCCATCGAAGACACGCAAAAGTGGCTGCTTGAAGCCGTGGTGGGTCTGAACTTGTGCCCCTTCGCCAAAGCGGTGGTCGTCAAAGATATGGTGCGTTACCGCGTGTGCGCCTCGTCCGAACCAGCTGATGTGCTGGCCATGCTGCGCGAAGAATTGCAGCACTTGGCCGAGGCCGACCCAGACAAGCTAGACACCACGCTGCTGGTCGCGCCCAACGCCTTGCCCGACTTCCTGGACTTCAACGATTTCTTGGCCGACTGCGACGATGTGCTGATGGACCTAGAGCTAGACGGCGTGCTGCAAGTGGCCGACTTTCACCCTCTCTACCAATTTGGCGGTACGGAGGTGGACGATGTGGAGAACTTCACCAACCGCACGCCATATCCCACACTGCACTTGCTGCGCGAAGTCAGCATTGACAAAGCGGTGGAGGCTTATCCCGATGCGTCGCTCATCTTTGAACGCAACATTGAGGTGTTGAATAAATTAGGGCATGCGGGGTGGAGCAAGCTGGGCATCGCTTCTCGACTGCACAATTAAGCTATGTCTAAACACAAACCCGCCGCTGCGGCCAAGCCCCAAGACCCAAGTTCTCAGCTCGATCTGCGCTCCGGCCAGTCCATCGAGTTGCTCAAAGAACTGCACATCCTGACTCGCGACGGCAAGCTCAACCAAGATTCCCGCCGCAAACTCAAGCAGGTGTATCACCTGTTTCAATTCATCGAGAAGTTGCTGAAAGAACTGCCCGCCAGCGAGCAAGGCCCCACCTTGGCCGATCACGGCGCGGGCAAGTCGTATTTAGGTTTCATCATTTACGACTTGTTTTTCAAAGCTTTGGGGCAGGGCAGTATTTACGGCATCGAGACGCGTAGCGAGTTGGTCGAGTCGTCCAAAGCACTGGCGCAGCGCTTGGGCTTTGATCGCATGAAGTTTCTCAACCTCAGCGTGGCCGAGTCCGCGCACAGCGATGCCTTGCCCGAACAGATTGACGTGGTCACCGCGCTGCACGCATGCGACACGGCCACCGATGACGCGATTGCTTTTGGCTTGCAAAAGAAAGCCAAATACATGGTGCTCGTGCCTTGCTGCCAAGCCGAGCTGGCGCGCGCACTCAACCAAAACAAAGCGCTCAACTTGCAGCGAACGCCGCTGGCCGAGCTGTGGCGTCACCCGCTGCACACGCGTGAAATGGGCAGCCAGCTCACCAACGTGCTGCGCTGTTTGTACCTAGAGGCGATGGGCTATCAAGTGACCGTGACCGAGCTGGTGGGCTGGGAGCACAGCATGAAAAACGAACTCATCTTGGCCAAGTACACAGGGCAGAAAAAGCGCAGTGCGGCGGAGCGGTTGACGGCTTTGCTGGCAGAGTTTGGGTTGCAAGAGTTGGCTGAAACACGATTCAAGGTCGGTGCTTAATTAATCGGGGTCAGGTTCGAATTACCATCTACACAAATGGCCCGCCTTCCTCGTCTCACCGTCACCGGCTACCCGCACCACGTCATCCTGCGGGGCAATAACCGACAAGACATTTTTCGCACCACAGCGGATTACCAGCGCATGCTCGATTTGTTGTTTGAGCACAGCCGCGCGCACAAGGTCGACATTCATGCCTATGTGTTGATGGGCAATCATTTGCATTTGTTGCTCACGCCGCAAGAGGATCAGGGGCTGTCCAAGATGATGCAAGCGGTGGGGCGCAGCTATGTGCAGGTGTTCAACAAAGTGCACGCACGCACGGGCACGCTGTGGGAGGGGCGTTACCGTTCGACGCTGATTCAAACTGAACGCTACTTGCTGGCCTGCATGGCCTACATTGACCTCAACCCCGTGCGCGCGCGCATGGTGGCGCAGCCTGAGGATTACGCATGGTCCAGTTACGCGCACTACACAGGGCGTCGCACTGATCGGCTGATTACCCCACATGCACTGTATTGGGGTTTGGGCAACACACCTTTTGCGCGTGAAGCGGCGTACGCCGAATTGGTGCACGCCGGGATCAGCGCGGACCAGCAGGGTGCATTGACCGATGCCACGCTCAGTGGTTGGGCGCTGGGCGACGAGCGTTTTATGGCCGATTTGCAGACGCAGACCGAGAGGCGCTTGGTCAAAACCAAGGCGGGCAGACCGATGCGACAGGCCAACTTGGTAGCAAAGCCTTAGAAATAAAGGTGTCGGCCTTGGTGCATGCTTTGGGTTTTATCTGTCCCTAATTTAATTGATCTTTAATTTCACTGCGCATTAATTGGGTTCTGACCCCAATTAATTTTCTTGGCATGGTTGCTGCAATGCAGTATTCTCCTAGTCCCGCTGAATTTTTGAGGAATGCGCCATGACCACGGCTGCCCATAAAGCACAACTGCAATCTCAGGGTTTGTACGACCCATCCAATGAACATGACGCCTGTGGCGTGGGCTTTGTGGCTCACATCAAGGGTCACAAGAGCCACGCCATCGTGGGTCAAGCGCTCAAAATTTTGGAGAACCTCGACCACCGGGGTGCCGTGGGTGCAGACGCACTCATGGGCGATGGCGCCGGTATCTTGATTCAACTGCCTGATGCTTTGTATCGCGAAGAGATGGCCAAGCTTGGCATCGCATTGCCACCCCTCGGCGAGTACGGCGTCGGCATGGTGTTCTTGCCGAAAGAGCAAGCGTCGCGCTTGGCTTGCGAGCAAGAGTTGGAGCGTGCTGTCAAAGCCGAAGGCCAGGTGTTGTTGGGCTGGCGCGATGTACCGGTCAACCTCGACATGCCCATGTCGCCACGCGTGCGTGAAAAAGAGCCAGTCATCCGTCAAATCTTCATCGGTCGTGGCAATGACGTGATCGTGCAAGACGCGTTGGAGCGCAAGCTGTATGTCATCCGCAAAACAGCCAGCGCCGCCATTCAGCACCTCAACCTGAAGCACGGCAAAGAGTATTACGTGCCTAGCATGTCTAGCCGTACCATCATTTACAAAGGCCTGTTGCTGGCCGACCAAGTCGGTACTTATTACCGCGACTTGACTGACGAGCGCTGTGTCTCAGCCCTCGGTTTGGTGCACCAACGCTTCTCGACCAACACCTTCCCTGAGTGGCCGTTGGCTCACCCCTACCGCTATGTGGCGCACAACGGTGAGATCAACACCGTGAAAGGCAACTACAACTGGATGAAGGCCCGCGAAGGCGTGATGTCCTCGCCTGTGTTGGGCGATGACCTGAAAAAGCTCTACCCCATTAGCTTCGCTGACCAGTCCGACACCGCCACCTTCGACAACTGCCTCGAATTGATGACGATGGCGGGCTACCCCATCAGCCAAGCCGTGATGATGATGATTCCCGAGCCATGGGAACAGCACACCACGATGGACGAGCGCCGCAAGGCCTTCTACGAATACCACGCCGCGATGTTGGAGCCCTGGGACGGCCCAGCCTCCATCGTGTTCACCGACGGTCGCCAAATCGGTGCCACGTTGGACCGTAACGGTTTGCGTCCTTCACGCTACTGCATCACCGACGACGACATGGTCATCATGGGTTCGGAGTCTGGCGTGCTGCCAGTGCCTGAGAGCAAGATCGTTCGCAAATGGCGTTTGCAGCCCGGCAAGATGTTCTTGATCGACCTCGAACAAGGTCGCATGATCGACGACGAAGAACTCAAAGCTGGCCTGACCAACACCAAGCCCTACAAGCAGTGGATTGAGAACGTCCGCATCAAGCTCGACGATGTCAAAGGCCACGAGGGCGAAGCCGCCCAAGCCAGCGATGTGTCCTTACTCGATCGTCAACAAGCCTTCGGCTATAGCCAAGAAGACATCAAGTTCCTGATGGCGCCTATGGCGATCAACGGCGAAGAAGGCATTGGCTCCATGGGCAACGACAGCCCCTTGGCTGTGTTGTCTGGCAAAAACAAACCGTTGTACAACTACTTCAAGCAGTTGTTCGCGCAGGTGACCAACCCACCGATTGACCCCATCCGTGAAGCCATCGTCATGTCGTTGGTGTCGTTCGTGGGCCCCAAGCCCAACTTGCTCGACATCAACCAAGTCAACCCACCCATGCGTTTGGAAGTCAGCCAGCCTGTGCTGGACTTTGCAGACATGGCCAAGTTGCGTGACATTGAACAACACACACACGGCAAGTTCAAGAGCGCCACGCTTGACATGACTTACCCACTGGCTTGGGGCCACGACGGCGTCGAAGCCAAGTTGGCCTCGTTGTGTGCCGAAGCGGTCGACGCCATCAAAGGCGGTCACAACATCTTGATCATCAGCGACCGTGCTGTGGGTCCTACACAAGTGGCAATCCCTGCCGTGTTGGCCTTGTCTGCCATCCACCAACACTTGGTGCGTGAAGGTTTGCGAACCACTGCTGGTTTGGTGGTCGAAACTGGTAGCGCCCGCGAAGTGCACCACTTCGCCGTGTTGGCAGGCTATGGCGCAGAAGCCGTGCATCCCTACCTCGCGCTCGAAACATTGGCTAACTTGCATAAAGATTTGCCAGCTGATTTGTCGACCGAGAAGGCAATCTACAACTACATCAAAGCCATCGGCAAAGGCCTGTCGAAGATCATGTCCAAGATGGGCGTGTCGACCTACATGTCTTACTGCGGCGCACAGTTATTTGAAGCCATCGGTATCAACAGCGAAACCGTGCAAAAGTATTTCACTGGAACACCGAGCCGCGTGGAAGGTATTGGCATTTTTGAAATGGCCGAAGAAGGCATTCGCATGCACAAGGCCGCGTTCAGCGCAGACCCCGTGCTGGCCCACATGCTCGACGCAGGTGGCGAATACGCATGGCGCGCCCGTGGTGAAGAACACATGTGGACGCCGGATGCGATTGCCAAGTTGCAACACAGCACGCGTTCCAACAACTTCAACACGTACAAAGAGTACGCACAAATCGTCAACGACCAAAACAAACGTCACCTGACCTTG
>CANFZT010000069.1 GCA_947451565.1 Comamonadaceae bacterium | reverse complement strand
GGCCAACTCGGCGGGCAGCACTTGCACCATGGCTTTGACCACATCGTGATGCGGCGCTACAGCGGTGGCCACGCCGCGTGTTTGCGGCTGGATGGGGCAGCGAATTTCTACAAAGCGGGGCTTGACGGGGCCAGTGCAGCCGTCGTGGTGGTAGTACTCGCCTTGGCTCAGCCGCCCTTTGCTAGAGCGCCCGCGCACGTCGCGGTAGGTTGGGTGTTGGGTGTGTACGTTCAGGCACACCACCAAGCCGGTGGCATCGACCAGTTGGTAAAAGGCTTCGCGCCATTCGGGCAAGAGCAGCTTGTCGTGCAGGTAGTCGGTGGGTTCGGTGCCTTCTTGGCCCACTTCGCCTTCGATGACCAGCACAAACGGACGTGGCCTGCGCACGCGCCACTGAGCGTTGGCAAAGTTCAGCACCGAGGTGGTTTCAGAATGTGTGGCGGCGCTGGGGGCGGTGAGGGTAGGCATGTCCTAATTTTAGGTCTACCTTATTTGCGCACCGCAGGCACTTCGATAGGCAGGCCTTCACCGCGCCACATCAGATAAAGGGCAAGTTGCCGCATCTCGGTGGCACCCCATGGCGGCAGCTCGGCACGTATGCCGCTGTAGCAGCTGCGCAGGCGTCGCTCCAGCGAGCCAAGCTTTTGCCACTCCAAGCGATACACGGGGTAGCCGTTGGGTTGGCCTTGGCTGAGTGGGTCTACATACAAACGTTGGCCAAAGTTTTGGTCGTGGCATTGCGCACACGAGAGGTTGAGCTGCCCTTGGCGTTGGTTAAACAGTGCCGCACCTTTTTGCCAATGCGGTTTGGCTGCACCGGTGATGTTCACATGCAGCGGCTGGCCTTGGGAGGCTTGCGACACCAGCAGGGTGAGGCCCAGCATCGCATCTGATTCAGGCTCTAAAGGTAGTTTTTTTTGGCGTTGGGTGGTGCATTGGTTGATCCGGTCTTCCACATTCATCAGGCGGCCACTGCGGGCGTCTATAGCGGGGTAGCGTGTGGCAACACCTTTCATGCTTTGGCTGGCTTCGCCGTGGCAACTGAAGCACGATGGCCCTTTGCCGTTGCCAGTTTGACGCCAAAGGGTTTCGCCAAGGCTGAGCCACAGTTGTGCGGGGTTGGCAAAGGCATCAGCTTGCAGGGCTTGCACGTCCTTGCCTGAGAAATGAAGGCCCGATTTCAATTGCGACAAGGGCAGTGCGCGGGCGGGAGGTGCTGGCTGTGCCCATGCGCCATGCAGCGCCAAGCACATGAGTGCAGCCAGTCGCCATGCCGTCATTGGGCTCACCGTGGAGGGGTTGGCAGTACCGCCATGGTTTGTTTGTATTCGCCGCGACGGCCACGGTCGTCCACCCATTCGACATGCATCTCTGCGGTTTCGGTGGCGCGTACAAAAAACTCAAACAAGGGGTTGGCTGCTATGCCGGATGAGGGTTCGACCCGCAGCACCTCACGCGTCCCCAATTTGCAGGTCAGCAAATGGATGATGTTGCGTGGCACCATTTTTCCGAACAGATCTTGCAGATAGCCTGTGTCCATGGCGTGCTGGACCAGCAGACGAACTTTGACCACATCGCCTGCGACGATGTGTTCGGGCCAGTGGAGGCGGGCGAGGTTCATGAGGCGTCCACGCAGGCGGATTCGGTGACGATGATGTCCATCATCCCGTAGCGGAATTCACCACTGGACAAGCGGGCCAGCGCGACCACGGCTTGCGTGCCGGCTAGGCGCACACGTGTGTTAATTTCGGCGCGACCATTCCAAGGCCCCATGTGAAAAACGGCCATGCGCGTGACCGGGTTGCGTTGCGACAGCAAATACAAATACGTCACATGATCTTGCGCGGTCATGGGGCTTTGCACCTGCACGCCCAGCGGCACCAAAGAGCCGTTGTCAGCCAAGATGGGCGCAGTGATGGTGACGTCTTGTTGCACCACCTTGGCGCCTTGGGTGATGGGCTCAATCATTTGCGCCAAGGTTTGCAGCTGGCCCGATTCCATTTTTTGCGCCCAAGCGGTGTGCGCTTGCAGCGAGGCCCATGCAAGTCCAAGGGACGCACTGAGCTGCAACCAGCGTCGGCGCGAGGGTGTTGGGGATGCGGTAGGCGATGTCATGGGATCGTGGTGTCGGGTTGAAACAAGTAGCTGACGATGTCGTCCAGCGCCAACGGGGTCAGTACGGTTTGCCCACGGTAGCGTTGGGCCACGTTGTGCAGACCTTCGGTGCTGAGGTAGGCGGGCATGATAGTTTGCGGGTTCAAGCGTCGGGCGTCGGCAATGCGTTCGCGTGCTTGGGCGGGTGTGCTGCGTTGTGCCAGACCGTGCAGCGAAGGCCCCAGCGCACCGCCCACAGGCAGGCCTGGAATTTGGTGACACAAGATACAGCCTGTGTCTTGCCTTTGCATCAACAAAGCACGGCCCCGTTCAGGCGAGGCCGATGCTGGCAAGTCTGACGTTTGGGCCCACACCTGCGACCAGCCCGTGCAGCAAGCCAGGCACCAAGCCAGTCCTGCTACTAAGAGCTTCATGTTTTGACCAAACTCAACCCATGGTTCTTAAGTGGCAAGGAGCGGATGCGTTTGCCCATCGCCGCAGAAATGGCGTTGACCAAGGCCGGTGCCAAGGGGGCTTGGGCGGGTTCGCCCACGCCACCCCAGAAGCCACCGGTGGGGGCAATCACCACTTCGACTTTGGGCATTTCGTTCAAACGCATCATGCGGTAGTCGTGGAAGTTCGATTGCTCGACACGGCCTTCCTTGATGGTGTTCTCACCCCAGAAGATGGCGGTCAAGCCATGCACCACGCTGCCTTGGAACTGGGCCACGATGTTGTCGGGGTTGACGGCATAGCCTGGGTCGATGCCGATGACGATGCGGTGAATCTTCACCTCGTTCTTGGCGTTGACCGAGACCTCGCAGACACATGCCGTCCAGCTGCCATAGCCCTCGGTTTCGGCCACGCCACGGAACACGCCTTCGGGCAGTTTGTTGCCCCAGCCGGCGGCTTTGGTGACGGCCTCCAGAATGCTGCGATCGCGTTTGGACTTTTCGTTGTTGGGCAACATGTCCAAGCGAAACGCCACGGGGTCTTTGCTGGCGGCTTGCGCCAACTCGTCGATGAAGCATTCACGCCCAAACGGGTTTTGCGAGTGACCCACCGAGCGCCAAAAGCCCACGGGCACATTGGTGTTGCGCTGGGCGTAATCGACCAAGGTGTTGGGGATGTCGTAAGGGTGGTCATTGAAACTGGCCACCGCCTGACCATCGATGCCCTTGGGCAAAGGCAGCTTGAGCAGCGTGGCCAAGATAGAAGGGGCGCTGACACGGATGTGCAGCGCGTCCACTTTGCCACTGGCATCTAGGCCCGCTTTGAAGCGCATCAAACTGGCGGGACGGTACAGACCATGCTGAATTTCTTCTTCGCGTGTCCACAGCATCTTGACGGGTTTGCCCGCCATGGCTTTGGCAATCAACACGGCTTGACGTGTGAAGTCTTGGGCGCTCTTGCGACCCAAACCACCGCCCAGTTGAACCGGGTGTACTTTCACATGGGTCTGTGGCACACCCGCGGTTGCCGCGCTCACGGCCAGGGTGGCCTCTGGGTTTTGGGTGGAAGACCAGATGTCTAACTTGTCGCCTTGCAACCAAGCCGTACATACCATGGGCTCCATGGTGGCGTGGGCCAAGTAGGGCGTGAAGTAGTCGGCCTCTAGCACTTTGGCCGACTTGCCCAGTGCCTCAATGGCGTTGCCGTCGTTGCGCGCCACGGCCAGTTCGGCTTGCTCCATGCCTGCTTTGAAGTGCGCCATGATGGCCGCGCTGCTGAGCGTGCCATGCTCGCCCACATCCCAATCCACAGATACTTCGCGCAGGGCTTCTTTGGCGCGCCACCAGTTGTCTGCCACCACAGCCACAAAGTCGCCCATGTTCAAGACCTTGACGATGCCTCGGCGGTTTTCCACCTTGGAGGCGTCCATGCTCTTGACCTTGCCGTTGAACACGGGGCAAGCGGCAATGGCCGCGTGCAGCATGCCTGGCAATTGCGTGTCGATGCCGTAACGGGTCTTGCCCACCACGATATCGGGGATGTCCACGCGGGCAATGGGTTTGCCAATCAGCGTCCAGTCCTTGGGGTTTTTCAGTTGTACGTCTTTGGGTGCTTCAAGCTTGGCCGCTGCGCCAGCCAATTGGCCGTAGCTGAGGCTGCGCTTGCTCGCCGCATGGGTGACTTTGTTGAGCGAGGCTTTGCATTCGCTGGCGGGCACCCCCCATTGTTGGGCGGCAGCGGCCACCAGCATCTCACGCGCAGTGGCACCGGCTTTGCGCAGGTATTCCTGTGAGTTGCGAATGGTGCGACTGCCCACCGAGGCCATGTCGCCATAGGCGCGTTTGGTGCGCAGATTTTCATGGGCGGTGGCGTATTCGACGCGCACTTTTTTCCAATCGGCATCAAGCTCTTCGGCAATGATCATGGGGGCCGATGTCATGCTGCCTTGACCCATTTCGGCGCGTGCGTAGCGGATGACGATGGTGTCGTTGGGTTCGATTTCGACCCAGACGTTCAACTGTGGTGTCTCGGCGGCATGGGCGCTTTGTGGGACAAAGAAGCCCAATGACAGCCCAGCCGTGGCACTGCTAGAGACTTTGAGGAAATGGCGGCGGTCGATGCCAGCGTTCATATGGGGGGTACTCATGCGCGGGTCCCTTTCTTGGCAGCGGCGTGGATGGCTGTGCGCATACGTGCGTAGGTGCCGCAGCGGCAGATGTTGCTCATGGCCGCGTCGATGTCCTCGTCGGTGGGCTTGGGTTTTTTCTTCAGCAGGGCGACGGCAGCAAGGATTTGACCGCCTTGGCAGTAACCACATTGGGGGACTTGATGGTCAATCCACGCTTGTTGGACGGCGTGCAGTCGGTCCTTGTCTGCCAGACCTTCGATGGTGATCACTTTCTGTCCAGCAGCCGCAGACACGGGATAAGAGCATGAGCGCACAGGCTCGCCGTTGAGCAACACGGTACACGCACCGCATTGCGCAACACCACAACCAAATTTAGGACCTTTGATGTTGAGCTCATCGCGTAAGGCCCATAACAATGGCATTTCGGGCTCAGTGTCGAGGGTGTGATTTTTTCCGTTGACGGTCAGTTTCATGTGCCAAGCTTTCAAGTGATTGAACCAGTGCCAGCACTATGGCTTCAATGCGGATGTTGCGCAATCGGGAAACACTGGATAAGAGACAGAACAGTGGGTGTGTAAGTCCCTTAAGCGACTTTAAAACTCGAATCCGCCTTGCTGACGGACAGACTCGGTGGCTGGGCCTGCCAAAAGCTCAGCCAGCAGTTGTGCATGCTTTGGATTTTGTGACTGTGAGCAAACGCCTAGCGTGTAGTCGGTGCTCAGTTCAAACTCCTGCGGCAGTACGTCCACCAAGTCCACACCTGGGGTGTAGTTGATTTCGGTCACTTGTGTGGACCCTATCAGATGATCTTCATTGCTTTTGGCCATTTCACCCATGGCTGTGGCGCCGTTGGGGAACACTCGAAATTTGCTGCGCAAACTTTCATCAAGTCCAAGTGCTTTGAGCACGCTCATGAAATGAATGCCCGCAGTGGCTTTGTCGGGGTCTGGAAAGTAAATGCCTTGTGCTGCGCTCATCGCTGCATGCAGTTCGTCACGCGTTTTGACGCTGGGGTGTGCGGTGCCGCTGCGCACAGCAACGCCTGTTTTCACACGACCCAATGAACGCGCGCTGCCTGCCACCACATGGCCCGAGGCGATGAGTTGCTCAATCAGTGGTTTGGTGAGGATGATCACATCACATGGCGCCCCCCCGATAAGTTGGTCACGCATTTGGCCCACAGCACTGAAGGTACCGTGAATCGATGTGCCTGTGACTTTTTCAAATTCAGCCTGAACGGCTTTGACCACGGCTGCGGCTGCGCCGCCACTCAATACATGCATGTTGTGCTCTTCTTTGGTGAGGTTTAAGAATGGACCGATGGGGTTTCGGCCTCGATGGTTTTCAGTAAATTTTCGGGCGTGAAAGGCATGGCATGCATGCGCACGCCGATGGCATCAAAAATGGCATTGGCAATGGCGGCACACGTCGGGCCCGAGCTGCATTCGCCGGCCCCCAATGAGGGCTCGTGGGGTTGTGACATGAGGGCCACTTCAACTGCAGGCATGTCGCTGAATTTCAAGATGGGGTAGTTGTCCCAGTTGTTTGAGGCAATGCCTTGCGAGCTGAGTTGGGCAGCTTCGCACAATACCCAGCTGGCGGCTTGTAATGCACCGCCTTCAATTTGATTGGCTGCGCCATCTGCATCCACGACATGGCCTAGGTCAACCGCTGTCCACAGTTTGTGTAGCTTCACTTTTTCTTCCACCACCAACTCGACCACCACGGCGCAATACGCACCTGTGTTTTTGTAGCGTGCATAGGCCAAGCCGCGTCCCCAGCCCTCGGGTTTGTTGTCGGGGCGGGGCGTAGTCCAGCCCGCCATGTCCGCTACTTTTTGCAGCACAGCCACGGCACGCGCTTGTCCTGTGCTGCGCAGGTGTGCCAGACGAAAGGCCAGGGGGTCTTGTGCGCAACGCAAAGCCAATTCGTCCATCACCGACTCAGCGGCGAACACATTGGTGGGTGCGCCCAAAGCGCGCATAGCAGACACGCGAAACGGCATGTTCAACACGCGGTGGTTGAGCACCTTGACCGATGCAATGTCGTAGGGCGGCTGTGCATTGCGCTCAGAGCCACCTCCCACAGCCATGGCGGCGTTGACCGCCATCGTCACCGGATGTGGCTGTGCGGTTTGCCAGGTGCCAAGCAAGGCCGGTGTTTTGCCACGACCTGGGCGTGTGCCGTGACCTTGGCTCCAAACGGTTTGCGTCCATTCGGCAATGTGCCCCTCGGCATTCACGCCCGCATGAATTTCCACCGCCATGGCGGGTGCCAGCGGTGCATGGCCCAGCTCGGCTTGGCGCGTCCATTGCACGCGCACCGGACGACCGGGTACCAATTGGGCGAGCCATGCGGCATCAAAAGCCACATCGTCTGCGCCGTTGTGGCCGTAGCAGCCTGCCCCTTCAACGTGTGACACCTGCACCTGCGCGGGTGGCATGTCAAATGCCAAAGCGATGTCACGGCGCAAGTTATAAATGCCTTGGCTGTGGCTCCACACTTCTAGTTGCTGCGCATCATCCGTCCATTGCGCCAAGGCACAACACAAACCAATCGAGGCATGTTGCAAATAGGGGCGATGAAATTCAGCACGTATGTGGTGCAGCTCGTCTGTTGGCGCGTTGTCCGTGGTGTCAGCCACCACTGTGGTGTCTAAGGTTTGAGCTTTGAGCCAATTGGGTAAATCTTGGGCGTCAGGCACTTCTGAATGGCAACGCCAGAATTTGCCTTGCGCCACACCGTCTTCGATGTGCCGCACAATTTTTGACAAAGCGTATTCGGTCTGTGTCAACACACCCAACAGCACACCGTTTTGATGCACGCACAGCACACCACTTTGCGCTTGCACATGATGGACCAAGGCTTGCATCTCGTGCGCGATGACTTCGGCGGTGAGCGTACCCGGCCTGAACACCATGCCGTGGCACATGCCCGGTAACACGCGGTCGTGAATGTACTCAAACTCACCAAACACTTTGCTGGCTACGTCGGGACGAAGCGCGTTTGGCTTTGTTGGCGATGCACCCATGTCTTGCGACGCATGTATTGACTGCACATGCATGGTGTCAATGGCGCTTTGCCACATCTCAGCAGACGTCAGTTCGGCATAGCTGGCGTGTCGTGTTTTGTTTTCTACATGTGTTTGCAGTGAGAACGCGCCATTCGCACACCGTACAGTCGCCACGTCGACACCGCAACGCTGTGCCATGACTAAGCGGCACATTTCTCGCCAATGTGCGGCGGCGCATCGCAACGCTGCGCCTGAGTGTTGCACCGACAAGCTGCCAGACGTCACCGCTTCATCGGGGCTGGTGTGTGTGCTGGCTGGTACCGTGGCGATGCTCGCGGGCGAGAGCCGCAATTCTTGCGCCACGATCAACCGCAGTGCGTGTGAAATGCCTTGCCCCAAATCGACCTTGCCAGAGAACGCTTGCACCTGACCCGCGACATCTAAGCCCAGCCACTGGCGCAGAAACGGATGTGCTTTGAGCGATTCCGACATCACGCCGCCGCAGACTGGGTTGCTGCTTTTTCGATGGCCCGTATCACACGGTTGTGTGCGCCGCAGCGGCACAAGTGGCCATCGAGTACTTGCACAATCTCTTGCCGAGTCGGGTGTGCTTGGCGTTGCAGCAAAGCCGCGGCTGACATCAAGATGCCGCTGGTGCAAAAACCGCATTGCATGGCTTGTTCTTCGATGAAGGCGGTTTGCAGAGCGTGAGGTGCCTCGCGAGTGCCGAGGCCTTCTACCGTGGTGATGTGTTTGCCTTGCACCGACCACAGCGGGGTTTCGCAGGCTGCCACGGCATGCCCCTCCACAATCACACGGCAAGCACCACATGCGCCTTGGCCGCAACCCATGCGGGTGGCTTTGAGGTGCAGCGTGTTGCGCAATACATCCAGCAGGCTTTGCCCGCTGTCGCCTTGCACCGACACCTCGTGTCCGTTGACGTGAAACGCCACCAAGGTCTGACTCATGGATCAGTCCGCTTTAGCGCCAGACACTTTGACGATGTTGGCCCACTTGGCAATGTCTGCATTGAGGTAATGATCAAACTCGGCCACTGTCATCGACATGGGCACAGCGCCTTGTTTGGCCCAAGCGGTTTTCACTTCGGGGTTGTTCACAATTTTGCGAATCTCAGCGTTGAGTTTGTTCACGATGTCACCCGGTGTGCCTTTGGGGGCCATGAAGCCCAGCCAAATGGTGGCTTCGTATTTGGGCACTGTTTCTGCCACGGTGGGTACATCGGGCAAGTTGGCAGAGCGTGACAGTCCTGTGGCACCGAGCATGCGCACTTGGCCGTTGCGTGCAAATTCGGCCATGGTGGTTTCGGCATCAAACATCACATCCACTTGGCCGCCTACGATGTCGGTGCGTGCGCCCGAGCTGCCTTTGTAGGGCACATGCGTCATGTCGATGCCCGCCATGTATTTGAACAACTCACCCGCCATGTGATAGGGCGTGCCGTTGCCCGACGATGCAAAGTTGAGCTTGCCTGGTTTGGATTTGGCCAAGGCTACCAATTCACTGACGTTCTTGACCGGCACGGAAGGATGTACCACCAACAGCAAGTTGGAGTAGTTCACGGGGGCGATGCCCACAAAGTCTTTCATCAGCGCAAAAGGCTTTTTGGGGATGAGTGACTCATTCACCGTTTGGGTGTTGGACATCATCAACAAGGTGTAGCCATCTGCAGGCGACTTGGCTGCAAAGTCAGTGCCGATGATGGAGCCTGCGCCTGGTTTGTTGTCAATCACAAAAGGTTGCTTAAGCTCATCGGTCAAGCGCTGCGCCATGAAACGGGCGTAATTGTCGGCAGGGCCACCAGCTGCAAAAGGCACCACGATTTTGACGGGGCGGTTGGGGTAGCTTTGCGCATTTTGCGCGTGCGCGAGGCCAGAGGCCATTGCCAAACCAAGTGCCATGAGTTTGAAAGTGCGTGAAATTTTTACCATGAGTTGTCTCCGTTGTGTGAACGTTTATGTGGTTTGCTGATCTCTGCGTATCAGTCAACTTTGCCAATGCGAGCCACGAGAGCACTCATTTCTTTGGCATCAGTTTGTACGAAGCGTTCAAAGTCGGGTGCGTCTTGGTACATGAAGGAAGTGCCAGAAGCAGTCAATGCGCCAACTGCGCGAGCATCTTGCGCAGCAAACTTAGCGGCTTGGCGCAAACTGTCCACCACAGCGGCAGGTGTATCGGTCGGGACAAACATGCCAGACCATTGCGAGTACTGAATCGGTACGCCCAATTCTTTGAAGCTCGGCACATCGGGCATGCTGGCTAATCGGCCTTCGCCCCAATGCGCCAAGGCACGTAGGCGACCTGATGCAATTTGTTGTTTCACACTGGCGGGTCCGGTGGACACAGCATCAATTTGTCCGCTGAGCAAGGACATGACTGCGGGTGCTGCACCGGTGTAGGGGACGTGCAACATGAATGTATTGGTAGCTACTTTGAGCTGCTCCATCGGCACATGCATGGTGCCGTAGTTGCCAGATGAACCAAACGAAATTTTTCCTGGATTGGCTTTGGCGTAGGCCATGAACTCTGCATAGGTTTTCCATGGACTGTCCGCGCGCACCACCAGCACCGTGGGGTCGGCGGTGAAACGGGCAATGGGCTTGAGCTGGTTCACCAGATACATGGGTGCGCGCTGCAAAATTTTGTCTGCCTCAGGCAGGACCACCAAAGAAGACAGCGACATGAGCACGGTGTAACCATCGCCCTTGGACTTGGCCACTTGTGCCATGCCAATGCCACCGCCTGCACCACCTTTGTTTTCCACCACGATGGGTTGCTTCAAGTAGCGCGACATGGCCTCGGCCACTGGGCGACCGACCGTGTCCGCCACGCCGCCCGGCGGGAAAGGCACCACCATGGTGATGGGCTTGGTGGGGTAGGTCTGTGCCGTTGCCGTGAGGCTGATGAATGCAGTCGGGATAGCGACAGCCAAGCTCAGTGCACTTTGCATCCATTGACGTCGTTTCATGTCTTGTCTCCTTCGGTTTTTGCCAGCAGGTCAGGCGAATGCTTGCCTGCTTTTTAGTTTTAAACGAAACGGTTTTCGATGCTGCCCACGCCGTCAATTTCGACGCGGATCACATCGCCTTTGGCGATGTAGCGGGGTGGGGTCAAGCCCATGCCCACACCGGCCGGCGTGCCCGTGGCGATGATGTCACCTGGGTAGAGCGTGATGCCGCGTGAGATGGTT
>CANFZT010000068.1 GCA_947451565.1 Comamonadaceae bacterium | reverse complement strand
CGCGCCAACCGCCGTGAGGTGAAGCACTATGTCAACAATGATGAAACGCTCTAAAGTTCAAATGCCAAGTGCGCAGGAAGACCGCGCCATCACCGCAGCCGCCAAGCTCGACCCAGATGCTCAGCCGCTGACAGGCCAACAACTCAAAGCCATGGTGCCCATGAAAGCTTTGCGCGGACGGCCAAGGTCTGAGAACAAAAAACGTTTGGTGTCGGTGCGGTACAGCCCAGAGGTGATTGACTATTTCAAGTCCACGGGGGATGGTTGGCAATCGCTCATGGACACCGTTTTGCGCCAGTACGTGGCACGTCATTCACGCAGCGCTTGACCTGATCTGATTCACCGCCATAGTTGGCGGTTGAGTCACAGAATGCGGGACAATGGCAGGCTGTGACGATCAACCTAACCCCCGACCCCACGCTGGACCAAAGCCCCACCATGTCGCGTACCGAGCTGCGCGCTAGTGGCTCGTTGGCGTCCATCTTTGCCTTGCGCATGTTGGGCTTGTTTTTGGTGTTGCCCGTGTTTGCGCTGGAAGCACGCAAGTACCCAGGCGGGGACGACCCCGCTTTGATTGGCTTAGCCATGGGTATTTATGGCCTGACTCAAGGCCTGTTGCAAATCCCGTTTGGCGTGGCGTCTGACCGCTTGGGCCGCAAGCGGGTGATTATTTTTGGCCTCCTCATTTTTGCTTTGGGCAGCTTGGTGGCTGGCAGTGCCGATACTTTGATGGGCGTGTTGGCCGGCCGTGCGTTGCAAGGCGCAGGTGCAGTGTCTGCCGCGGTCACCGCTTTGTTGGCCGACCTCACCCGCGACAGTGTGCGTACCAAAGCGATGGCCTTGGTGGGGGCGAGCATTGGGCTGATGTTTGCCTTGTCGCTGGTGGTATCGCCTGTGTTGGCGGCGCACATTGGTTTGTCAGGCTTGTTTGTGTTGACGGCCGTGCTGGCGCTGTTGGGAACAGCCGTGGTAGTTTGGGCGGTGCCTGCTGAGCCTGAGGCGCACAAAGACGCGGCCCGTGGTGGCCTGCGCCAAGTGCTGTCAAGCCCCGCGCTGCTGCGCCTGAACATTGGCGTGTTTGTGTTGCACGCGGTGCAGCTGGCCATGTGGGTGGCGATTCCCGCTTACTTGGTGCAAGCGGGGTTGGGCAAGGATGACCACTGGCAAATTTATTTGCCCGCTGTGCTGGGCTCGTTCGTGCTGATGGGCGGTGTGTTTCCGCTAGAGCGCCGTGGCTATTTGCGTGCGGTGTTTTTAAGTGCGATTGCCTTGATTGCTTTGGTGCAAGTGGTGCTGCTGTGGGTGTCGTCGGGTGCGCCCAGCATCACCTGCTTGGCTTGGTTGTTGTTTGCTTTCTTTTGCGGCTTCAACGTGTTGGAAGCCACGCAGCCCAGTTTGGTGTCGCGCATCGCGCCTGCGGCATCGCGTGGCGCGGCCATGGGTGTGTACAACACGCTGCAGTCGTTGGGCTTTTTTGCGGGTGGCGTGATGGGCGGTCAGCTCGTCAAAAGCTACGGCACACAAGGCCTGTTTTTAACTTGCGCAGCACTCATGGTGCTGTGGCTGGTGGTAGCTTGGCCCATGGTGGCGCCTAAGCGGCCAGCCCCTTCCGCAAAGACCCCATAATTAGCCCCTATCTGGAGGAATTTACCCATGGCATCCGTTAACAAAGTCATCCTCGTCGGCAACTGCGGCCGCGACCCCGAAGTGCGCTATTTGCCCAGCGGTCAAGCCGTGGCCAACGTGAGCGTGGCCACATCGAGCCGCCGCAAAGACAAAAACAGCGGCGAGATGATTGAAGACACGCAGTGGCACCGCGTCACGTTCTATGACCGCCTGGCCGAAATCGCTGGCGAATACGTCAAAAAAGGTCGCCCTATTTACGTGGAAGGCCGCCTGAAATACGGCGTGTACACCGACAAAACCACAGGCGTGGAAAAAAATACAGTGGACATCATTGCCACCGAGTTGCAACTCTTGGGCGGCCGTGAAGGCATGGGTGGTCCCAGCGGTGGTGGCGAAGAAGGCGGCGGTGGTTACAGCCGTCCAGCAGCCGCACCTCGCGCCGCTGCGCCCGCAGCACAACGCCCTGCGGCACCTGCGCCTGCCAAGGGTGGGTTTGACGACATGGATGACGACATTCCGTTCTAATTTGCTCACGCAAATTTAGCGAGCAACAAAAAAACCGACGAGCGAGAGCTGGTCGGTTTTTTTACGTCTGCGCTGGGCTCAGTATTTCTTGACGTTGTGCAATGTTTCTTGCGCAATCCAGCCAATGCGCCCTTCAGCGTCCATGCGTTGAATGTCGTCCAACGCGACGCGCATGATTTCGTTTTCTTCTTGTAATTGATAGACACGGTTGCGCAAATTGCTCGCGTCTAACCACGAGCCAATGGCGCTCAGTAAGCGTGCAACGAAGACGCCCCAATTAGGCATAAGAGAAGAAGTGAAAAACAGAAGACATGTGAGAAGTCTATTGGCAAATTTGGCGATTGAGTTAAAGCGGCACAACGAAACACAGGCAAAAACGTTGACCAAAATAATTAAATATTTACGTCAACAGTTGTGTATCAGCCTCCGTTGTTTGATCACTCCGATGTTGGAGTTGTTCAAAACCTCAAAGGAAATTTTGTATGAACAAGTTGATTGCCTCTTTGATCGTTGGTGCTTTCTCTGCTGCCGCGTTCGCAACCACACCGGTTGCACCAGTGGCAACACCTGCAACCGCCGCGCCTGCCGTGGCCGCTGCAACTGCTAAGGCTGAAGCTGCACCTGTGGCTAAAGCTGAACCCAAAAAAGTGGTGAAAGAAAAAACAGCTGTTGTGAAGACCGATGCCAGCAAGAAAGTGGAAGCCAAAGTGCCTGCAGCCGCAGTCCTCAAGTAAAACCACCGCGGCATTAAGGCCGCGGGCAACTCAGGCAGGGGTCGCGCTCAGCGCTGCAGCGCTGGCAATGACCCCGCCGCCCATACACACCTCACCGTCATACAACACCGCCGATTGGCCGGGCGTGACGGCCCATTGAGGGTCATCAAAGGCGAGCACCAGCTCGCCTTCGTCGTTGTAGCTCAGATCGCACGGCGCATCGGCTTGGCGGTAGCGGGTTTTGGCAGCGTAGCGGCCGGGCGCTGGCTGGTGCGGGGCACACCAGCTCAGGTCGTCGGCGTGCAGCGAGCCATAAAGCAACCAAGCGTGGTCGTGGCCTTGCACGACGTACAAGGTGTTGGTGGCCATGTCTTTGCGGGCTACAAACCACGGCTGGTGTTCGCCACCACCGCGCTGTGCTCCCTTTTCCTTCAAGCCGCCAATGCCTAAGCCTTGGCGTTGGCCCAAGGTGTAAAAGCTCAGGCCCACATGCGTGCCAATTTTGCGACCGCGTTCGTCTTTGATGGGGCCTGGCTCGTTGGCGATGTAGCGGTTCAAAAACTCGCGGAACGGGCGCTCGCCAATGAAGCAAATGCCGGTCGAGTCTTTTTTCTTGGCGTTGGGCAAACCTATTTCATCTGCAATGCGCCGCACTTCGGTTTTGTGTAGTTCTCCCACGGGGAACAGAGTTTTAGACAGTTGCGCTTGGTTCAATCTGTGCAAAAAATAGCTTTGGTCTTTGCTGGGGTCTAAGCCTTTGAGCAGTTGAAACTCACCGCCCACGTCGCGCACGCGGCAGTAATGGCCAGTGGCAATTTTTTCAGCGCCCAGGCGCATGGCATGATCTAAGAAGGCTTTGAACTTGATCTCCGCGTTGCACAAAATGTCGGGGTTGGGTGTGCGGCCGCCTTGGTACTCGCGCAAGAACTCGGCGAACACGCGGTCTTTGTACTCAGCGGCAAAGTTGACGTGTTCAATCTCAATGCCAATCACATCGGCCACGGCAGCGGCATCCACGAAGTCGATGTTGGACGAGCAGTACTCGCTGTCGTCATCGTCTTCCCAGTTTTTCATGAAGATGCCGACGACGTCGTAGCCTTGCTGTTTCAACAAGTAGGCGCTGACAGCGGAGTCCACGCCGCCGCTCAACCCCACCACCACACGTTTGTTATTTGCCATGCGGCAATTATCCCTTTGTGCCGCTCAGCACACTGGGGTCTGTGTAAATCAGGCCTAACGGAAAACGTTGTCCAGCCAAGTGGTCTTCCATGCAGCGCAGTACCAAGGGGCTGCGCAGGCGGTGCGCGTTCGCGCGTATTTCTTCGGGTGTCATCCACAGGGTGCGCACGATGCCTTTGTCCAGTTTGGCGCCCGCGACTTGTTCGCCCAAATCGCCGCAATAGGCCAAGCGCAAGTAGGTCACGTCTTCAGCAGCGAACCCTTCGCGGGCGGGGCGCAGCAGACGAGACATGTAGATACCCACCATCTCTGTGGGTTTGAAGGTGAAGGTGGTTTCTTCGAATGCTTCGCGTGCGCAGCCGTCTTCGGGGGATTCGCCCGGGTCGAGGTGGCCGGCGGGGTTGTTCAGGCGCAAACCTTCGGGCGTATGCTCTTCGATGAGCAGATAACGACCCTCGCGCGCAATGATGGCGGCGACGGTGACACTGGGTTTCCAACGTTTATTCATCTACGCATTATCTTTCGGGTAAATCCGTCTCTGCCGCCTTTGGAAAGTCGTGTAACCTTGCATCACTCTGACAAAAATAAGTACCCACATGAGGAGAAGCGCATGTTGATAGGTGTTCCCGCCGAGACGACGGCAGGTGAGACCCGCGTGGCCGTCACGCCTGAGACGGCCAAAAAACTCATTTCCCAAGGGCACAACGTCCGCGTGCAAGCTGGGGCAGGGGTTGGCGCCAGCGTGCCAGATGCAGCTTATGTGGCGGTGGGTGCCGAGGTGGTCGATGCCGCTGGCGCTTGGGGTTGTGATTTGGTGCTCAAGGTGCGCGCCCCCGAAGCCGCTGAGGCTGCAAGCGTCAAGTCCGGCAGCACGGTGGTGGGTATGTTGGAGCCCTTCCATGCAGACGCTTTGCAGCGCTTGGCTTCGGCAGGTGCCACAGGTTTTGCACTGGAAGCCGCACCCCGCACCACCCGCGCACAAAGCATGGACGTGTTGTCCTCACAGGCCAACATCGCAGGCTACAAAGCCGTCATGCTGGCAGCTGACAAATACCAACGCTTCTTCCCCATGTTGATGACGGCGGCTGGCACTGTCAAAGCGGCTCGTGTGGTCATCCTCGGTGTGGGGGTAGCGGGCTTGCAAGCCATTGCCACCGCCAAGCGTTTGGGCGCCGTGATTGAAGCGACCGACGTTCGCCCCAGTGTGAAAGAACAAGTGGAGTCACTCGGCGCGAAGTTCATCGACGTACCGTTTGAAAGCCAAGATGAAAAAGATGCGGCCGAAGGCGTGGGAGGTTATGCCCGCCCCATGCCGCAAAGCTGGTTGGACCGCCAAAAGGTGGAAGTGGCCAAGCGTGTGGCACTGGCAGACATCGTCATCACCACGGCGCTCATTCCCGGTCGCGCAGCTCCTGTGCTGGTGACCGAAGACATGGTCAAGGCCATGAAGCCCGGCGCGGTCATCATTGACATTGCGGCAGGCAAAGGCGCCAACGGGACTGATGGCAATTGCCCGCTGACCGAAGCCGGCAAGACCGTCATCAAGCACGGCGTGACGATCGTGGGCGAAACCAACTTGCCGGCCCTGGTGGCCGCTGACGCCAGCGCCCTTTACGCGCGCAACGTGCTCGACTTCTTGAAGCTCGTCATCAACAAAGAAGGTGCGCTGCACATTGATCTAGAAGACGACATCGTGGCTGCTTGCTTAGTCACCCGCGATGGCGCGGTGGTGAAGAAATAAAAACGAGGAACAACAACATGGATGCAGTCTCTCCCACCCTCGTCAACTTGATTATTTTTGTGTTGGCCATCTACGTGGGTTACCACGTTGTTTGGACCGTGACGCCGGCCTTGCACACCCCGCTCATGGCGGTGACCAATGCCATCTCAGCCATCGTCATTGTGGGCGCCATGCTGGCTGCGGCCATGACGCAAACCACGCTGGGTAAAACCATGGGTGTGTTGGCGGTGGCGCTGGCTGCGGTCAACGTATTTGGTGGCTTTATGGTCACGCGTCGCATGCTGGAGATGTTCAGGAAAAAAGACAAACCAGCTAAGGCAACTGCAGGAGACAAAGCATGAACATGGACTTTGTTTCTATGAACCTCGTCACCTTGATGTATTTGGTGGCGAGTGTGTGTTTCATCCAAGCGCTCAAAGGTTTGAGTCACCCCACCACCTCCATTCGCGGCAACGTGTTTGGCATGACGGGCATGACAATTGCCGTGCTGACCACGGCGGCGTTGATTGTGAAGCTGTCGGGTTCGAGCATGGGAATGGGCTGGGTTTTAGCGGGCCTGGTTGTCGGTGGCGGTGCCGGCACCCTCATGGCGCAACGTGTTGAGATGACCAAAATGCCAGAGCTGGTGGCCTTCATGCACAGCATGATTGGTTTGGCTGCGGTGTTCATTGGCGTGGCGGCCGTGGCAGAGCCTTGGGCGTTTGGCATCACACCAGCCCCGCAAGAGTTGATCACCAAGGTGCAAACGACGTCGGGCGTGGTCATCACTGAGATGATGCAGCGCTTCCCTATTCCAGCCGGTAACCGCTTAGAGCTGTTCCTCGGTGCGGCCATCGGCGCGATCACCTTCAGTGGCTCGGTGATTGCGTTTGGCAAGCTCTCGGGCAAGTACAAATTCCGTTTGTTCCAGGGCACGCCGGTGAGCTTTGCAGGCCAACACATGCTCAACCTCGTATTGGGTTTGGTCACCATCGGTTTGGGTTTGATGTTTGTGGCGACCGAAAGCTGGACTGCGTTCTTCGCCATGCTCGCTTTGTCGTTTGTGATGGGCGTGCTCATCATCATCCCGATCGGCGGTGCGGACATGCCAGTGGTGGTGTCCATGCTCAACAGCTACTCGGGTTGGGCGGCAGCGGGCATTGGCTTCTCGCTCAACAACAGCATGCTCATCATTGCGGGTAGCTTGGTGGGTAGCTCGGGTGCGATTCTGAGCTACATCATGTGCAAGGCGATGAACCGTTCCTTCTTCAGCGTGATCTTGGGCGGTTTTGGTGCCGAGGCTGTCACGGCCGTGGCCGGCGCGCAAGAGCAACGCCCCGTGAAGAGTGGCAGTGCCGATGATGCGGCCTACATTTTGGCCAATGCCGAGTCGGTGGTGATCGTGCCTGGCTACGGTTTGGCGGTGGCGCGTGCGCAGCATGCGGTGAACGAGTTGGCAGAGAAGCTGATGCACAAAGGCATTAGCGTGAAGTACGCGATTCACCCGGTGGCGGGTCGCATGCCTGGACACATGAACGTGTTGCTGGCCGAGGCCGAAGTGCCCTATGACCAAGTGTTTGAAATGGAAGACATCAACGGCGAATTCGGCCAAGTGGATGTGGCCATTGTCTTGGGGGCCAACGACGTGGTGAACCCTGCGGCGTTGGAGAAGGGCAGCTCGATTTACGGCATGCCTATCTTGGAAGCCTACAAAGCCAAGACGGTGATTGTGAACAAGCGCTCGATGGCCTCGGGTTATGCGGGCTTGGACAATGAACTGTTTTACATGGACAAGACCATGATGGTGTTTGGTGACGCCAAGAAGGTGGTTGAAGACATGGTGAAGGCGATTGAATGAATGCAGCACAGAAGCCTTGGTTAAGCGCCTACCCAGAGGGGGTGCCCGCCGAAATTGACACCAGCGCCTACAGCTCGCTGGTGGACTTGATGCAAGAAAGTTTTCGCCAATACGGCGATCGAACGGCATTTAGTTTCTTGGGGCGTGGCCTTAGTTACCGCGAGCTAGATCGTTTGAGCCAAGTGTTTGCCGCTTATTTGCAAAGCCTAGGCTTGGTGTTGGGTGACCGTGTGGCCATCATGCTGCCCAATACGTTGCAATACCCCATTGCGGTTGCTGCGGTATTGCGTGCGGGTTTTGTGGTGGTCAATATCAACCCGCTTTACACCTCGCGCGAGCTAGAAGCGCAGCTCAAAGATGCAGATGCCAAAGCCATTGTGGTGTTGGAAAACTTTGGCGCCACTTTGCAAGAGTGCTTGACGCGTACACCGATCAAGCATGTGGTGTTGTGCGCCATGGGCGACCGTTTGGGATGGCTCAAAGGGACCTTGGTGAACCATGTGGTGCGCAAAATTAAAAAAATGGTGCCCTCCTTTGAGTTGCCGATGGCGGTGCGTTTCAACGACGCCTTGACGCTAGGCGAGCGCTGCACATTGACGGCGCCCGAAATTCACGGCGACGATTTGGCGGTGTTGCAATACACAGGCGGTACCACGGGCGTGGCCAAAGGCGCCGAGCTGTTGCACCGCAACTTGGTGGCCAACATGTTGCAAGCTTCGGAGTGGTGTGGCCCTGCGCTCAAGCGCATTCCTGCCAACGAAATTCCGACGTTCATTTGTGCTTTGCCGCTGTATCACATCTTCGCTTTTAACGTGAACCTGATGTCGTGCATGCGCATGGGCGGGTGCTCCGTGCTCATTCCCAACCCGCGTGATTTGCCCGCGGTGATCAAAGAGTTGACCAAACATCGCTTTCATATCTTCCCAGCGGTCAACACCCTGTTCAACGCTTTGGCCAACCACCCCGACTTCAACAAGGTGGATTGGTCTCATTTGCAGGTGTCTTTAGGTGGGGGCATGGCGGTGCAAGGACCGGTTGCCAAGCTGTGGTTAGAAAAAACAGGCTGTCCGATTTGTGAGGCCTATGGTTTGTCCGAAACCAGCCCTGCCGCCAGCAGCAACCCTGTGACCAGCAAAGTGTTCACCGGCTCCATTGGCGTGCCATTGCCCAGCACCGAGATGAAAATCATCGACGATGACGGCAACGAAGTGCCAGTGGGAACGCCCGGTGAGATTGCCATTCGTGGCCCACAAGTGATGGCGGGTTATTGGCAACGTCCCGATGAAACCGCGCGCGTGATGACCGCCGATGGTTTCTTCAAGTCTGGTGATGTGGGTGTGATGGATGAGCGTGGCTTTTTCCGCATCGTCGACCGCAAGAAGGACATGATTTTGGTCAGCGGCTTCAACGTCTATCCCAATGAGGTGGAAGAAGTGGTGGCGGGTTTGGCGGGTGTGCTGGAGTGCGCGGTGATTGGCATTCCAGACGAGCGCTCGGGTGAAGCCGTCAAATTGGTGGTGGTCAAGAAAGACCCCGCCTTGACCGAAGCACAGGTGCTGGAGCATTGCCGCCACAACCTCACGGGCTACAAAATGCCGCGCGTGGTGGAGTTCCGTACCGAGTTGCCCAAAACGCCGGTGGGCAAGGTGCTGCGCCGCGAACTGCGCGACCAAAAACCAGCATGAGTCGCATTGCGCTGGTTAGCGCCATGCACGAAGAGCTGGCCGCCGTGCTGGCACGCATGCCCGACGAACAAAAAACAGTGGTGGCTGGCCGCGAGTTCTGGGTGGGGCACTGGCATGGCCACGAGGTAGTGGCTGTGCTCTCACGCATCGGCAAGGTGGCCGCAGCCTCCACCGCCACAACCCTGATTGAACGTTTTGGCGTGAGCCGCATGGTCTTTACGGGTGTGGCCGGTGGCTTAGCGCCTCAGGTGAATGTGGGCGATGTGGTGGTGGCGCGTGAATTCATTCAGCATGACATGGATGCGTCGCCCTTGTTCCCTCGTCATCAAGTGCCGTTGACCGGCATGACGCGTTTTCCAGCGGATGCTGTATTGAGCAACGCCCTGGCGGGGGCGGCGCCGTTGGCCATGCAAGACATGTTGGCCACGTTGCCGCCCGCCGAGTGGCTCAACTTAGATTTGGCAAATGCACAAGTACACCAAGGCTTGATCGCCAGTGGTGACCGCTTCGTGTCGCAAACTGTAGAGAGCCAAGCTTTGCAACGCGAGTTGCCCGATGCTTTGGCGGTCGAAATGGAATGCGCGGCCGTCGCGCAGGTGTGCCACGACTATGGCGTGCCCTTGGCGGCTGTGCGAACCATTTCAGACCGCGCCGACGATGCTGCACATGTGGACTTTCCCCGCTTCATTCAAAGCATCGCCAGCCGTTACAGCGTGGCGGTGCTTGACCGTCTGCTGGCCACACTGGCGGTTTGATTACTTGAGCCAGCCGCGTTTGCGGAAGTACCACATGGGCACCAAAGCACTGGCAATCATGAGGCACAAGGCGAGCGGGTAACCCCATGCTTTGTCGAGCTCAGGCATGTACTGGAAGTTCATGCCGTAAATGCTGGCAATCAACGTGGGCGGCAGCAACGCCACGCTGGCCACCGAGAAGATCTTGATGATCTTGTTCTGGTTGATGTTGATGAAACCCACGGTCGCGTCCATCAAGAAGTTGATCTTGTCAAACAAAAAGGCCGTGTGGTTGTCGAGCGACTCGATGTCGCGCAAGATTTGGCGAGCCTCTTCAAACTGGTCGGCGTTGAGCATGCGCGAGCGCATCATGAAACTCACCGCGCGACGGGTGTCCATTACGTTGCGGCGAATGCGGCCGTTCAAGTCTTCTTGGCGGGCAATGGCGCCCAGCACTTCACCGGCCAATTCGTCAGTGACGTCTTCAGAAAGTACCAACTTACCTGCTTTTTCGAGCTGGTCGTAAATGCCTTCTAGCGTGTCCGCCGAGTATTCGGCGTCGGCGTCAAAGAGTTTGAGCAAGACGTCTTTGTCATCTTCAATCAAGCCCGGCGCGCGGCGCGCGCGCATGCGCAGCAGGCGGAACACGGGCACGTCTTCGTCGTGGATTGAGAAAAGTACGCCGCGGCTGCGCAGCGAGGCGTTATTTTGGTTCAAGATGAACGCCACGCGCACCGTGCGCGGCTCGTCTTCATCGGCAATCAAAAAGTCGCTGCGGATATGCAGTTCGCCGTTGTCTTCTTCGTAGAAACGGGCCGATTCCTCGATGTCCTCGTCCATCGCATCTTCAGGGATGGAGAGTTCGTAGTACTGTTTGATCCAGCGTTTTTCCTCAAGCGTGGGCGCTTCGAGGTCAACCCAGATGGGTTGGAATTTGGAGAGTTCTTCCAGCGATTCGATCTCTTCTTGGAAGAGTCGACCGTTGGCCAGCGTGAAGATATTG
>CANFZT010000067.1 GCA_947451565.1 Comamonadaceae bacterium | reverse complement strand
TGTTGGCCATCCCCTTCTTCACCTTCATGGGTGCCATTCTTGAAAAGTGTGGCCTCGCCGAAGACATGCTCGACTCGATGGGTCAGCTGTTTGGCACCGTGCGCGGTGGCTTGGGCTACTCGGTCATCATCGTGGGCTTCATTTTGGGGGCTATCACCGGGACCGTGGCAGGCCAAGTGATTGCCATGGCTTTGATTTCACTGCCTGTGATGATTCGCTACGGCTACAACATGCGCTACGCCACAGGCGTGTTGGCGGCCTCAGGCACCATCACCCAGTTGGTCCCCCCTTCACTCGTCTTGGTGGTGATGGCTGACCAACTTGGCCGCTCTGTGGGCGACATGTACAAAGGCGCTTGGGGTCCCTCGATGCTGCAAGTCGGCATCTTTGCGCTCTACACCTTTGGCCTCGGATTGGTCAAGCCTGACCATGTGCCAGGCATCCCGAAGGAAGCCCGCACCGCTGACGGTTTTCATCTGTGGATGAAGTGCTTGCGCGGCATCATTCCATCAGCCTTCCTGATCTTCGCGGTCTTGGGCTCGATGGGTGGCTTGCCAGGCATCAACACAGCCATTGCCACGCCTACCGAAGCGGGCGCGATGGGTTGCGTTGGCGCCTTGATCTTGGCTGCCATTCATAACCGTTTAGACAAAGCCTTGGTTTGGGAAGCCATGCACAGCACCATGCGCCTCACCGCCATGGTGGTGTTCATCTTGATTGGTTCACGCGTCTTCTCCATGGTCTTCCAAGGCGTAGACGGTGCCAAGTGGGTCGAACATTTGCTGACGGGCCTACCCGGCGGCCAAGTAGGCTTCTTGGTAGTGGTGAACATTTTCATCTTCTTCTTGGCGTTCTTCTTAGACTTCTTTGAAATCGCCTTCATCATATTGCCCATGCTCGGTCCCGTCGCTGAGAAGATGGGCATCGACATGGTGTGGTTCGGTGTGCTGCTGTGCGTGAACATGCAAACCAGCTTCATGCACCCGCCCTTCGGTTTTGCGCTGTTTTATTTACGCGGGATTGCGGACACCTTGTTCAAAGAAGGTCGCATTGAAAAACCCGTCAAGTCCAACGACATCTACATGGGGGCCATCCCTTGGGTCATCATGCAGCTGGTCTTGGTCGTGATCGTGATTTTTGTGCCCGAAACCGTGACCATGTTCTTGGATAAAGAAGAAAAAGTGGATCTAGACAAAGTGGTCATCGAAATGCCTACCGAACAAGAAGTACCTGAAGCCGAGCTCAAACTCGATGGTGCCAAGCCCTCTGCTGGCGCAAACTCGGCCGAGGAGCAAAAGCGGATGGAAGACTTGTTCAAAAAATAAAGTCTTAACTTACGATCAGCCCCTCCGGTCAACCCGAGAGGGGTTTTTTATTGCCAGCCAAAAGACACAGCCCATGACCACCTCCGAACCTTCAACGCCAACGGCCTTAGGCCCAACACCCTTCGTGTTTCATCCGTCGACCGATGACGGGATTGAAGGCCCAGCGTTCTCGCGTGCATTTCAAGCCATCACATGGGCCACGCTGCTGGGCTCGGGCTACTGGCTACTCACGCTGTGGCAGCAAGGTAAGTTTGGTGGCGACACCGGCTTCAACGGCTTGCGTGCCGCAGGTTGGTTTGTGTTGGGGTGGGCTTTGCTTGCTTGGACCACATGGCACGTCATGCACAGCCGTGCGCGATTGGATGCGACAGGGATTCACCAAACCTGGATTTGGGACAAGCACATGACGTATGACGAATTGGCCTATGCCAAGCTCATCCGCATTCGTGGCTTGGAGTGGTTCATGGCACCGCGTTTTTACGTGCGCACCTTGATGGGTAAATTTGCGGTGTTCTACGTCAGCAGTGCTCATGTGCAGCGCGAGTGCGAACGCTTGAGCGCCGAGCTGGCGGCGTTCCGCGAGTTTTAAAATTTCAAACACATAGCTCATAAAAAAACCGCGCCGAAGCGCGGTTTTTTAGTTCCTGCAAACAGCTCAATTACAGCTTTTGCTTTTGCATGAACGAGTCGAATTTGGCTTCTGTGAACTGGAACCACAGGTTTTGCTCAGCACGGAACTTGGCGTAGTCTGAGTACACCTTTTTCCAGTTGGGGTTTTTGGCGCCGATTTCCTCATAGAACGCCATCGACTCTTTGAAGGCCGCAGCCATCACGTCTTTGGGGAACTCACGCAACTTAGTGCCGGAGCCCACCAACTGCTTCAAGGCAGCGGGGTTACGTGCATCGTACTTGGCTTGCATGTCGGTGTGTGCCATGGCAGCCGCAGCTTCCACGATGGCCTTGTTCTCAGGTGACAGGGCAGCGAATGCTTTGTCGTTGATGAAGAAGTCCAACTCTGGGCCACCTTCCCAGAAGCCTGGGTAATAGTAGAAAGGCGCAACTTTGCTGAAGCCCAATTTCAAATCGTCATAAGGACCAATCCACTCGGCTGAGTCAATCGTGCCTTTTTCCAGCGCGGGGTAAATATCCCCACCAGGAATGTTTTGTGGCACAACGCCCAAGCGCTCCAACACCTTGCCACCAAAGCCACCAATGCGGAACTTCAAGCCCTTCAAGTCATTCAAAGATTTGATTTCTTTACGGAACCAGCCACCCATTTGAGCGCCTGTATTGCCGCCTGGGAAGTTCACGATGTTGTACTTGGCGTAAAACTCACGCATCAGCTTCAAACCGTTGCCTTCGTACATCCATGCTGTCATCTGACGGCTGTTCAAGCCGAAAGGAATGGCACAACCCAAAGCAAATGTTTCGTCCTTGCCGAAGAAGTAGTAAGGGGCTGTGTGCGCCATTTCAACGGAGCCTTGTTGCACACCGTCGACCACACCGAATGCAGGCATGATTTCACCAGCGGCGTGGACCGAAATTTCGAACTTGCCACCCGACATGGCTTTGACAGCCTTGGCGAATGTGTCAGCAGCACCATGAATGGTGTCGAGAGACTTAGGAAAGCTCGAAGCCAAGCGCCAACGAATAGCAGCTTGAGCATGAACTGCAGGGGCTGCACCGGCAGCCAAAATACCTGCAATACCTGCGTTTTTAATAACGGAACGACGGTCCATGAAAGACTCCCTTGAGTTGTTAAAACATATCCTGAACAGAGGCACTTTTTACAGCGCTATGCTTCAGCGATGGGGCATTGTAGGCAGTTGCACAAGCGCCTCGATGCACGGGTTTACCCCAAAAGGACTTGGATTTTAAAAATCTTCAAACCGCGTGAAATTACTTCAATCAAAACGTTGAGAAATAGAGGCTTGAATGCCTGCCGCATCAAGGCCCAACTCGGCTAGCAATTTCACAGGATCGCCATGCTCGGTGAACACATCACCGATGCCCAGCAACAACACAGGTTTGACCAGCTTTAAATCTTGCAACGCCTCCAACACGGCGGAGCCAGCCCCTCCCATGATGGCGCCCTCTTCCACCGTGACCAACGCATCGTGCGTCGCCGCGATTTTGGCCAAGAGTTCCATATCCAGCGGCTTGGCCCAACGCATGTTCACCACCGTGGCATCCAGCGCTTCGCCCGCTTGTAACGCGGGATAGAGCAAGGTGCCAAAGGCAAGGATGGCAATGCGCTTACCCTCGCGACGCACTTCGCCCTTGCCAAATGGCAAGGCATGCAAACCGGGCTGCACTGGCACGCCCACACCTGCACCGCGTGGGTAACGCACGGCCACGCAGTGGTCTTGTTGGTAAGCCGTGGTCAACAGCTGACGGCATTCGTTTTCATCGGCAGGGCAAGCCACACTGACATTGGGAATGCAGCGCATGAAGGGGATGTCGTACAAACCTGCGTGCGTGGCGCCATCGGCACCCACAATGCCTGCGCGGTCTAGCGCCAGCACCATGGGCAGCTTTTGCAGCGCCACATCGTGAATCACTTGGTCATATGCACGTTGCAAGAAGGTGGAGTAAATCGCCACCACGGGCTTGACGCCCTCGCAAGCCAAACCAGCGGCAAACGTGACGGCGTGTTGCTCGGCAATCCCCACGTCGTGGTAACGCTCGGGAAAGCGCTTATGAAACGCCACCATGCCCGAGCCTTCGCGCATGGCAGGCGTGATACCGACCAACAGCGGATCGTGCTCGGCCATGTCACACAACCACTGACCAAACACTTGGGTGAACGTGGTTTTAGCCACACCCGTACTCGGCACCAAACCCACAGCAGGGTCAAACTTGCCCGGTCCGTGGTAGGCCACGGGATCAGCCTCGGCCAGTTTGTAGCCTTGGCCTTTTTTGGTCACCACATGCAGAAATTGTGGGCCTTCCAAATGCTTGATATTTTCCAGGGTCGGGATCAGCGACTCAAGGTCGTGCCCATCAATCGGGCCGATGTAGTTGAAGCCAAATTTTTCAAATAAGGTGGCAGGAACCACCATGCCTTTGGCGTGTTCTTCAAAACGCTTGGCCAACTCGAACAAAGGCGGCGCACCTTTGAGCACTTGTTTGCCCACCTCTTTGGCCGCCGCGTAAAACTTGCCACTCATCAACTGCGCCAAATAGCGATTCAACGCACCCACGGGCGGGCTGATCGACATGTCGTTGTCGTTCAAGATGACCAGCAGCTTGGCGGTGGACACCCCGCCGTTATTCAAAGCTTCAAAGGCCATCCCCGCGGTCATCGCGCCATCGCCAATCACGGCAATGGCGTGGCGCTGCTCACCTTTTTGCTGGGCGGCAATCGCCATACCCAAGGCGGCGGAAATGCTGGTGGACGAGTGGGCGGTGCCAAAGGCGTCGTACTCACTTTCGTCGCGGCGCGGGAAACCGCTCAGGCCGTGGCGTTGGCGCAGCGTGCTCATTTGCTCACGGCGACCCGTCAAAATTTTGTGTGGGTAGGTTTGGTGGCCCACGTCCCAGACGATGCGGTCATGCGGCGTGTTGAACACATAGTGCAAGGCCACGGTCAACTCAACAGTACCGAGGTTGGAGCTGAGGTGCCCGCCCGTTTTGGCCACACTTTGAATCAGGTACGAACGCAACTCATCGGCCAGCGCAGGCAACTGATGGCGCGGCACGGCCCGCAGCTCAACGGGCGAATTGATGGTTTGCAGCAAATTAGGCATGTTCAAGTTTTCCGGTTCACCACGCGCTCGGCCAAGGCAGCCAGTGTGTGGGTTTGCGTCAAGCCTGTGCTGTCCAAAGCGTCCAGCGCCTCGCGCAACAACGACTGCGCGTAAGACTTGGCCTCGTCCAAACCCAACAACGACACATAGGTGGGTTTGTCGTTCGCCGCATCTTTGCCTGCAGTTTTACCAAGCGTGGCTGAATCGGCGATGACATCCAAAATATCGTCCACCACCTGAAAGGCCAAACCCAAGGCTTGACCATAGCGCTTCAAACCGCTCAAGGCTTGTGGCGTGGCCTCTCCGCAAGCGGCACCCATCATCACGCTGCCTTCTAACAAAGCACCGGTTTTCAGGCGGTGCATTTGGCGTAATTGGTCTTCGCTCAATGCCACCCCCACGCTGGCGAGGTCAATTGCTTGGCCACCGGCCATGCCAGCATGGCCTGCTGAAGTCGCGAGCAGGCGACACAAACGCGCTTGCACAGCGTCAGGAATGGCAGATGACTCTGGCGTGAGGAACTCAAAGGCCAGGGCCTGCAAAGCATCACCCGCCAACAAAGCCTGGGCTTCACCAAACTGCACATGAACCGTGGGCTTGCCACGACGCAGCACGTCGTTATCCATGCATGGCATGTCGTCGTGCACCAGCGAGTAGGCATGAATCAATTCCACCGCACAGGCGGCACGTAAAGCAGCTTCGTCGAACGCCCCATCTTTCGCGCTGTAAGCCACAGCCTCACGCGCGGCCAGCACCAGCAATGGGCGCAAACGTTTACCGCCATCTAACACGGCATAGCGCATGGCCTCGCCTAAGCCTGCTGGCGCCTGTGGACTGATCCAGCGCGACAACGCGTCTTCCACAGTGGCCAGCCACTGGTTGCTCCATTGGTCGAGTTCGCTAGGGGTCATGGATGCGCTCACGTCGGGGTCCATGATTTCAACGCACCGTTGTCGAGCACTTTGATTTGTTGCTCCACCGCATCCAACTGAGCGCGGCAGTAACCCAAAAGTTCGGCACCACGTTGGTAGCCCGACAGCAAGTCGGCCAGAGGCAACTGGCCCGATTCCATTTGCGAAACCAAGCTCTCCAACTCTTTCAAAGCAGCCTCATAACTAACAGACGCGGTGTCTTGGGCGTTGTGAAGAGTTTTAGCTTTGGGCATATGTGCGCAATCCAGTGTTGAGGTGTATCAAATAGCCTGTCATTTTAGGCCGCATACGCAAGACAGTTTGCCCCCTTGGGTACAATGGGCATCCTTCAATCGACCTTCGGGCCGATTTATTTTTTTTCACTTCTCCCTGTGGGGAGTCTTTAGGTCAGGTCACCCATGTCTGATTTAAGTCTTCAACTGCAGCAGGCGCAAGCCCAACTACCAGTTACCAGTTACTTCGATGAGGCGCTTTTTCAGCGCGAACTGGAGACCATCTTTCAGCTCGGGCCCCGTTATGTGGGCCATCAGCTTGCCGTGCCCAACGTGGGCGACTACTACGCTTTGCCGCACGAAGGCGAAGGGCGTGCGCTTGTGCGCTCAGCCAAAGGCGTGGAGCTGATATCCAACGTATGTCGTCACCGTCAAGCAGTGATGCTCAAGGGCCGTGGCTCTTTACACAACCAGGCCCCAGGCTCGGCGGGCGGCAACATTGTGTGCCCTTTGCACCGCTGGACCTACGCCCCCTCAGGTGAGCTGCTAGGCGCACCCCACTTCTCGCACGACCCGTGCCTGAACCTCAACAACTACAAGTTGCGTGAGTGGAACGGTTTGCTGTTTGAAGACAATGGCGTGGACATCGAAGCCGACTTGGCCAACATGGGCCCACGCGCAGCCTTAGATTTCACGGGCTTTGCCCTCGATCGCGTTGAGTTGCATGAGTGCAATTACAACTGGAAAACCTTCATCGAGGTTTACCTTGAGGACTACCACGTCGGCCCCTTCCACCCAGGCTTGGGTCAGTTCGTCACCTGTGATGATCTGAACTGGGAATTCAAAGACAACTACTCGGTGCAAACCGTGGGCGTCTCTAAAGGCTTTGGTAAACCTGGCTCACCCACCTACCAAACCTGGCACGACATGTTGCTGAAATACCGCAACGGTGAGCTCCCAGAGCGCGGTGCCATTTGGCTCACGTACTACCCACACATCATGGTGGAGTGGTATCCACATGTGCTCACAGTCTCCACGCTGCACCCCATCAGCCCCACTAAAACGCTGAACATGGTGGAGTTCTATTACCCAGAAGAAATCGTGGCCTTCGAGCGCGAATTTGTCGAGGCACAGCAAGCCGCCTACATGGAAACGTGCATCGAGGACGACGAAATTGCCGAGCGCATGGACGCCGGCCGCAAAGCCCTGATGCAACGCGGTGACAACGAAGTCGGCCCTTACCAAAGCCCCATGGAAGACGGCATGCAGCACTTCCACGAGTGGTACCGCGGCAAACTCAACTTCACCAAGACTTAAAGCCTGATGCAAGCCTTGTGGATGCTGCTGGGTGCAGCCTTTTTTGCCACCATGGGGGTTTGCGTCAAGTTTGGCTCTGAACATTTCAATTCGGCAGAGTTGGTGTTCTACCGTGGCGTGGTGGGCTTGGCGTTTTTAGCCATCATCGCCAAACAACAAAAAATATCACTCCGCACACAGTACCCGAGCATGCACCTGTGGCGCTCCACAATTGGGGTGCTGTCGCTCAGCGCGTGGTTTTACGCGATTGCCAAACTCCCCCTCGCCACCGCCATGACACTCAACTACATGAGTAGTGTGTGGATTGCAGCATTTTTAGTTGGCGGGGCACTGATCAACTGGAAACCCCAGGACGATCGCAGCCCTTGGTCACAAGGTCCGCTGGCTTTGAGTGTGATGGCAGGTTTTGCAGGTGTGGTGATGATGTTGCGCCCCACCGTCGAACAAAATCAAATCTTTGCCGGTCTGATTGGTTTGATGTCGGGCTTTGCGGCGGCTTTTGCCTATATACAAGTCATGGCCTTGGGCCGTATCGGCGAGCCCGAGACGCGCACCGTGTTTTACTTTGCCATTGGCACCACCGTGGCAGGACTGATCGGCATGGGATTTGCCGGTATTTCTGAATGGCATTGGCAACACGCCGTGTGGCTGCTGCCCGTGGGCGTCTTTGCCTCGCTCGGCCAACTGTGCATGACACGCGCTTACAGCAAAGGTGCCACCTTGGTCGTGGCCAATTTGCAGTATTCAGGCATTGTGTTTGCCGCGCTGTACAGCTTGCTGCTGTTTGGCGACGACATTCCATGGATGGGCTGGACAGGCATGGCCCTCATCGTGACCAGCGGCATGGCCGCCACCTTATTGCGTGCGCGTGCGGCACCCAATGCGCCTGCTGAAGAACATTAAACCAACCCCTCGCATTTGAAGCCATCTAGGAGCCCACCATGTTCACCACACTCATTTCTGCTGCACAGCTTCAAAACTTGCAAGCCAGCGGCACACCACTGTTGGTGTTGGACTGCACCTTTGATTTAATGAACCCGCCTGCGGGCCACGCCCAATATGCGGAGCAGCACATCGCAGGCGCACAACACGCCGATTTAGACCAGCACCTCGCCACACATGACCCCGCTCTACGGGTCAACGGTGGCCGACATCCGCTTCCCCAACGTGAAAGTTTCGCGGCCTGGCTCAAAATCATCGGGATGAACCACAACACCCAAGTGGTGGTGTACGACCGCAACGGCATGAACTACTGCGGCCGCTTGTGGTGGATGCTCAAGTGGTGCGGCCACGAAGCCGTGGCGGTGCTCGATGGTGGTTTACAAGCGTGGGTGGCGGTGGGCGGTGCGCTGGCATCTGGCGAAGAAGCGGCGCGCGCGCCAGGCAACTTTGTGCTGCGCGAACCTTTGGTGAAGTTGGTGAACACGGCTACCGTGTCTGCCCACTTGAACAATGGCCAGCAAACCCTCATCGACGCACGCGGTGCACCACGCTATCGCGGCGAAGTGGAACCCCTCGACCCTGTGGCCGGCCACATTCCAGGGGCACTCAACCGCCCGTTCAACACCAACCTAAATGCAGAAGGCTTTTTCAAAAGTGCGGATGAACTGCGTGCTGAATTTGCGACCCTGCTCGGCGACATCCAACCCGAAACAGTGGTGCACCACTGTGGCAGTGGCGTGAGCGCTGTGCCCAATGTGTTGGCCATGGAAGTGGCGGGCCTAGGCCGCACGGCGCTGTATGCGGGCAGCTGGAGCGAGTGGTGCAACACGCCTGGCCTGCCCTGCGAAAAATCTTAAATTAGTGCTGAGCCCACTCACCCAGCGTCGCCACTAAGGCGATGCCAGCGAACAGCCACGCCACCTGAGCCGCTGTTTCACGAGGGCTCAAACGCTTTTGCAACTGGGGAATCAAGTCAGCCAGCGCCACATATATAAAGCTGCTGGCCGCCACCACCAAAAAGAAGGGCAAGTACTCATGCAGTGCGCCCACCAGCAAGTAGCCCATCACACCACCAATCGCAGTCACACCACCAGCCAGACTGAGCTTGAACAAAGCAGCGCGTGGGTTGTTCAGCGTTTGGCGCAACACCACCAAGTCACCCACATGGTGTGGTACTTCATGCGCCATCACGGCCAAAGCGGCGGCCACGCCCAACCGTGGATCAGCCACAAAAGCAGCCGCAATCAAAATGCCATCACCAAAGGCGTGCACGCTATCGCCCAGCAGCACCGCCCAGCCTCCGCTGAGATGGTCATGTCCATGGTGATCTTCATGGGCATGAGGGGCATGTGAACCGTGATCGTGTGAGTGCGTGTGAGGGGCATGTGCCGGCTCATTGCCATGCTCATGTCCGTGATGCCACAACTCAGCCTTGTCGAGCAAAAAGAAAAATACCAAACCCACCAACAAGGCAGCAAACAAAGCCTGTGCTGAAACACCCGCCTCGACCGATAGCTCAAAGGCCTCAGGCAACAAGCGCGTGAACGCCGTGGCCAGCAAAGCACCCGCTGCGAGACTGAGCAAATGCTGGGTAAAACGCGAAAGGAGCGCATAGGCCAACAAGGCCGCCAGCCACACACTGCCTATGCCAGCGACCAAGGTGCCGACAAGAATTGAAATCAGGGTCATAGGTGAATTATCAATGCGCTTTGTCCCAGTTAGGCCCCACCCCCACCTCAGCCAACAACGGCACTTTGAGCTGCGCCACTTCAGCCATCAGGCGTGGCACTTCGGTGCGAACCCACTCAACCTCTGAATCGGGCACTTCAAACACCAGTTCATCATGCACTTGCATGATGACTTTGGTTTGGCGTTGTTGTTCATCAATGGCTTTTTGCACGGCCACCATGCTCATCTTGATGAGGTCTGCCGCCGTGCCTTGCATGGGGGCGTTGATGGCGGCGCGCTCTGCGCCTGCGCGGCGGGGACCGTTAGGGCTGTTGATTTCGGGCAGGTACAAGCGGCGTCCAAACACAGTTTGCACGTAGCCTTGCGCTTTGGCTTGCTCGCGTGTGTCGTCCATGTAGCGCTTCACACCCGCGAAGCGCTCGAAATAACGGGTGATGTAATTCTTGGCTGCCGTGTTGTCGATGCCAAGCGCTTTGGCCAAACCAAATGCACTCATGCCGTAGATGAGGCCAAAGTTAATGACCTTGGCGTAACGGCGTTGCTCGCTGCTCACGGCATCTACGCCCACGCTAAACACTTCAGCCGCGGTGGCACGGTGCACGTCTAAACCCTCGTGAAAGGCTTTGACCAAAGCCTCGTCACCACTGATGTGCGCCATGATGCGCAGCTCAATCTGGCTGTAGTCTGCACTGGCAATGACGCAGCCTGCAGGGGCCACAAACGCCTCGCGCACTTTGCGGCCTTCGGCGGTACGAATTGGGATGTTCTGCAAATTGGGGTCGTTGCTCGACAAGCGGCCTGTCACCGCCACCGCTTGCGCGTAGTGCGTGTGCACGCGGCCTGTGCGGGGCAGGGCCATGAGCGCCAGCTTGTCGGTGTAAGTGCCTTTGAGTTTGCTGAGAGACCGGTGCTCCAAAATTTTGGCAGGCAGCGGGTAGTCTTCGGCCAATTTCTCCAGCACTTCTTCGTCGGTGCTGCGTGCGCCGGT
>CANFZT010000066.1 GCA_947451565.1 Comamonadaceae bacterium | reverse complement strand
GGGTAAGTCGGTGGGTATCAACGCCATGATTTTGTCCTTGCTCTACAAAGCCGAAGCCCGCGATGTACGTTTGCTCATGATTGACCCCAAGATGTTGGAAATGTCGGTCTACGAAGGCATTCCACACTTGCTGGCCCCCGTGGTCACCGACATGCGCCAAGCCGCACACGGCCTGAACTGGTGCGTGGGCGAAATGGAAAAGCGCTACAAACTCATGAGCAAACTGGGCGTGCGTAACCTCGCTGGCTACAACGCCAAGATTGACGAAGCCGCTGCGCGTGAAGAATTCATTTACAACCCCTTTAGCTTGACGCCTGAGCAGCCCGAGCCACTGCAACGCTTGCCCCACATCGTGGTGGTGATTGACGAGTTGGCCGACTTGATGATGGTGGTGGGCAAGAAGATTGAAGAACTCATTGCCCGTTTGGCGCAAAAGGCGCGTGCTGCAGGTATCCATTTGATTTTGGCCACCCAGCGCCCCAGTGTGGACGTCATCACCGGTCTGATCAAAGCCAACATCCCCACGCGTATCGCGTTCTCAGTAGGCTCCAAGATTGACAGCCGAACCATTCTTGACCAAATGGGCGCGGAGGCCTTGCTGGGCATGGGCGATATGCTCTACATGGCCAGCGGCACAGGCTTTCCCGTGCGTGTGCATGGCGCGTTTGTGAGTGACGAAGAAGTTCACCGTGTGGTGAACTATTTGAAGAGCCAAGGCGAGCCCGACTACATCGAAGGCGTGCTCGAAGGCGGTACCGTCGATGGCGACGGCAATGCCTCAGGCCCCGATTTATTTGGCGAAGTGCCTGCCGAAAAAGACCCCATGTATGACCAAGCCGTGGAGGTGGTGCTGAAAAACCGCAAGGCCAGCATCTCGCTGGTGCAGCGTCACTTAAAGATTGGCTACAACCGTGCCGCACGCTTGGTGGAAGACATGGAAAAGGCCGGCATGGTCAGCGCCATGAGCAGCAATGGCCAACGCGAAATTTTGGTACCCAAGCGTGACGAGTGAACGAGATGAATAAGCGTTTGAATGCGCGAGTCATCGCCCTCTGCGCCGCCGTTGCTTGGTGTGCAAGTGCAGCTTGTGCCGGCAGCTTGGACACGTTGGAGACTTTTTTGAAGTCCACCAAAGCGGGGCGCGCTGACTTCACGCAAGTCGTCACATCGCCTGCCAAGTCGGGGCAGACCACGGCTCGCAGCAAAACATCCACAGGTCAGTTTTCGTTCGTGCGTCCCACGCGTTTTCGTTTCGACTACCTCAAGCCGTTCCCGCAAGTCATCGTGGCCGATGGCCAAACATTGTGGCTGTATGACGCCGACCTTGAGCAAGTGACAGCACGCAAACAGACGCAATCCTTGAGCAGCACGCCTGCCGCATTGGTCGCGACAGCCGCTGACTTAGGCGCTTTGCAAAAAGAGTTCACGCTGGAGGCTCAAGCCGATGCGGATGGTTTGCAGTGGGTGCAAGCTACGCCAAAGAATCGCGAGAGCACCATCCAATCGGTACGCATGGGCTTGCGTGCGGATGCCGCTCAAGTGAGCTTAGGCAAGCTAGAAATTTTTGACGCTATGGGCCAGCGCTCGGTGCTGAGTTTTGAACGCTTTGAAGTGAACCCTGCGAACCTCGGCGCGGCTCAGTTTAACTTTGTGACGCCCAAAGGCGTGAGCGTTATCCGTCCTTGAACCCAGACATGACGGAGGCTGTGCCCGTGTTGCAAGGCTTACCGCCTTTGCTCGACGCCCATACGCGCTTGGTGGTGCTGGGCAGTTTTCCGGGCGTGGCCTCGTTGCGTGCGCAGCAGTACTACGGCCATCCGCAAAACCAGTTTTGGAAAATCATGGCCACGCTGTTGTCGTCCGATGCGGCCATTGTGCTGACCATGGCCTATGCCGAACGTGTGCAGTGGTTGCTGAACCAAGGCGTGGGCTTGTGGGATGTGTACGCCTCCTGTGAGCGCGAAGGCAGCCTAGACGCCAACATTCAAAACGCGCAGCCCAACGATTTACAAAGCTTGCGCACACGTTGCCCTGCGCTGGTAGCCATTGCGCACAACGGCGGGGAGAGCTTTAAGCATGCCAAGCTCACCCGCGCTCTGGGCTTGCCCGTGCACCGCCTGCCATCGACCAGCCCAGCGAATGCCAGCTGGACGTTGGCGCGCAAGTTGGCGGCTTGGCGTGAGGTGTTTCAAATGGCAGGTTTGCTGCGTTGACGCTAGCCCCTTCGCTACACTCACAACTTTTACAAATCAAAGCCTTTTTAAGCGTGTCTTCCACCCACATTCCCCTTGCCGAGCGCTTGCGTCCACGCACGCTGGGCGAAGTCATTGGCCAGCAGCATTTGCTGGGCGAGGGCATGGCGTTACGGGTGGCGTTTGAGTCAGGCCAACCGCACAGCTGCATTTTGTGGGGACCGCCCGGTGTCGGTAAAACCACCATTGCCCGTTTGATGGCCGATGCATTTGATGCGCAGTTTTTGTCCATCAGCGCCGTGCTGGGTGGCGTGAAAGAAATTCGCGAATCGGTGGAGCAAGCCATCGCCGCCCGCGATTCGCTCGACCCCAAACGCACCATCATGTTTGTGGACGAGGTGCACCGCTTTAACAAGAGCCAGCAAGACGCGTTCTTGCCGCATGTCGAGTCGGGTTTGTTCACCTTCATTGGTGCGACGACCGAGAACCCGTCGTTCGAGGTGAACTCAGCCTTGCTGTCGCGTGCTGCTGTGTATGTGTTGCAGTCGCTCAACGAAAAAGACCTCGCCCAAATCATTGCCAAAGCACAAGCCATGGGTGCTGTGCCTGCCTTGGAAAACGCCGCCTTGCAGCGACTCATCGCGTATGCCGATGGCGATGCGCGCAGATTGCTCAATACTTTGGAAACGTTGGCTGTCGCAGCCCACCGCGAGAAGCTTGAAGAAATCAACGACGCATGGTTGATGCGTGTCTTGGGCGAGCGCATGCGCCGCTACGACAAAGGCGGCGAGCAGTTTTACGACACCATCAGCGCGCTGCACAAATCGGTGCGCGGTTCTGACCCCGATGCGGCTTTGTATTGGTTGGTGCGCATGCTCGATGGTGGTGCGGAGCCCAAATACATGGCGCGCCGTTTGATTCGCATGGCTGCTGAGGATATTGGCTTGGCCGACCCACGCGCTTTGCGCTTGGCGCTGGATGCTGCCGAGGTGTACGAGCGTTTGGGCTCGCCCGAAGGCGAGTTGGCCTTGGCTGAATGCGTGGTGTATTTGGCGGTCGCGCCAAAGTCCAATGCGGTCTACAAGGCCTACAACGAAGCCAAAGCCCTCATTAAAAAAGACGGCACACGCCCCGTGCCCATGCATTTGCGTAATGCCCCCACAAAGATGATGAAAGAGATGGACTGGGGCAAAGGCTACCGCTATGCCCATGATGAAGAAGATGGCTTTGCAGCGGGCGAAAACTACATGCCCGAAGGCCTAGAAAATACGGGCTTTTACCGCCCTGTGGAGCGCGGTTTAGAGATCAAAATCGCCGACAAATTGCGCCACTTGCGCGACAAAAATAAACAAGCAGGTAAATAACAAATGGACGTCTTGCTTCAACAAGTCATCAACGGCTTGGTGCTCGGCAGCATGTACGCGCTGGTGGCTTTGGGTTACACCATGGTCTACGGCATCATCAACCTCATCAATTTCGCGCACGGCGAGGTGTTGATGATTGGTGCTTTGTGCAGCTGGTCGGTCATCGGGCTGTTGCAGCCCCTCATGCCTGATACCCCAGGCTGGGTGCTGTTGCTTATGTCGATGGTGTTGGCGTCTATCGCGGCGGCGGCACTGAACTATGCGATTGAAAAAATTGCCTATCGTCCGCTGCGCAATGCGCCCAAATTGGCCCCGCTCATCACCGCCATTGGCATGTCTATCTTGTTGCAAACACTCGCCATGATTGTTTGGAAACCCAACTACAAACCTTTCCCGGCGCTCTTGCCCACCACGCCGTTTGAAATTGGTGAGGCCGTCATCACGCCCACGCAACTGATGATTTTGGGCCTGACCGCAGTGGCTTTGGCCGTGCTGTCATGGTTGGTCAACCGCACCAAGCTGGGTCGCGCCATGCGTGCCACTGCGGAGAACCCACGCGTGGCTAGCCTCATGGGTGTGAAGCCTGATGTGGTGATTTCGGCCACCTTCATCATCGGAGCGGTGTTGGCCACGATTGCGGGTGTGATGTGGGCCATGAATTACGGCACGGCCCACCATGCCATGGGTTTTTTGCCGGGGCTCAAAGCTTTCACGGCGGCGGTGTTTGGCGGTATTGGCAACTTAGGTGGCGCGGTGGTGGGCGGCTTGCTGTTGGGTCTGATTGAGTCGATTGGCTCAGGCTACTTGGGCGAGCTCACCGGTGGTGTGTTGGGTAGCCACTACACCGACATTTTGGCGTTCATTGTGCTGATCGTCACGCTCACGCTGCGTCCTTCGGGCCTGTTGGGCGAGCGTGTGGCAGATAGGGCTTGACCATGTTGACGCACAAAATTTTTTCTAATCGCTGGCTCATGGCCGCTGTACTGTTGGCCTTGCCACTGGTGCTGCAAAGCTTTGGCAATGCGTGGGTGCGCATTGCCGACATGTCGCTGTTGTATGTGTTGCTGGCGCTGGGCTTGAACATTGTGGTGGGTTACGCCGGCTTGCTCGACTTGGGCTATGTGGCTTTCTTTGCTGTGGGTGCGTATTTGTTTGGCTTGTTGGCCTCACCCCATTTGACCGAGGTGTTTCCTTGGATTGCCGTGATGTTTCCTGATGGCTTGCACCTGAGCTTGTGGCTGGTGCTGCCCATGGCAGCGGGCTTGGCAGGTTTGTTTGGTGTGCTGTTGGGCGCACCGACCTTGAAGCTGCGTGGCGATTATTTGGCCATCGTCACCTTGGGTTTTGGCGAAATCATCCGTGTGTTTTTGAACAACCTTGACCACCCCGTCAACATCACCAATGGCCCTAAGGGCTTGGGGCAGATTGATGCAGTGAGCGTGTTTGGCTACCCGCTGTCCAAGCGTATGGACTTGGGCTTCATCGAGTTGTCCTCGGTCACGCTGTATTACTACTTGTTCCTCACGCTGGTAGTGGTGAGTGTGGTGGTGTGTCATCGCCTTGAATACTCCCGCATTGGACGCGCTTGGATGGCCATTCGTGAAGACGAAATTGCGGCCAAAGCCATGGGCCTAAATACGCGCAACTTGAAGCTCATGGCCTTTGGCATGGGCGCTACCTTCGGTGGTATCTCAGGCGCGATGTTTGCCGCCTTTCAGGGCTTTGTGTCGCCCGAGTCCTTCAGCCTGATGGAGTCGGTGATGATTGTGGCGATGGTGGTGCTGGGCGGCTTGGGGCATTTGCCTGGCGTCATTTTGGGTGCGGTGTTACTGGCGGCCTTACCCGAAGCGCTTCGTTATGTGGCTGGGCCTTTGCAGGCCATGACCGATGGCCGCTTGGATGCGTCTATCTTGCGCCAGTTGCTGATTGCTTTGGCCATGACCATCATCATGCTGTGGCGACCGCGCGGGCTGTGGCCCACGCCTGAGCATGGCAAAAACCTCAACCCGCAAGGAGGTGCGCGATGAGCACGCCTGAACTGGTGTTGAATGTCTCCGGCATCTCTAAGCGCTTCGGTGGTTTGCAGGCGCTTAGCGATGTGGCCATGCAAATTGAACGCGGGCAAGTCTATGGTTTGATCGGCCCCAATGGGGCAGGAAAAACCACCTTCTTCAACGTCATCACGGGGCTGTACACGCCCGACAGTGGCCGTTTTGAGTTGGCTGGCAAACCTTATGAACCGACGGAGGTGCACTTGGTGGCACAGGCGGGCATTACCCGCACGTTTCAAAACATTCGCTTGTTTGCCGAGATGACGGCGTTAGAAAACGTCATGGTGGGTCGCCATGTGCGCACAGGTTCTGGCTTGTTGGGTGCGATTTTCAGAACCGCCCAATTCAAAGCCGAAGAGTTGGCCATTGAGCAGCGTGCGCGCGAACTGCTGGACTATGTGGGCATTGCCAACTTGGCCGATTACAAAGCTCGCACCCTGAGTTATGGCGACCAACGCCGCCTAGAAATCGCCCGCGCCTTGGCCACCGACCCGCAGCTCATTGCACTGGACGAGCCTGCGGCTGGCATGAATGCCACTGAAAAAGTACAACTGCGTGAGTTGATCGACAAAATTCGCCGTGACCATCGCACGGTACTGTTGATTGAGCACGATGTGAAGTTGGTCATGGGCTTGTGCGACCGCGTGACCGTGCTCGACTACGGCAAGGTGATTGCCCAAGGCACACCTGCCGAGGTGCAGCGCAACCCACAAGTGATTGAAGCCTATCTCGGCACGCAATCAGAACATGGGGGGCATTGAGATGAAACACAACAACGCAGCCGTGTTGCTGAAGGTCAGCGATGTGAAGGTGGGCTACGGCGGCATTCAAGCCGTCAAAGGCGTGAGCCTAGAGGTGCGCGAGGGCGAGTTGGTCTCGCTCATCGGCTCTAACGGCGCAGGCAAAACCACCACCATGAAAGCCATCACGGGCCTATTGCCTTTGGGTGCCGGCCACATTGAGTTGGCAGGCAAAACCATTGACGGCCAGGGCCCTTGGGACTTGGTGCAACAAGGCCTAGCCATGGTGCCCGAAGGCCGTGGCGTGTTCACCCGCATGACGATTGTGGAGAACCTGCAAATGGGTGCGTATATTCGTGATGACAACGCCGTCATTGCCGAAGACATCGAACGGGTGTTCACCACCTTCCCACGTCTCAAAGAGCGCCGTGACCAATTGGCAGGCACGATGTCGGGTGGTGAGCAGCAAATGTTGGCCATGGGTCGCGCGTTGATGAGTCGCCCCAAAGTGTTGTTGCTCGACGAGCCGTCGATGGGTTTGTCACCCATCATGGTGGACAAGATTTTTGAGGTGATTCAAGAGGTCTCAGCCCAAGGCGTGACGATTTTATTGGTCGAACAAAACGCCAGCCGTGCGTTGCAAATTGCAGACCGTGGTTATGTGATGGAGTCGGGCCTCATCACCTTGCATGGCGATGCCCGAGAGATGCTGCACGACCCGAAAGTGCGCGAGGCTTATTTGGGCGAGTAAGCGCTAGGCAGTTCAGTCGCGCAGAAGAGGGCTTAGCCCTCCATGATCCAAATCAACACTTGTTTGGCGACAAAGCCGAGCATGCCAAACGCCAGTACCAAGAACAGCACAAAGGTGCCGAACTTACCCGCCTTGGATTCACGCGCGAGCTGAAAAATAATGAACAGCATGTACAGCATGAAGCCGCCCACGCCAAAGGTCAGCCCGAATTGGGCGAATTGTTCTTCTGTCATAAAAACTCAGTGAACCGAAGGGTCGTAAGTGACCAGGTCCCGATAGGCGTGCCAACTGGCGTGTCCCAACATGGGAACCACAGCCAGCAAGCCCAAGAACGCAGAGCCAATGCCCAGCGCTGTAAATAAACACAAAATGCCAGCCCAGCACGCCATGGCGAATGGGTTCAAGGCCACGACGCGCCAGCTGGTCAGAACGGCTTGTTGGACGGTGAGCGTGGGGTGGTCCATCAACAAAGGAATGGTCACCAAGGTCGAGGCAAACATGGGCGCCGCAATGAGTGCGCTCATCAGCACCCAAATTTCAAACAAACCAAAGTTGGGTTGCAACACCACCAAGCGCACGAAGTCGGTGGGCGTGTGCACGCTGGCGGGCAGCATCCAGTGAATCAAAGCAGCTGAGCACACCAACCAACCTGCGCTCGACAAAGCCAACAGCAAGCCGAATTGAATGAGGCGTTTGTCGCCGCATGTCCAGATGCGAAAAGCATCGGCTAAGGTGGCCTCTTCGTCACGTTCTAAGCGGCGGCTGATGTCGTACAAACCCATGGCCAACAAGGGGGCCACGATCATGCAGGCAGACAGCATGGCGGCAATCCACCAAAACTCATGGCGTGCAAACCAAAACAAGCCGCCTCCGATGACCGCGAGGATCAAGCCATGGGTGACACCCGCGGTGGGGCAACGCTCCATGTCTTTCCATGCCAGCGCGAGCCAGTGCATGGGCCTGAACATTTCAATGTCAAGGGCTTCCAGATCGGGGTGTGGGGTGATGAGGTGCATGGGACTTAGTCTATGCGCGCGCCACTGGCTTTCACGACGGTTTCGTATTTAGACAGCTCAGAGGCCATGAACTGGCCAAAAGCGGCAGGCGTGCTAGGCACGGGTTCGGCCATGAGATTGGCAAATCGTGCTTTGGTTTCGGGGGCATTTAAGGCTTGCACAAAGGCTTGGTTCAAGCGTTGAACCACAGCAACAGGCGTACCTGCCGGTGCCACCAAGCCCCACCATGTGTCGACAGAAAAGTCTTTCAGACTTTCGGCGATTGCCGGAACTTCGGGCAAGGCTGCGCTGCGCGTGGGTGTCGTCACCGCCAGTGCCACGAATTTGCCCGTTTTGATGTTGGGGGCAGCCGTGGCGAGGTTGTCAAAGTTGAAATCGACATGGCCTGCGAGGAGGGCCAGTTGCGCGGGGTTGCCACCGTTGTAGGGAATGTGAACCGCAAAAATACCCGCACGCGTTTTGAACAGTTCGCCCGCCAAATGACCCGCGCTGCCGTTGCCGCCTGAGCCGTAGTTGAGCTTGCCGGGGTTGGCGCGCGCATAGCGCAAGAAATCTTGCAGCGATGCAATGTGCAGGCGTTTGGCCGTCTCGGTATTCATCACCAGCACATTGGGCACGCGCAGCATTTGTGTGATGGGTGCAAAGTCGGTCGCTGCGTTGTAGGGCATGCGGCCATAGAGCCATGGGTTGACCGCATGTGTGGCCGTGGCCGCAATGCCAATGATCGAACCATCGGGCGTTGCTTTGGCCACCGCATCTGCACCGATGTTGCCGCCTGCACCGGGACGGTTTTCGATGATCACCGTCCCCAAGCTGTCTTTCACGCGTTCGGCCAAGACGCGTGCCGTGACATCAATCGGCCCCCCTGCGGCGTAAGGCACGATCAAACGAATCGGTTTCGACGATGTTTGCGCATGCGTCGCGTGAAAGCTGCCGATGCAAACGAAGAGCCCAGCAACAAGCCAACGGATGGGGTGCGGGTTAATCAATGCGTGCACCTGATCGCTGGATGATGGGGGCCCACTTGATGGACTCATCATGGATTAACTTGGCAAATTGTTCGGGGGTACCGCCGATGGGGTCTAGGCCTGCGGCTTTCAGGCGTTCTTTGACCGCCGCGTCGTGAAGCGCGGCGTTCAGTGCGCTGTTGATGCGATCGACCACGGCACGCGGTGTGCCTGCCGCGACTAAGACGCCATTCCATGCCAACGCCTCAAAGTTTTTCAGTTCAGGCACGCCACTTTCAGCGACCGTGGGTACATCGGGCAGCAGGGAGTAGCGCTGTGCGCTGGTGACGGCCAAGTATTTCAACCGGCCTTGCTTGACCTGTGGCGAAATTACTGTGGGTACAGAAGTGATGAATTGCGTTTCACCCGACATGGTGGCCATCACCGCAGGTGGGCTGCCGTTGAAGGGAATGTGGACGGCGTAGGTGTGGGTCACCGCCTTGATGTATTCCATCGTCAAGTGCGACGAGCTGCCGTTGCCTACCGAGGCAAAGTTGTATTTGCCGGGAGATGTCTTGAGCAACGCCACGGCTTCGCGCATGGTGTTGGCGGGTAACTGGGCGCTGGCTGCAATCACGTTGGGCTGCGAGGTGGTGGTCATCACCGGCTGCAAATCTTTCAGCGGCTGATAAGGCAACTTGGGATACAGGTAGGGTGCAAAAGACAAAGGCCCGTTGTAGGACATGACCCAGGTGTAACCATCGGGCGCAGATTTGGCCACCTCGTTGGTACCCAAGGTGCCTCCTGCTTGGGGTTTGTTTTCAATGACGATCGGTTGACCTAAGTTGTCTTTGAGTCGGTCTTGCATGGCGCGTGCAATGACGTCGAGCGAAGAGCCAGCGGGCGCCACAACCACCCAGCGAATCGGTTTGCTGGGGTAGCTTTGTGCTGACGCACTACCCATCATGCCAAGCCCTGTGCCCCAGCTCAGCATGACCGCCAAGAGGCGAAGCCGTTGGCGGTGGTGTGAGCTTGTGATGGTGTGTTGCATCGACACGGCGGGACCTTGTATTAAGCTTTGTCTGCGGCCGAAGTGAACGAGTCTGCGTAGAACTCATCGGTCGGTAGGCCTGCTTGCGTGTAGGCAGCGCGGGCCGAATCCACCACGATGGGCGCACCGCAGGCGTAGACCTGGTGGTCGCTCAAATTAGCCGTGTCTTGCAAGACGGCCGAATGCACAAAGCCCGTGCGGCCCGTCCAGTTGTCTTCTGGCAAAGCGTTGGAAATGACGGGCACATAGCTGAGGTTTGGCATGGCTGCTGCTTGGGCCAAAACCCAGTCGTGCATGTAGAGGTCAGCAGGGCGTCGACCACCCCAGTAGAGGGTGACGGGGCGTGTGATGCCCTTGTGTTGCATGTGCTCCAGAATTGCTTTGATGGGTGCAAAGCCAGTGCCTGATGCCAAGAACACCAAAGGTTTGTCAGAGTCTTCACGCAAGAAGAAAGTGCCTTGTGGGCCTTCGATGCGTTGAATTTCTTTTTCTTTCATGGCCCCAAACACATGGTCGGTGAACTTGCCGCCGGGCATGTGGCGAATGTGCAGCTCGATCGCAGGTGCACCTTCGACTAACGTGTGGGGCGCATTGGCCATCGAGTAGCTGCGGCGATCGCCGTCGCGCAACAAAAAGTCGATGTACTGGCCCGCGTGGAACTTCATCACGTCGTTGGCGGGCAGTTGCAGTTTGACGACCATCACGTCATGCGATGCTTTTTGCAGCGAGATGACGCGCACAGGCATTTTCTTGATCGGAAATGCGCCTTCTTCCACCACTTGGCGAGACTCCAGCACCACGTCGCTGTGTGCGGTGGCGCAACAGGTGAGCACAAAGCCGTTGGTCTCTTCGTCAGCACTCAATGCTTTTTCTTGGTGGGTACCGTGGGTGACCTCGCCCGAAATCTTTTTGCATTTGCACGAACCGCAAGCGCCGTCTTTGCAACCATAAGGCAGGCCAATGCCTTGGCGCAGGCCTGCGGCCAGCAGTGTTTCGTCAGAAGTGGCCGTGAATGCGCGGCCGCTAGGCTGGACCGTGATGTTGAAACTCATCTTTGGGTATCCTTGAACTTTTATAGGGTGTATTTTGCCTTCCAATCAATCCCCCCTCGGCGCTTT
>CANFZT010000065.1 GCA_947451565.1 Comamonadaceae bacterium | reverse complement strand
TCATGAACATGCCTGTTTGATACAGGATTGAGAGACTGATATGGCAACCGATACCTTAAACATGAACGCTGTGGGCATGCCCACAGCCACAGGGCTAGAGAACACTGGCTCCGCCAACTCAAATGGTGCTGCAGGCGATACGAACCGTATGCCTGCATGGATCAATGCCAAAGAAGGCCCCGGCGCTGTGGTGATGGATGTGTTGCGCCAACCCAGTGTGCGAAAGGTCCTGCCATTCGTGGTGATCTTCATGCTGCTGGTGTCGGTGGCTGTGTTCTTCACGTCGATGAAGCCCACGCCTTACCGTCCTTTGGTGCTGATGCTCAACGATGCTGACAAGCAGTTAGCCATCGAAGCCTTGAAGACGGGCGACTACAAACCTGAAGTGGATGCCAACACCGGTCAAATTTCTGTACCTACCAACCGTTACCAAGAAGCCCGCATGTTGTTGGCTTCCAAAGGGTTGCCACGCACCGAAGCTTCGGGCATGGACAACCTCAAAGACATGCCGGCCATGACCACCAGCCAGTTCATGGAGCAAGTGCGTTACAACAATGCGATGGAACAAGAGCTGGCGCGCAGCATTGTGCAAATCGGCGGCATCAAATCAGCCCGCGTCCATTTGGCCGCACCCAAGCAAAGCGTGTTTGTGCGTGACCGCGCACCGACCAAGGCGTCAGTGATCATCACGCGTTTGCCTGGCCGCACCATTTCATCGGCCAACGTGCAAGCCATCATCCAATTAGTGGCTTCTAGCGTGCCTTACCTTGCGCCTGAAAACGTGTCAGTGGTTGACAACTTCGGTAGCTTGATGAACGACATGTTGACAGAAGCGCCTTTGGGCTTGACCGCGCAACAGCTCACCCACAAGCAACAGATGGAAGACCTCTATCGCACCCGCTTGATTCAGTTGTTGGCCCCCATCGTGGGCGAGACCAACGTGACTGCGCAGGTGAGCATGAGCTTGGATTTCACGCAAACCGAAGTGACCACCGAAGACTTTGACTCACAAGACAAAGGCCCGAAGACACGTTCTGAATTGTTTGTGGAAGACCGCAACACCTTCCGTGATGCGGTGGGTATCCCTGGCTCGTTGTCCAACACACCGCCAGCACCTACCAACCCTCAGGCGACCACGCAAACCAACGCCGATCCCCTGAAGGGCGTGAGCGAAAAAGGTGTGCAAGTGACGGCTCGTAGCACCAAAAACTACGAACTCGACCGCGCTGTACGCCACACCAAAGGTGCCATGGGCACGATCACCAAGATTGGTGTGGGCGTGCTGATCAACGAGCGTCCTGTGGCGCCTGGTGCCAAGGTTGAAAAGAATGCCGATGGTTCAACACCGACATCTATTCCTTACACACCTGAAGAAATTGAACGCTTGAACCAACTGGTCAAGGGCGCTGTTGGCTTTAACAATGACCGTGGTGACGTGGTCACCGTGGTGGGTACCAAGTTTGAGCCTCAGTACGACCCTAATGTGATTCCTTGGTATCGTGACGAAAACTACCAAGTGATAGTGAATTCTGGCGTCGTAGTAGGCATCTTTTTATTAATTCTATTAACCTTAGTTCGTCCGGTCGTGAAGCGTATCTTGACTCCTGAGATTGATCCCAAAGCACTGGCTGCGGCTGCCGCTGATGCAGCGACCAACCAAGCGCAGATGTCGATTGATGTGGCCATAGCCGAGAACGCGGCTGCAAAAGCTGCGGCAGCCCATGCTAAGAGAGAACACGAAGGCGAAATGTTACGTATTTCTGAAGAGGCCATACGTGCGGCTGAAGAGTCTGCCCGTTTGGTAGAAAATGCAACTCGTACAGCGGAAGAAGCCCGCATTGCGGCAGAAGCCAAGGCCGCGGCAGATGCTATTGCGGCTGAAGAGGCGCGACTCCGTGAAGAAGCGCTGCGCGCCGAACGTGATGCACAAATTGCAGCCGAAGCGGAAGCACGCCACGCGGCCACTATCGCGGTTGCAGAGTCATCCGAAGAAATTGAAATTGAAGAGGGCGAATCGCTGGAATCGGTGAAGGCCCGCATGGCGAGCATGAAACCTAAGAAACAGTCGATTTCTGCGGACTTGCTCAACACAGCCAATTCGTATGACGATAAAGTGGCGTTGATTCGCATGATCATGGCTGAGGACTCCACCCGCGTGGCGGGTGTACTCAAGAGCTTGATCGAGAAGTAATAAATTTTCCGAGGATTTGAATCATGGCTGATGACTCTATTGTGATGACCGACAAACTGCGAGCTGAGCTCGCAGGCATTACCAGCACCCAACGTGCTGCTGTCTTGATGCTCTTGCTCGGTGAAGAGCAAGCGGCAGAAATCATCAAGTACTTGAGCCCCAAAGAAGTTCAAGCGCTGGGCGCTGCGATGGTGCAGGTGGCCAACTTCTCGCAAGAAGCAGTGAACTATGTACTCGACGAATTTGTCGACCATTTGAAGAGCCAAAACAATGTCAGCATTGGTGGTGCAGACTATGTTGAAAAAGTCATGCGTCTAGCCTTGGGCGATGACAAAGCGGCTTCCGTGTTGGGTCGCATCATGCCGGGCCAAGGCACCAAGGGGCTGGACATTTTGTCGTGGATGGATGCACGCGGCATTGCCGACATGATCCGTGGCGAACACCCACAAGTCGTGGCCATCATCTTGTCTCTCTTAGAGAGCGAAGTCGCTGCCGATGTGTTGAACTACTTACCCCCTGACTCGCGTGCCGAGGTCATTCAGCGCGTGGCGAGTTTAGACACCGTACAGCCTTCAGCGATGGCCGAACTTGAAGCCATCATGAAGCAGCAGTTTTCCAAGAACGCTTCGGCCCAATCTTCCAGTTTTGGTGGCATTCAAGCCGCCGCCAAGATCATGAACTTGACTAAAACTGCGCTGGAAGCCAGCATCATGAACGGTTTGAACGACATTGACCCTGACTTGATGCTCAAGATTCAAGACAATATGTTCACCTTTGAGAACTTGGTCAGCGTGGACAACAAAGGTATTCAAGTGCTTATGCGCGCTGTTGAGCCTGATATGTTGATGATGGCATTGAAAAATGCCAGCGAGCCATGCCAAGCGCGATTCTTTGACAACATGTCTGAGCGTGCACGCGGTATGTTCCGCGATGACATGGAGGCTAAAGGACCACAACGCATGGCGGACGTGGAGGATGCGCAAAAGCAAATCATGCGCAAAGCGCGTAAGTTGTCTGATTCTGGTGAACTGATCTTGGGCGGCGCAGACTTTGTTTAATCAACCCCATCCCGTTCGGGCTGACGTTCCTTGGCAGCCCAATGCCGGCATCACCAAAAAACTGAGCAGTCGTGGCTATGCCACGACCAGTTGGACCAGTGATGAGCCGACAGCCTTCACGGACCTGAACTATCCAGCCAAGTCCGGCGGATTCTCGGCTGCGCATTACCAACCGATGCGTCAACCGCTGTCGCCACAAGCCCAAGCTTCGCTGGCGCTTTTAGAAAGCGAGCACCGCAACGAATCGTTTGGTGAAGAAAAATCCCCATCCCAAGTTGCTTCAGAGACCAACGCGCATTTGCCGTTTGTCATGGACTCATTTGCTGCGACACGTCGCTCTACGTTGAGTGTCAACGTCGATCCGTCCGTGCTGCAACGCGCTTTGGCGCAAGCGGAGTTGGCGGAGACTTTGGTGGTCAGCCCCATCACATCGGATGAAAAAGTGGCTGACCCCATCGTGATTCATCCCGATGTGCCAGATGAAGTGATGGTCGAACCTCTGCCCATAGACGCAGCGCCCGCTGAGCCCCTTGAGGTGGTTGAACCTGAAGTCGTTGCCGAAACTGTTGAAGAGACGCCAACGTTGTCAGCAGAGCCTGAGTTACCCGCTGTTGTGGGGGGAATCTCTGCTGAAGAAGTCGCGCAACGTGAGGCAGAACAATTTGCCAAAGGCTTAGCTCAAGCGCAAGAAGAAGCGGCGACCCAGCTGGCTGAAGCGGTTGAAAAGGCCATGGCCGAAGGTCTCGCCAAAGGGCTTGAACAAGGCAAAGCTGAAGGTCTGGAAGAGGGGCAACAGTTAGGGTTAGAGCAAGGTCTAGAGCAGGGTAAAGCACAAGGCCTGAAAGAGGGCGAGCAAGCGGCGCGTGAAGCTGTGGCCGAAGAAATGGCGGCACAGCGTGTGTTATTTGAAAACGCGTCGACCGAGCTAAACGGCTTGATGGCAGACCCTAAGAAATTTTTTGAACCACTCAAACGCCTGGCCCTGCACATTGCAGAGCAGGTCGTGGTGGGTGAGCTTCAAACCTCCAGCAAAGCGATTGAGCGTTTGGTTCAGCGTTGCTTGGATGAGCTGGATCACCCCGTGCATGGGGCGGTGGTGTTGGAGCTCAACCCGGAAGATAAAAACCGTTTAGAAATGCAAAGTGCTGACTTCATCAAAGGTATGCGCCTTGAAGCTGTGCATGACATGCAACCCGGCAGCGTACGTGTATTTGCCAACGACACGGTGGTCGAAGATTTGGTGGCACATCGCCTAGAAGGCTTGGCGCATGCCTTGCTGGTGGATGTGTCTGAGTGGCGCGAGAAGTCGTCTTTGGCGCAACCCATCTCAGAGACGCAAGAAGAAGTGGAGGACAACGATGTTCATTCCTGAAGTCATCAATACCTTGTTGATGGGTTTGATTTTCATGGTCGTGATTGTGACCATCGTGCGTCCATTTGTGCTCAACATGGTGGGCCAAGTGGCCTCTAACAGTGACATGCAAAAAGCAGCCGTCGCGGCGGTTGAGCGCGAGATGATTCGTAAAGCCGAATTGTTTGAAGCCCAACGTGCTGACAAAATCAAATATCAAATGTTGCTCTTGGAAAAACCGGAAAAACCAAGACCTAAACCTGTTTTCGAATCAGAGCCAGAACCCGAAGTGGTGCCTGAACCTGTGGCAGAGGTGGTCCCTGAGACCAGCTTGCAAGAGGAGACTGCCGAGGTCACAGAAGCGCCTGTGGAAGAAACGCCTGCCGAAGTGGTGGCTGTTCAGGATGAAGCCACAGCCGATGCACCCGTCGATGCTGTCGAGGAGGAGGCCTTGGCTGATGGTGAGATTGAAATTCGCGAAGGCGAGAGCTTGGCCGAAATCAAAGAGCGCATTCGCAAAGAGCAACAAAAGGCCAAAAAGCCAACCATCCCACCAGAATTGCTCAACAGCGCGAACAGTTACGAAGATAAAGTTGGTGTTGTCCGCATGGTGGTGCAAGCAGACCAGAGCCGCGTGGCAGCCGCTATTCGCGGCATGATTGAAGTGAAATAAAAACATACCCATGCTCGACTTTGCCAAAGAAGTTCAAAGCAGCTTGCCCAAGCTGCGTACCCCCGAACCGCAACGCAGCGGCACGTTGGTACGCCTCGTTGGCCTGACTTTGGAGACGCGCGGCATCATGGCCCCGTTGGGCGCTTGTTGTGAAGTGCTCGGCCAGGGGGGGCATCGTGTCGAAGCCGAGGTGGTGGGTTTCAATGACAAAACCTTGTACCTGATGCCTTTCACCGACCCTGTCGGTGTGGGGCCTGGCGACACAGTGCGCATCATGTCCAACTCGGGACAAGTGCGCTTGGGTAACGAATTGTTGGGGCGCGTGATTGACGGCCGCGGTGTGCCGATTGACGGTAAGCCCATGCCTTACCTGCCCGATCAACTCAGCCTTTTAGGTTGTCCGCTCAATCCCATGGAGCGTGGACCGATTGAAGAAGTTTTGGATGTGGGTGTCAAAGCCATCAATGGTGCATTGACCATTGGTCGTGGTCAGCGCATCGGTTTGGTGGCGGGTTCGGGTGTGGGTAAGAGTGTGCTCTTAGGCATGTTGACCCGCTTCACCAAAGCCGACATCGTGGTGATTGGTCTGATTGGTGAGCGTGGCCGCGAGGTGCAGGCGTTCATCACTGAATCATTGGGTGAAGAAGGTTTGGCCAAATCTGTCGTGGTGGCCGCGCCTGCCAATGTGTCTCCTGTGCTCCGCCTGAAAGCGACGCACATGACGCATGTGATTGCCGAATATTTCCGCGACCAAGGTAAAAATGTGTTGATGCTGTGTGACAGCTTGACCCGTGTGGCCCACGCGCAGCGCGAAATTGGCTTGGCCATTGGCGAACCGCCTACGGCCAAAGGCTATCCCCCGTCGGTGTTCGCCTTGTTGCCCAATTTGATTGAGCGTGGTGGCGTGGGCCGTCACGGTCATGGTTCGATCACTTCCATTTACACCGTGCTAGCCGAAGGCGATGACGCCTCTGACCCCATTGTGGACATTGCACGCGCTTCGCTGGACGGTCAAGTGATGTTGTCGCGCCGCTTGGCTGATCAAGCGCATTACCCCGCGATTGACTTGAACGGGTCAATTTCACGCGTGATGCAGTCACTGGTCAGCCCTGATGAGTTGAAGCAATCCAATAAGTTGCGCCGTTTGTGGTCGGTGTACCAACAAAATGCAGACTTGGTGCAAGTGGGCGCCTATGAAGCTGGCTCCAACCCCGAGTTGGATGAGGCCATTCGCTTGCGTGAACAAATCGTCGACTTCTTACGGCAAGACATGGACAAGGGGCAAGACTACGCCATGACGCGTAACCAACTGAGCCATATGTTGTCATGAAGCCGCGCGCCGCCTGGCCCGTGCTGGCCAAAAAAGCCAAAGAAAAGTGCGAAGAGGCGCAGGCTGGACTGATGAAGGCGCGTGACCGAGTGACGCAGTTGGAGCAAAGCCGTCGCCGCATGGAGCTGCTTTACGTTGACTATGTTGCGCGTAGCAAAGAGGCCGAAAAGCGCCCGCACAGCATGTCGGAGACATTGAATTTTCGTGGGTTTATGCAGCAGCTTCAGTCACTGATCAGTCGCGTGGACGTTGATTTGATGGAGGCCTCGCATGCCCTAGAGCTTGCCCGTTTGGTGTTGAAAGCGGCTGAACAAAAACGCATTCAAATGGAAACGTTGGTCGAGCAGGACATGAAGACAGTACGTGACTTTCACCGCAAGCGCGAACAAAAAGAGATGGATGCCGCAGGCATCACCCTCTACAACCTCAAACATTAACGCAGCGCAACCCTAGGCGTGAATCCAACCCGCTTGTAGCCAATGCCAGTAGTTGGGTTTGAAGGCCCATGGCATCCAAGATGTCTGTGTTTCGGGTGCAAACACTTGGCTGGTGAGATGGTCATGCCATGCATCTTTGGCGCCTACGCTGGCTAAGAGCTTTTGCGAGAAAGCGGCTTCTAAGCTTTGCTTGGCGGTGACGTGATGGCTCCAGACATTCAAGCCTGCGGGCAGCAATCGTCCATCTGTGGGTCCTGACCATACATCGTGCAAGCTGCCCCAGTGACGGCCTTTGAGTGTGGTTTTGAGTTGCGCCAACTCATGTTCAGCACGTTTCACATCAGGTACACGAAAACGGTGTTGGCCCAATACATTGTCAAACCAAATGCAAGCTTTGGGATGCTGTTGTAGCAGGTCAGGCAGCGAAGCCAGTGCGTCTCGGCGATGGTGGTGTACGTCGATGCCTTGCACTTTCAGCAGAGGGCCATGACGCCAATTGAACAATCCAGGTGCCAAAGGGTCAATGTCGTATGCGTCAATGCGCTCAAAGCGAGACAACCAGTTCGGCGGCATCATCCAGCCCGCACTGCCCCCGATCAACAGCAAGTGGTCTGACTTGGGCGTGACTTGCGCCAAGAATTGATCAATCAATTGAAGTGTGGGTTGCCAGCGCTTGCCGGCGTAATAGGCGTGCACATGCCAGCTCAGGCCGCCTGTGCCGCCTGCATGAATGACGTCACGAATCAGGCCCATGGGGTACTTAACAGACCAAACGCATGATTTTGAAAATGGGAGTGTCTGGTGGTACAGGTTCGAAGGGGCCAATCACACCCTCGGTCGACAAGGTGTCGCCGCTCAAACGTACGCCCGTGTGATACGACAGAGACAAGGTGCGTACGGCTTGCTCTTTGCAGTTGAACTCCATTTGCATGCGGGTGGACTTGAAGCTTTTGCCTGTGGGCGCGTGCACCTTGGGCTCACGGTAGTCCAGCATCGTCCACGCTTTGTGGTGCTCACCGGCGTGGGTGATGTTGTCGGTGTCTACATAAAACGTGCCGATGTCAAACAAACCGACCGCCGTCCACTGAGCTGCAAGTGTGAGGTTGCTGGTGAGCACGAGGCTGGCAAGGAGAAGGGCTTTGAAGTGATGCATGAAATAACTATACCGTGCTGTGAGGCTGGCACGCGCCTTGCAATACCCCTAGAGATAGGCACGTCCAGTGTCAAAAAACCGTCATCGCGCACAGGAAAAACATCATGCAAAGTTTCGATTGGGGTCAATTCATCGCCAGCACGTTCAGTGTGTTGCTGCTGTTGTGCGGCGCCCTGTGGTGGGTCAAGCGCAACCGTGGTTTTACAACCAAAGGCATGGATGACAAGCGAATTCAAGTGCTCGAAGCCTTGCCTCTGAGTTTGAAACACAAGATGGTGCTGATTCAGGTGGATAACCAAATGGTATTGGCCAGTGTCAGTCCTGCCGAGGTGAAAACATTGCACGCTTGGACCCAAGGGGAACACCATGCTGCGTAAGCCCATCACCAAAAAAATTCTCTACGTCATCCTTGGTTTGCTGCTGGTGGCGTTGGCTTCGCTGCCCATGATGGCGCATGCGCAAGGCATTCCGCTGGTCAACGTGACCGGTGCTGGCAAAGGCGGCCAGCAGTACAGCATGAGTTTGCAATTGCTGGGCTTGATGACCACGCTCACGCTGCTGCCTTCGATGCTGATGATGATGACGTCCTTTGTGCGCATCATCATCGTGCTCTCGATCTTGCGTCAAGCCATTGGTACTGCGCAAACTCCGCCCAACACCGTGTTGGTCGGTTTGGCATTGTTTTTAACCTTCTTCATCATGTCGCCGGTCTTTGAAACGGTCTACAAAGATGCGCTGGGTCCGTACATGAATGGCAACCTCGACTTTGACAAAGCCTTGATCAAAGCCGAAGTGCCTGTGCGTGACTTCATGACCAAGCAAACCCGTGAAGATGACATCGCCATGTTCATGCAAATTTCTAACCGCCGTGAGTTGACAGATGCCACGCAAGTGCCATTCACCACCTTGATGCCTGCGTTCATCACCTCTGAAATCAAAAGTGCTTTCACGATTGGTTTCTTGATTTACATCCCGTTCGTGGTGATCGACTTGATCGTGGCTAGCGTGCTGATGTCGATGGGCATGATGATGTTGTCGCCCATGATTATTTCGATGCCGATCAAGCTCATGTTGTTTGTGCTGATTGATGGTTGGACGCTGTTGATGGCTTCGTTGGCCAACAGCTTTGTTTTCTAAGGGGTACGAGTATGGATAGCGCAGCAGTGGTCGATTTGGCGCGTCAAGCGTTGTGGATGACGATGATCATTTCAGGCCCCTTATTGGGGGTGGGATTGATCGTCGGTTTGGTGGTGGGTATTTTTCAAGCCGCCACATCGATCAACGAACAAACCTTGAGCTTTATCCCGAAAATTTTGGCTGTTGGCATGACCATGTCGCTTGCCGGTGGTTGGATGATCAACACCATGGTGGATTACACCAAGGGCATTTTTACCCGAATTCCCAGTTTGTTCATGTAAACATGCACAACCATGAACGCCTCGCTCATTGAAATCCTAGATAAGTTTTTGGTCGTCATTTGGCCAATGCTTCGCTTGTCTGCCTTTTTGGCGTTCACCTCTATTTTTTCGATTCGCGCCGTCAACATGCGCATCCGAATCACTTTGGCGTTTGCGATGGCATTTTTTGTCACACAGCAAATTGATATTCCAAAAATTGATCCAGTCACAGCGGATGGTTTGATGGAAATTTCACGTCAAATCTTGATTGGCTTGACCCTGGGGTTGGTGTTTCAAGTGGCCTCTGCTGCTTTGGTGGTGGCCGGGCAAGCCATGTCGGGTTCAATGGGCTTGTCCATGGCCAATATGGTAGACCCCAACATGGGCAGCGTGCCTGTCTTGTCACAGTTTTTCAACATCATGGGCACGCTCATCTTCTTGGGGATGGGGGGGCACTTGATCGTCTTTGGCTTGGTGCTCGAGTCGTTCAAACTCATTCCGATCGGGCAAGAGTTTTTTAGCCAGGACATGTTGGGCAAGATGATCAACTGGAGCTCAATGATGTTTTTGGGCGCTTTATTGATTGCGCTGCCTGTCATGATGACTTTGCTTTTCATCAACGTGGGCTTGGGCTTTGTGGCACGAGCCGCACCGAGTTTGAATATTTTCACTGTGGGTTTTCCCGCGCTGATTTTGACGGGCTTCATCGTCATGATGTTTTCGATGGGCAATAACGTGGCCCGCATTGATTGGGTATGGACACAGGCCTTTGTGATGCTGCGTTCGTATTTAGGAGGCTGAGATGTCTGAAGAAAGCGGCCAAGACAAAACCGAAGAACCAACGGCGCAGCGGCTCAAGAAAGCCCGTGAAGACGGACAAATCGCACGTTCGCAAGAACTCGCACCTGCGGCCATGATGGTGATCGCGACCCTGTTTTTCAGCATGATGGGGCAACACTTATTCAACAGCATGAGCGACTTGTTCAAGCACCAGTTACAGTTTGACCGACGTATCACCGACAAGCCAGAGTTACTGCCTGCTATTTTTGGTAGCTCTGTGGTGGATGGCTTTTTGATTGTTTTGCCCTTGTTGGTAATTCTTTATGTGATTGCTATTTTGTCCACCACTTTGGCAGGCGGCTTCATCTTTTCGCCCAAGATGATCTTGCCTAACTTCAACAAACTTAACCCGATGTCAGGCTTGGCGCGGGCTTTTGGTCCAGAGGCGTTCATCAACTTGGGTAAAGCACTCATCAAGTTTTGCGTAGTCGGCGCTATTTTGCTGGTTTCGGTCATGAACAATTTGCAAGACATGACCCATATCTCGCAGATGGATTTGAACCCTGCCATGAAGGTCGCTGGCACCATCATTGTGGACTCCTGTTTTTGGCTCAGTCTAGGGTTGGTCTTGGTTGCCTTGGTGGATGTGCCATTGCAACGCCATCAGCTCAACAAAAAGTTGAAGATGACCAAACAAGAGGTGCGCGACGAGATGAAAAACTCGGAAGGTAACCCCGAAGTGAAAGGCCAAATTCGTCGTCGCCAACGTGAAATTTTGAACAACAAAATGATGGGCAAGGTCAAAGATGCCGATGTGGTCATCACCAACCCCACGCACTTCGCAGTCGCCTTGTCTTACGACCCCATGGGTGATGGGGCACCACTCTTGATTGCCAAGGGTGAAGACGGCTTGGCAGCTCGTATTCGTGAGGAAGCCAAAGAGCACAATGTTTATATTTTTGAGGCGCCTTTACTGGCTCGCGCCTTATACTTCACGACCAAGCTGGATCATCCGATTCCAGAGGCGTTGTACCACGCTGTTGCGCAGGTCATTGCCTATGTGTTCAGCCTGAACCAGTCTTATGGTCGTGG
>CANFZT010000064.1 GCA_947451565.1 Comamonadaceae bacterium | reverse complement strand
GTCTTCCACGTTGACGCCGTAGTTACCGATGTGCGGGTACGTCAAAGTGACGATCTGCTGGCAGTAGCTGGGGTCAGTGAGGATTTCCTGATAGCCGGTGAGTGAGGTGTTGAACACCACTTCGCCGACCGTAGAGCCAGAGGCTCCGATCGAGTTGCCGATAAAGACCGTGCCGTCTGCGAGCGCCAAGATGGCGGGCGGGAAGGTTCCCTGAAGAGACAAAAGCACTGGGTTCTCCGGAATAGTTCGGGTACGCCTCAGCGCTCACAAGAGAATGTCTTCTCTTTGGCTGCTTTGTTCGAGGAATTGGCCTAGTTTTGGCTGGGACGTACAGGTTGATGCGGGAAAGCCTCTCATTATATCCGAGGCACTGGTTTTCCCGAATGAACGCTGGTGATTTAAGCCAAATGACAGGTGGCGCTGGCGTGTAAGCAAATCGCAGCAGCCGAGGCTACATTGAGCGACTCCTCGCCGCCCGGCTGGGCAATGCGCACATGTAGCGCGGCGCGCTCGGCCAAAGCAGGTGACACCCCCTGCCCTTCATGACCCATCAGCCACGCGCAAGGCATGGGCAGTTTGGAATCAACGAGCAAAGTATGCAAAAACGGCCCTTGGTGTGAGCTCGTGGCCACCCAAGGCATGTCTAACGCATTCAAATCTTCTGAACTCAAGCCTTCGACCAGGTGCAACCCAAAATGCGCACCCATACCCGCCCGCAAAACTTTGGGCGACCACAAAGCGGCTGAGCCCTTGATGGCCAACACTTGCTTGAAGCCAAATGCCGAGGCGCTGCGCAAAATCGAGCCCACATTGCCCGCATCTTGCACGCGATCAAGTACCACTGTGGGAATGGTCGCCAGCACCTCTCGGGAGCTTGGCGCAGACAGCACAAAACCCATCTTCGCGGGCGACTCTAGGCTGCTGATTTCAGCAAACAAGGCATCGGGCAACACAGTGTTGCGCTCAGCAGCTTGCGTCCATTCGCGAGGCGCAGTCGCCCATAACGATTCAGCAAACACCGCATGCTCGGGCTTCACGCCACGCGTGAGCGCGGCACGACAAAGGTGATCGCCCTCGAGCCACACACGGCCGAGTTTGCGATACACCGTGCTGTCTTGCGACAGACGACGTAAGTCTTTGACCAAAGGGTTGTCACGCGAGGTGATCAAGTTCATTTCAAAACCTCGGCTACGGGCGAGAAGGATTTGCGATGCCAAGGCGTGGCACCGTGTTCTTTGAGCGCTTTCAAATGCGCTGCAGTGCCATAGCCTTTGTGGCCATCAAAACCATACTGCGGATACTGCACATGCAGTTCTTGACACCAACGGTCACGGTGGACCTTGGCCAAGATAGACGCCGCAGAAATGGCTTGCACTTTGCTATCGCCTTTGACGATGGCTTCGGCCAACACATCGAGCACAGGCAAACGATTGCCATCCACCAAGACTTTGGTGGGCTTCAATCGCAAACCTTCCACCGCACGACGCATGGCCAACATGGTGGCTTGCAAGATGTTGAGCTCGTCAATCTCTTCTACCGTCGCTTCGGCGATGGAACAACACAACGCCTTGGCGCGAATCTCGTCGTACAAACGCTCGCGCTTCAAAGCGGTGAGTTTTTTGGAGTCGGCCAAGCCAGCAATCGGATTCAAGTCGTCCAAAATAACGGCAGCAGCCACCACAGGTCCAGCCAGCGGACCACGGCCAGCCTCATCCACCCCAGCAATCAAGCCTGGGGCATCCCAAATGAGCGCGACTTGTTCAGCGCGCAAGAACTTTTTCGATCGCATGAGTCGCCAGTGCGGGAGTGTCGCGACGCAGCGTGTCATGCAGCGCAGCAAAGCGTTGTTGAACAGCGGCCACCGCTGCGGGGCTGGATAACCATTGCAACACCTCGTGGGCCAACGCATCGGGCGTGGCCGCGTCTTGCAGCAGCTCGGGCACCACGAAGTCTTGGCACAGGATGTTGGGCAAGCCCACCCAAGGCTGTAGTTTTTTGCGGCGCATGATTTGCCAGCTGAGCCAGTTCATGTTGTAGGCAATCACCATCGGGCGCTTGAAAAGCGCCGCCTCTAATGTGGCGGTACCACTGGCAATCAGCGTGACATCGCAAGCGGCCAATGCTGCATGTGATTGGCCATTGAGCACCAAGAGGTTGGGCACCTCGCCCACGTCTTTCGCAATGGCTTCGATGCGTGCACGCAGAGCAGGCATAGCCGGTAGCACGAAATGCAAGCCCGGTTGCTGTTGGGCCATGCGTTGCGCGGCTTGCAAAAAGCGGTGCGCCAAATATTCAATCTCAGAACTTCGGCTGCCCGGCAACAAAGCCACCACCGTCGCGCCTTGCGGCAAACCAAGGGATGTGCGTGCTGCCACGCGGTCAGGCACATCGGGGATGTTTTTGGCCAAAGGGTGCCCCACATACGTGGCGTCAATGCCGTGCTGAGCGAGCAAATCCGTTTCGAACGGAAAAATGCACAACACATGATCCACGCTTTGGCGAATCTTTGCCACACGGTCCGCGCGCCAGGCCCAAATTGAGGGACAAACAAAGTGAATCGTAGGAATACCTTGGGCTTTGAGATCACGCTCTAAGTCGAGGTTAAAGTCTGGCGCATCCACACCAATGAAAGCGCTGGGTGGATTGGCCAGCAAACGTTCTCGAAGTTGGTTGCGAATACCTACGATTTCTCGGTAGTGACGCAGCACCTCGACATAACCACGCACCGCGAGTTTTTCGTAGGGCCACCAGGGTTCAAAGCCAAGCGCCGCCATACGCGGGCCGCCAATGCCGGCGCTGTGCATGTCAGGCCATCTGTCGCGCATGCCACCGAGCAACAGGCCGGCGAGCAAATCGCCCGAGGCCTCGCCTGCAACGAGCGAGAAAGACAGGGCCTCGGCCATGGTGTTTAGCGAATGATGCCGCGCTGCGGCGAGGTGTGATTCAGAAAGTCCAGCATCATGGCCACATCCGGTGCAGCCTCTGGTTTTTCTTGGGTCAAAGCGGCGATACGTTCTTTGGCCTGCTCGAGCGTCAAGTCGTCGCGGTACAAGGCCTTGTGCATGGCCTTCACGGCGCTGATGCGCTCGGCAGAGAACCCACGGCGGCGCAAGCCTTCAAAGTTCATCGAGCGAGGCTCGGCAGGTTGGCCTTGGCACATCACAAACGGAGGCACGTCCGCAAACAAGAGCGAGTGCATGGCCGAGAAGCTGTGCGCACCAATACGCACAAACTGGTGCACCACGGTAAAGCCCCCCAAGATCACCCAGTCGCCCACATGCACATGGCCCGCCAACTGCGCGCTGTTGGCGAAGATGGTGTGGTTACCCACCACGCAGTCATGCGCTAAATGTACATAGGCCATGATCCAGTTATCGTGGCCAACTTTGGTGATACCGGCATCGCCTGGGGAGCCAATGTTGAAGGTACAAAACTCGCGAATGGTGTTGCGGTCGCCAATGACCAACTCGCAAGGTTCACCTGCGTACTTCTTGTCTTGCGGAATCGCGCCAAGCGAGTTGAACTGGAAAATGCGATTGTCATTGCCAATCGTGGTGTGACCTTCGATCACGCAATGTGGCCCAACGGTCGTACCTGCACCAATGCGCACGTTGGGTCCAATGATGGTGTAAGGCCCCACCTGCACTGAGCTGTCTAACTCAGCCTTGGGGTCAACAATGGCGGTGGCGTGAATGAGGCTCATCGTCTGCGTCTATTGGCTAGTCAGATTACGCAATCGCGCGCATGGTGCACATCAATTCAGCTTCAGTAGCGACCACATCACCGACTTTGGCGCGCGCCTTAAATTTAAAAATACCGGCCTTCATGCGGTCTAACTCAACTTCCAATGTAAGTTGATCGCCTGGCTCGACGGGGCGCTTGAAGCGTGCGCCATCAATGCCAGCGAAGTAATACACAGTTTTATCATCAGGTGCAGCCCCGAGCGTGTCAAAAGCCAACAACGCAGCCGCTTGTGCCAAAGCTTCCAAAATCAAAACACCGGGCATGACGGGATGGTGAGGAAAGTGGCCCGAAAAAAACGGCTCGTTCATGGTCACATTTTTGAGCGCCTTGATGCTTTTACCTTTTTCAAGCTCGAGCACACGGTCAACCAATAAAAATGGATAACGATGTGGCAATTGCTTCAAGATTTGGTGGATGTCCATGCTCATTTTTTTTGACTTTCTAAGGCTGATTCAAGAGATTTGATGCGGTCGCGCAAGCGATGCAATTGACGCAATGTCGCAGCATTCTTCTCCCAGGACACATTGTCGTCGATGGGGAACACGCCGCTGTATTGACCAGGCTGACGAATCGATCGCATCACCACGGACGCTGCAGAAATATGTACCCCATCAGCCAGCTGTAAATGGCCAAGCACCACGGCCCCGCCACCGACCGTGCAATTCGCACCGATACGAGCACTGCCCGCTACGCCCGCACAACCCGCCATGGCCGTATTTGCGCCTACCTGCACGTTGTGACCAATTTGTACCAAGTTGTCGAGCTTCACGCCGTCTTCGATGACCGTGTCATCCAAAGCGCCGCGGTCAATGCATGTGTTGGCTCCAATCTCGACATCATTGCCAATGCGAACTGTGCCTAGCTGTTCAATCTTTTCCCAGCGACCTTCGAACAAAGCGAAACCAAAGCCATCGGCACCAATCACCACACCGGCATGAACAATGCAACGCTCACCAATGCGGCAGTCTTCACCGACGGTAACGCCTGATTTAAGCCATGTATGAGCACCAATAGATGCACCTCTTTCGATCACACACAGCGGGCCGATGCGCGCAGTTGCATTCACATGTGCTTGCGGATGAATGACGGCGCTCGCATGAATCAAAGGTTCATCATGCACACGCGTGTGCTGGCGCCACAACTGTGTCAAGCGCGCAAAGTAGTGGTAGGGGTTGTCAGCCACGATGAACGCGGTGCGCACATTCGTGCCATCAGCCACAGCCGGCGAGACAACTACGCAACCCGCCTGTGTGGTGGCAAGTTGCGATTGGTATTTGGGATTACTTAAAAAACTCAATGCATCCGCTTGAGCCGTGTCAAGTGGCGCGAGTTTTTGAATGAGGCACTGAGGATCACCAATGAGGCGACCGCCCAAACTTTCCGTGATTTGGCCGAGACTCAGTGCCACGGCAGATTACTTAGCTGAATTGATGACCTTGAGCACTTTGTCAGTGATGTCGTGCTTGGGGTTGATATAGACCGCCTCTTGCAGCACTAAGTCATACTTTTCGGCTTCAGCCACCTGCTTGATGATGCGATTGGCGCGTTCAAGTACTTGTTGAAATTCTTCATTTTTGCGAGCGTTTAATTCTTCTTGGAACTCACGACGCTTGCGTTGGAAGTCTCGGTCTTGCTCGCCCAATTGTTTTTGACGCGACAGGCGTTGTGACTCAGACAACGTAGGGGCTTCACGTTCGAATTTTTCAACGGCAGTTTTTAAAGCATTACCCGCATCGTTTAAATCTTTTTCACGTTTGGAAAACTCTTGCTCTAACTTGGCCTGCGCTTGCTTGGCCGTGTTAGCTTCCTTGAAGATACGGTCGGTGTTGATAAAGCCGATACGAATTTCTTCAGCTTGTGCGCAAAACGCAGCCAAGCTTAAGACAACAGCTAAGGAAATTTGACGAGTGAACATAGTCATCAGAAGGATGTCCCGATTTGGAATTGCAATTGTTGAATTCTATCGCCTGGGAATGAGCGCACAGGACGCGCCCAAGCAAAACGTAAAGGCCCCATGGGGGAGACCCAACTCAACCCCAAGCCGTAAGCGCTGCGCAGCTGTCCGAGGTCAACTTTTTGAAACTCACCGTACACGTTGCCCATGTCATAAAACCCGTACAAGCGCAGAGATCGGTCATTGCCAGCGCCTGGGAATGGCACTAAGAATTCTGTATTAAGGGTGATCTTTTTAGCACCACCAATGACAGGGCCAGTGATATCGCGAGGACCTAAAGTGCCTTGTTCGAAGCCACGCACAGACCCTAAACCACCCGAGTAGTAGTTTTTATAGAAAGGCAAGTTTTGCCCGTTCATGCCTCGTCCAACGCCGAGATCCGCATTGAATGCAAAGGTGTACTGCTTCGTGATTGGGAAGTATTGCTGGTATTGGCCACCTAATTTGGCATAACGCGCGTCGCCCATCGCACCCAATTCGCTATTCAAGCGAATAAATTTACCGTTGTTAGGATTCAAATAGCTGTCACGACTGTCGCGTGCCCACCCAGCGGTGACCGGAATATTTTGGGCAATGCAACCAAAACGTTGGCATAAGTCAGCATGCACACCCAACATGTTTGTGCCGGGAACAAGCTCAGTTCGCTCCGCCGCGGTTCCTACAAAAATACGGTCAAGCTCGCTGAATGGCAAACCAAAACGCAAACCCAAACCCGATGTGATCATGCGGTAGTTACCGCCCTGCTCGACATAAGGTTTGCTGGCGCGGTGATACAACTCAAAGGTACGCGAGACGCCGTCTTCCGTGAAATACGGGTCTGTGGTGTTGATGACGTAGTACTGGTTGTACTTGCTGGTGCTGACCTGAAGCCCTAAGTTATGACCTGAGCCAAAGACGTTGTCTTGCTGGATACCAAAAGAAAAGGTAACTTTTTCAGCGCTTGAAAAACCTGCGCCCACCGTCAACATGCCCGTCGGTTTCTCAACCACGTTGACATTCAAATCAACTTGATCTTGAGAAGAAGGCACTTCTTGGGTATCAATTTCGACATCCTTAAAGTAACCCAAGCGGTTCACCCGATCACGGGACAAACGAATTTTCTCGCCGTCATACCAAGACGATTCGGTTTGGCGAAACTCACGGCGCACGATTTGGTCTCGCGTGCGGTTGTTGCCAGCAATGTTGATACGACGAACATAGGCACGGCGTGCAGGGTCTGCGACCAGTACCAATTTCACGCGATTGGTGGCGCGGTCAATTTCAGGGCGCACATCCGTACGGGCAAATGCAAAACCAAAATTACCAAAGTACTCGTTGAATGCTTTGGTTGTTTTAGCGACATCGTCTGCGTTGTAGGCCTGACCTGCTTTGATTTCAACCAAAGACTTGAACTCATCATCCTTGCCAAGGTAGTACCCCTCCATCGCCACTTCAGAGACCACGAAGCGGTCTCCCTCGGTGACGTTGATGGTGATACTGATGTCTTGCTTATTGGGAGAAATCGCAACCTGTGTCGAATCGATTCGAAACTCCAAGTAACCACGCGCCAAATACCAAGCGCGCAAAGTTTCCAAATCTGCATTGAGTTTGGTACGGGAATAACGGTCTGACTTGGTGTACCAGCTTAGCCAGTTACCCGTGCCTTGATCGAACTGGTCGAGCAGCTTGGACTCATCAAATGCTTTGGCGCCTACCACACGCATTTCTTTAATTTTGGCCAAATCTCCCTCTACCACCGTGAATGATAAATTCACACGGTTTCGATCACTGGGTGTGATCGTCGTGATGATTTCTGCGCCATACAAGCTGCGGTTGACGTATTGACGCTTCAACTCTTGCTCGGCACGGTCAGCCAAAGCCTTATCAAACGGTCGACCTTCGGCTAAACCGATGTCACGCAAAGCTTTGCGCAACACATCTTTGTCAAACTCTTTGGTGCCGATAAATTCCACCTGAGCAATGTTGGGGCGCTCCTCAACGATCAACACCAAGACATCGCCACTGACCTCAATGCGCACATCCTTGAATAGACCTAAGGCAAACAAACTGCGAATCGCAGCGGCACCTTTTTCATCGGTGTAATCATCACCCACACGAAATGGAATAGAGGCAAATACGGTACCCGGCTCCACACGTTGCAAGCCCTCGACACGAATGTCACGCACATTGAAAGGGTCAGCAGCCAGCGCGTTGAATGCCATGAGCGTACCGGCGATGAATGCGGCAGTTTGGGCCAGTGTGGTGCGACGAAATTGAAAAGGTTGCATATTTATGGGATGTATGGAGAGACTCACGGAAGCCAACCTAGGCGAACCAGATCGTTAAAAAGAGAGAAAACCATCAGTGTCACAAGTACCACCAAGCCCCCACGCTGCATGGCGTCAAGCCATTGAGGCGAAGGAGGATGCCCTGTGCAGGCCTCGTAAAGATAATACAACAGGTGCCCACCATCAAGGACTGGCAAAGGCAGCAGATTAAACACGCCCAGACTGACACTGACCAGCGCTAAGTAGCTCAGATAAGCACCCACACCCATGCTTGCAGAACGCCCTGCATAGTCCGCCATGGTGAGCGGGCCACTCAAGTTGTCAAGCGAGGCGTGACCGGTGAGCAAGCGCCCCAACATATCGAACGTCATCACGATGACTTCCCATGTTTTATTGCAGGCTTTGTAGAGCCCATCGAAAGCACCATATTGAATCCAAACCTTCAGTGGCGGCTCACCCACCTGGGCACCGATACGCCCAATGGATTGGTCGCCTTCGGCCACTTGCTCTGGCTTGACTTCGAATTGAACCTGACGTCCATCGCGTGACACATCCCAGATTTGTGATGCAGGTGAGTGGTGCTGACCACTGGCACGCACCATAGCCCGCAATGCCACGGCATCACTGACCACGCGGCCATCAATGCGCAACACCTCATCACCGCGCTGCAAGCCAGCTGCCTGAGCAGGTAGCCCTGTTTGCACAGCACCCAAAACAGCACGACTCCATGCGCCTGTGAAACCGCGCGCCTGCCAAGCATTGCTGTCTTTTGAAATAGTGCCTGTTGGCAGCTCAGGCAAGCGCAGCAAGTGCGGCGTTTGTTTGCCTTGCGGCTGCACTTCCAAATAAACCGACGCCATCTCTTGTTGAAGTACCCACCAACGCAAAGCATCAAGAGACGCCATCTCTTGCAACGCGTCAGCAGAATCACCCGCACGCAACACGGTGTCACCACTGCGCAGGCCTGCCGACTCTGCGACCGAACCGGTCATAGGTGCCGCTAAGGTCGCTTGTGTTTCGTATTGCCCCAGCCAAAAAGTGGCTGCATACAAACAGACAGCCAATAGCAAATTGGCCAAAGGTCCTGCCGACACAATCGCAGTCCTCGCCCACAAAGGTTGCCGGTTGAATGCCATCGGCGCATCTTGCGGCGCCACTTCGACCTCGTTCTCATCGAGCATCTTCACATAGCCGCCCAAAGGAATGAGACTGATGCAAAACTCGGTATCTTGTCCTGCGTGTGGTTGACGCGACTTCCAACGCAGCAACGGCTTACCAAATCCAATCGAAAAAGTCAGCACTTTCACGCCACACGCCACCGCCACGCGATAGTGCCCCCACTCGTGCACCGTGATGAGGACACCAAGTGCTAGCAAAAAGGCCCAGAGCGTCATGGCTTACTTGGCCAAAAGACGGACAACATCTTCAGCCTTCGCACGGGCCTGCCCATCAATCGCCAACAAATCGTCCAAGTCATGTGGCGTGGCTGGGGAAAGACGCGCTAAACAGTTTTGATTCACATCATGTATTTGGTCAAAGCGAATGCGACGCTCTAAGAAAGCGGCGACCGCAATTTCGTTAGCCGCATTGAGAACAGCCGTTGTTCCGCGCGGGCCACGCAAAGCGTCCCAAGCCAAATGAATACCGGCAAAACGGGTTGGATGGCCATGGTCATCCAACGCTTCAAAAGTCATGGCAGATAAAGCATGAAAGTCCAAAGTCTGCGCACCAGACGCCATGCGCTCGGGCCAGCTCAAGCCATAAGCAATAGGCACGCGCATATCGGGCGTTCCAAGTTGCGCCACCACCGATGTGTCACGGTACTGCACCATGGAATGAATGATGCTTTGGGGGTGAATCACCACCTCCAAGCGCTCGGGCGGCAAGCCAAACAAATAACGCGCCTCAATCACTTCCAGCGCTTTGTTCATCATGGTGGCTGAATCCACCGAAATTTTGCGGCCCATCACCCAGTTGGGGTGTGCACAGGCTTGCTCAGGTGTGGCGTCTTTGAGTGTGGCTAACTCACGCGTGCGAAACGGTCCACCGGAAGCGGTCAAAATGATTTTTTCAACGCGTGTATCCCATGTGGACACATCTTCTGGCAATGACTGAAAAATAGCAGAGTGCTCGCTGTCAATGGGCAACAGCGTTGCGCCCCCTTGCTTGACCGCATCTAAAAATACTTCCGCCCCCACGACCAAGGCCTCTTTGTTGGCCAAAAGAAGCCTTTTGCCAGCGCGTGCAGCGGCCAAGCAAGGCGACAAGCCCGCCGCTCCAACGATCGCCGCCATGACGGCGTGCACATCGGGATGCGATGAAACTTCATCTAAAGCCGCAGCACCACTGAGCACCTGAGTCTGCAAACCTTCGGCCTGAAGTTTGTCTTTGAGCTGTTGCGCCGCGGGCGCATGCGCCATCACCGCAAAGCGCGGTTTGAACTGTGCACATTGGCGCAGCATCAAATCAACCTGGGTCGAACCTGTGAGCGCAAAAATTTGAAATCGTTCAGGGTGACGTGCAATCACGTCCAAGGTGTTGGTGCCAATTGAGCCCGTAGAGCCGAGCACTGTGATGCGTTGAGGCATAACCACTAGATGTTGATCCATCACACCGATTGCGCCAACATCAGGGCTAACGGCAAGGTAGGCAACAAAGCGTCTACACGGTCAAGCACACCGCCGTGGCCCGGTAACAATTGGCTGCTGTCTTTCATACCTGCGCTGCGCTTGACCAAAGACTCGACCAAATCGCCTGCCACGCTCATGAGCGTCAAGAACACAGTGGCCAGTACCAAGAACGGGGCGCCACGGCTATAGAGCCGGGTGTAGAGGCTGGGGCTGTCTACCGCGTATTGGGTATCGATCCAAATCCACACACCCGCCATCAGCAGCACGCCCACCATGCCGCCCCACACACCTTCCCAGCTTTTGCCGGGGCTGATGGCTGAGGCCAGTTTGCGTTGCCCAAAAGCACGTCCCGAGAAATAAGCAGCAATGTCCGCCATCCACACCAAGAACAGCACGGACAGCAAAAAGTTCATGCCAATGACTTTCGCTTGGTACATGGCAAGCCATGTCAGCCACAAAGCCAACACGCCCACTACCAAACGTAAAGCACGCGAAATCGTGGCCCAGCGCTCTACGCCGTGGCGAATCAACCAAGCTGCCACCAAGACCCACGCGGCCCCCGTGATGGTCCAAACATTTGCCGGTGCTTGATACGCCCAACGCGCAGACCATGCGTACAAACACAGCATCACACATACCGCGGCCACTCGCAAAGAGCCACGCATAGCAAAGCCGTTCAGACGGCCCCACTCCCATGCACCTGCCGCGATAAGCACAAGCGTGAGCCCAGCCAACGGCTCAGCCGTGTCAGCCAACAAAGCGGGCAGCAAAAGCGCCAACAAAACCAGCGCGGTGATGACGCGTTGCTTCAGCATCTGGCTTAGACCGCCATGATTTCGTGTTCTTTGCTGGCGATGAGCTTGTCAATCTCAGCAATGTGGCTGTCTGTCACTTTTTGG
>CANFZT010000063.1 GCA_947451565.1 Comamonadaceae bacterium | reverse complement strand
TGACGGTCTTGTGGCCGTTCAGCAGCACGCGGTGTTCGCTGTGCCATTTCACAGCGCGGGCCAACACTTGGCTTTCGGTGTCGCGGCCTTGGGCGGTGAAGTCTTCCACGGTTTTGCTGTGGTCCACGCGTGCTACGTCTTGCTCGATGATGGGGCCTTCGTCCAAGTCGGCGGTCACGTAGTGGGCGGTGGCACCAATCAGTTTCACGCCACGGTCATGCGCTTGGTAATACGGCTTTGCACCCTTGAAGCTGGGCAAGAAGCTGTGATGAATGTTGATGGCGCGGCCTGACAATTTCTTGCACAAGTCATCGCTCAAGATTTGCATGTAGCGGGCCAGCACCACCAGCTCTGCGCCTTCGGCCTCAATCACTTCATAGGCCTTGGCTTCGGCTTGTGCCTTGGTGGCTGCCGTGACAGGAATGTGGTGGAACGGTACGTTGTAGCTGGCCGCCAGTTGATAAAACTCGCGGTGGTTGCTCACGATGGCGCGAATGTCCAAAGGCAGCAGGCCGCTTTTGACGCGAAACAACAAGTCGTTCAAGCAATGGCCTTCTTTGCTGACCATCAACACCGTGCGCATGGGTTGCGTGGTGTCGTGCAAAGACCACTTCATCTGGAACCCAGTGGCAAAGGTGGCGAGCTGTGCACGCAAGTCGTCTTGCTGCACGGCGTCGCAGGCGAATTGCACACGCATGAAGAACAGGCCCGTGTCGTGGTCGTTGTACTGGGCGGCTTCTTCGATGTTGCCTTGGCGCTCCAGCAAAAAGCCAGATACGGCGTGCACGATGCCCTGGCGGTCAGGGCAAGACAGGTTGAGGATGTATGCAGTCATGTGCGCAATTGTAGGTTTGACTGGGCATGAAAAAGGGCGCCTAAGCGCCCTGAGTGTCGTGTGGGGAGCAGGTTCAGTGCACCACGACCGGGTTTTGTGCCAACTCGGCGTAGCCAGCCAAGGTGTCTTCCACTTCTTCTTGGGTGGGCGCGTTTTCTTGCCAAGCGCGCAAATGGGCTTGAAATTGCTCGGCCCATGAGCCTTCGAGGTAAATCTCTTTGCCTGAGCGTTTGTCCACAATTTCAAAGCCATGGCGGGCCAAGGCGGGCACGTCGGGGCGGACAGGCACCAACGCGTCATCCACCTGCAGGTGCATGACCGAATACGTGTCAGAGTTATAGAGCATGTCCATAGGAATCTTTCGGCGGAAAACGAATTGCATCTAAGCATATCGGATTCAAAAGCCCAAATTCAAGAGCCGGGCTTTTCTGCTTTGCTTAAAAGTTGGTCCACAAAGTCGCCATTGGCGTTGGTGATGCGCAAACGCACGGGCAAATAGCCCAAAGTGGGGGCAAACCACAGCTCGATGTGCTGGTCAAACTCGCGGCGGGGCTTGCGGTTGAGCTTGAAGGCACTGATCTCGCCAAATGGCAGTTGCAGCATTTCTTCTTTTTCCACCAAAAACTGCCAAACCTCAGCCTCACGCTGTGACACGGTTTGGAACGACAGCATCGTGCCCGGTGGGTAACGGGTGGGGTCGGCCGCCAGCATGCTGCTGAGTTGCAACACCACACTCAAGCGGTCTTGCGCCCCTTTGAGCAGGGGGGCGTCGGGCGAGTTGGCGCTGAAACTGATGATGCCTTTGTCGCGCTGAAAGTGCGCGGCCAGTTCGCTGCGTGTTTTGTCGCCAAAGCGCGTGGGCATGAGGCCGTCTTCACCCAGTGTGCCCTTGCTGACCTGCACCCGTGAACCCAGCAAAAAGGCGCTGACCTCTAGGCGCGCTTCATAGTCCTTGCCGTTTTGGGCCCACAGCAACTCAGCAGAAGCCCAATAGTTAAAGCCTTTGGCTTGACCCTGCACTTGGTATTTGAGCAAAGCAGAGTCTGGCGCTTTGAACGCCGTGACCTCGGTCAATCCCTCCGTCCCTGTGCGTTTGTAGGGGGGCAAGTCCACACCGCTGGCACTGCGTGCGGGTAGGCTGACGGAGGCCATGAGGTCATGGCCGAAGTCGTCAAACTTCAGCGGCTTTGCGCTTTCGCCCCCTTCGTTTGGTGTTTCGGCGTTCGACGCTGGCGCAAACTTGGGCTGCTGTACAGGTGGTTTAGGCACTTGAGGCGCGCGTGGTGTTGTGACTTCAATTTGTCGCGTGATCAAGGCCTGCGTGTGCAGTGGTTTGCCGACGTCTGGTGAGAGCCACAGGGGCGTGCCCGCGAGCAACCACAAGTGCAGCAACAACACCCCAGCCACCAACAGCACCGCGTGTTTGCGCTGCAAATGGGGTGGTTGGGCTGGCAGGACTTGGGCGTGCATGGCAGTCGCGCGTTCTTTCATAGAATCGTGGCATGAAATTAGCCACATACAAAGACGGTACACGCGACGGACAACTGGTGATCGTGTCGCGCGATTTGAGCACCGCGCATTATGCGACGGGCATTGCCTCCCGCCTGCAGCAAGCGCTGGATGATTGGGGCTTTATCGCCCCGCAACTGCAAGATTTGTATGAAACCTTGAACAACGGCAAAGCGCGTCATGCCTTCGCGTTTGATCCCGCGCTTTGCATGGCTCCCCTGCCTCGCGCTTACCAGCGCGTGAAGGGCTGGGCCTATCCCAGTCACACGGCTTTGTTGAGCGGTGCCGACCCCGAGTTGGCGGTGTACCAAGCCGCCAGCGACCCGTTGTTGGGTGCGCATGACGCCGTGGTGTGCGCCAGCGAAAACTTGGGCGTTGATTTTTCTGCCGAGATTGCCATCGTCACAGGTGATGTGCCGATGGGCGCATCGCCTGACGATGCCTTAGAGGCCATCCGCTTGGTCATGTTGTCTAACGACTTCACCTTGCGCCATGTGACCCATGGCTTGCAAAGCCAACCGGCTGTCGCCTTCAGCCCCGTGGCCGTCACGCTGGATGAGCTGGGTGATGCTTGGGACAACGGCTGCTTGCACCTCACGGTGCAAGTGGCTTGGAACGGCCGCAAAGTCGGCATGTGCGATGCGGGTGCAGACATGGCGTATCACTTTGGTCAACTCGTGGCATGTGCCAGCAAAACGCGCGCACTGCGTGCGGGCTCGGTGGTGAGCAGTGGCACCGTCAGCAATGTGGGTTTTGAGAAAAACGGCAAAACAGAATGGCCCAAGGGCTACAGCTGCATTGCTGAAAAGCGCGCCATGGAAACCGCATTGGATGGCAAAGCCACCACTGAGTTCATGAAGTTTGCCGACACCGTGCGCATCGAAGCCAAAGGCAAAGATGGCCAAAGCGTGTTTGGCGCGATGGAGCAAGAGCTGGCGCCGATCAGCGCTTAACTACTGCGCGTCCAAAGACAAAGCCCGCTCACATGGCGTGAGCGGGCTTTGTTGTTTGCGGCATCTAAAGCCGGAGGGCCTTATTTGACGAGTGCAGGGTCTGCGCCCATGTTGTCAAACTTCTTGAAGTATTGGCGTGCCATGGCCACCACTTGTGCGTCTGTGGGGTGGTCGCTGGCGATGCTGTCCACCACATTCACATGGGCGTGGTGTTGTTTGCACCATTCGCGAAACTCGTCGCGTGCCAAGCCTGGGCCTGTCACCAACACTTCGTGTGTGCCTTCAAGGGCTTTGGCGATGTCGGCATACAGGTGTGCCGTGTCAGTGGGTTTACCTTGGTGTTTATGGTGGGTGCGTGACTTGACGCGTTGGCTCTCAACATGTTCGCGGTCAAACATCAGCACATGGGCTTCTTGGTGGTCCATCCAAACAACAGCGTGAAAAGTGGTCATGTGTTTTTCTTTCTCTCTTAGTGGTGGTTGTGTTCGGCTTTTTCTTGGCAGCCAATGCAGCGTGCTGCTTCGGGTGCCGCGTTCAAGCGAGCTGCGGGAATCGTGGCATCGCAGTCGATGCAATGGCCATAGGTGCCTGCGCTCAAGCGGGCCAAGGCTTCGTCGATGGCGGCCAGCTCGGCGGTTTCGTGTTCGTTGATGGCGAACTCCAAGTCGCGCGCGGTGTTGACCTGTGCATCTGAGTCCTCGTTGTGTGCGAAGTGCTCAGCGGCCACTTCCACGCGGCTAGTTTTGCCGCCGCGTTGCTGTGCAATTTGTGCCAACAACTCGGCGCGTTGGTGCTCAAGCTTTTGCTTGAAGGCGGTGGCGTGTTGTGCGTCCATTGCGACTCCCTTTTTCTGTTGGTTCCATGTTGCGCCCATCTTGCTCGCGGGTTATTGATAGATGTCAATGAATCCTCGTTTTCACTTAGATAGGGTAGACGTCTCGCATTTGTCCAAAGCTTGATAGATAATTTGACGCATGAACCGTCTACGCAACGCCATCCAAATCACCCGCCTCGTGCTGGTGTGGTTTGCGTTGTCTGTGGGCGTGGCCATTGCCTCACCCGTGCTCAACCCCAAGGGCGTGGACATGGTGTGTACCGGTACTGGCATGATGAAGCTGGTGGTGCAGGGCGACGATGACAGCGCTGCATCTGCCAAAACGATCGACTGTCCTTTGTGCACGTCCATCACCGCGCCACCCCCAGAGTTCAACACCACGTTGACCCAACCCTCCCCCTTGGCCCATGCCGTGCAGCCCATTGCAGCTGCGCACATTGCGGCCATCACTGCTCCCCCGCTGCCATCGCGTGGGCCACCTGCACTTTTCCTCTGATCTTTAAAGCGGGTGCGCAGCCAAGTGCTGCCACCTCATTTGTTGGCTTTGTGCCGCCTGTGCGCGCACCACAAGCCATCGAGATTTCAGGAAAAGTTTTATGGACAAAATTAAAACCATCAAACGCGGCCAAGTGTTGGTCAGCGCTAGCGAATATGGCCCTGTTTGGCGCATTACCGAAGGCCTGTTTCGCCTTGAGCGCTTGGGCTATGACGGTTTGTCTCTGGTGCAGCTCGGCTTGCCCGGCGACCTGCTGGGCGTAGAAGCCCTGTGCGCCCAGCCCTACGCGTACACCATCACCGCCATCACCAACGGCCAAGCCGAGCTGGTAGATGCCAACCACGAGCTGTCGCGCTTTGGCGTTGTGGCCAAAGCTTACTTGCAACAACAGCGCCGCACCCACGACATGATGAAGCTGCGCGGCGGTCTCGTGACCGACCGCTTGGCGCACTTCTTAAGTCTGCTGGCCCGCGATGCCGACGGCAACGAGCACACGCTAGACCGTCGCGACCTTCCAGTACTGCGCGAGATCGCATCCATCTTGGACACCGCCACCGAAACCGTGTGTCGTGAACTTAATGCCTTCTTGCCTGCGCGTGTCTACCAGCGCCCTGTGCGTGAGGCTTGGGTGGGTGGGGATGAGATGGCGATGGCGGCTTAAAAATAACGATTTAACAAGGTAATAAAGTGAAACAAATTAAATTTGCATTGACCCCGATTGCTATAGCAATCGCATTTTCAGGTGTGGCGATGGCTCAAAGCCAAAACGTTAGCAACCTCAACACCGTGGTGATCACGGGCAAGTCAGACTCAATGACTCAGGGATCTATTGAGAGCGCGAAAGACAACGTCAAAACCATTCCTGGTGGCGCATCCATCGTTGACTTGAACCAAGTCCGCGAAGGTCGTCAATCGACTTGGAGTGATAGTTTGGGCTTGGCTCCAGGCGTGTTCATTCAAGATCGATTTGGTTCTGAAGAAGCACGTATTTCTATTCGCGGCTCTGCACTGAGCCGCACGTATCACAGCTTCGGCACGAAGGTGATGCAAGACGGCGTACCGATCAACTATGCCGACGGTTTTTTCGATATGCAAACAGTGGACCCCAATGCATCGCGCTATGTAGAAGTCTTGCGCGGGCCTAATGCCACTACCTATGGCGCAACCACTTTGGGTGGCGCAATTAATTTTGTTGCGCCCACGGGCTATACCAGCGCTGGTAGCGTGGTGCGCGCTGAGGTGGGTAGCTTTGGTTACAACAAAGCTTTCGGTAGCACTGCTGCCGTCGGTAAACCAGACGCGACGACTGGCAATGTGTGGGACTACTACGTGGCTGGTTCGCAAACCAAACAAGATGGCTTCCGTGACCATGCTGAAATGGAAAACCAAAAAATCTTGGGTAACTTTGGTGTCAAGGTGAGCAAAGATGTTGAGTCACGTTTTTATGTGGCGGTGGTGCGCAGCCGTACACAGCTTCCAGGCTATTTGACAAAGGATGAGTTAGAGAAAGCCCCTTCTATCGCGAGTAGTCAGAAGGTGGGTTCGATTTACCCTTATCGCGAAGATGCCAACCGTCGTCGCGATGTCGATGCGCAACGCGTGGCCAATAAAACCACGGTTCGAGATGGCAATACGATTTATGAATTGGCGGCCTATGCGATGAATTACAGCCTATGGCATCCCATTGATAGCATCATTGAACAAAATGCAAAGTCAATCGGTGGGCATTTGAAAGCAACACGCATTTTGGACCAGCATCAAATTAGCGTGGCGTATTTACCTAGTGTCGGCTCGACAAAAGGCACGTCTAAACCGACCAACAACCAAGGCGCAGCAACTGGTCCGGCGACATCTAACTACGATCAGCAATCGAAGAACGACAGTTTTTTCATTGAAGATAAATACAAGTCTTCCGAGCGCACGACGTGGACTGGCGCATTGCAATATGACCGCGCCCATCGAAAGGTGGTGGATGCCCTTCTTGCAACTAACAATTACGACTACTCGTTCAGCCAACTAAGTCCACGTGTGGGTGTGACCCATGACTTGACCCCCTCAAATCAAGTTTTTGCAAGTCTGAGCCGTAACTTTGAAGCGCCTATGTTTGGTACGGCAGGCAATTCGACCACGGCGTTCAAACCACAAACAGGCACCACATTCGAAGTGGGAACACGTGGGGAATCGACGCACGACAAACACCAATATGGTTGGGACGCTACTTACTATCGCGCGAATCTGAGAAATGAATTTCTCACCTCGTGTTCTAACGCCGCCTGTACCACCTCAACCACCACGAACGTACCCACAACCCTGCACCAAGGCATTGAGTTGGGCCTGAGTCATCTGTACGACAAAAAAGTAGATACGCGCATTGCACTTTTGTACAGCGACTTCAAGTTTGTGGATAACGCTTCTGTCGGTAACAACGCACTACCAGGCTTCCCTCCTGTCATCGTGCGTGGAGAAGCCTTGTATCGTTTTGGTGCGCAAGTCAATGGCAAGCCCAGCACCTATATCGGACCTAAGTTTGAATGGGTGCCAAGCAAAGCGCCGATGGACTATGCCAACACGGTGTACAACGACAGCTATGCCGTTCTGGGATTCAAAGCGGGGCAAGCGATTGACAAAAAATGGTCATGGTTCTTGGATGCACGTAACTTGACCGACAAAAAATATGCCGCGACAACAAACATTAGCGCCAACTACACCGCGCCAGCGACAGCTGGCGATGGCCGTCGTTACTACCCTGGCGATGGTCGATCTGTTTACGTCGGCGTAGAGGCTAAATTCGATTAATTCAATAAGTCTTGCTCCGGAGGACGATGCAAGACTTTGTTCAATCAAGAGGTCATCAATTGAAAAAGAAAATCCGTTTCGCATGCGTGTTGGGCTTAGCCCTCATGGGTGGCATGCAGTCAGCATTTGCACATGTCGTATTGGCTGAGCCTAAAGCCATCGCAGGCACTTACTACAAAGCCACGCTGCGTGTAGGGCACGGCTGCAATGGTTCTTCCACGAATGGACTTGTCGTGCAAGTTCCCGCAGGCTTTCAAGGGGCTAAGCCTCAGCCAAAGTTTGGTTGGACACTCGCCACACGCAAGGCAAAGCTAGCGATACCTTACAACAGCCACGGCAAAACCGTGACCGATGATGTGGTGGAGTTGCGTTGGACAGCTGTCAGCAAAGAAGCGGCGTTACCCGATGAGCAATTTGATGAGTTCGCCTTCATGGGCCGCTTGCCAGATGGCGCTGGTCCGATGTGGGTCAAGATTTTGCAGACTTGCGAGAGCGGTCAAAATGACTGGTCAGAAATTCCCGTCAACGGCACATCGACGCGCGGCATGAAATTGCCCGCCGCTTTATTGGATGTGCAGCCCGCACCCACACACGAACACCACCATTAACCCCAAGGAGTTTTCATGAAATTTTCTAAATACCTCATCGCCGCCGCACTCACCACGGTCTGTGCCGTCAGCGCATTCGCGCAAAGCGTCACCGTCACCGACGCATGGGCACGCGCCACGGTCCAAGGCCAAAAGGCCACCGGCGCATTCATGAAAATCACCGCCAAAGACAACACCAAATTGGTGGGCGTCAGCAGTCCCATGGCGGGCGTGGCTGAGATTCACGAAATGAAGATGGAAAAGGACGTGATGAAGATGGCCGCTTTGTCTAACGGTCTTGACTTGCCTGCGGGTAAGGCCATCGAGCTCAAGCCAGGCAGCTACCACGTCATGCTGATGGACTTGAAAGCGCCTTTGGCCAAAGACACCACCGTACCGTTGACCCTAACTTTGCAAGATGCCAAAGGCATGAAATCGACTGTAGAGCTAAAACTTTTGGTAGGTATGCAGCCGCCCGCCATGCCCAGCCATGACCACGGCATGCACAACCACAGCGAACATAACCACGGCGATCACAAGCACTGAGGCTGTCAGCCAAGCGTGGGCTGGGGTTTGGTTTAATGCAACTTATACACACAGGAGACAGACATGACCAATTCAGCCGGCTTTGATTTCAGCAAATTCGTTCCGGGCTTTGACTTTTTAAAGAACCTCACGCCCGGAGGTGGTGCCACATCGTCTGCCGCGCCCGGCTGGGTGGCTCCTACGCTGGACCCTGAAGAGCTTGAGAAGCGTATTCAAGAACTCAAGACGGTTCAGTTTTGGTTGGAGCAAAACACCAAAGCCGTGGGCGCCACCATTCAAGCCTTGGAGGTGCAGCGCATGACGCTCAACACTTTGAAGGGCATGAACATGAGTTTCAACGACTTGGCTGACTCACTCAAAGCCAAGCCACAAGAGGCGGCACCTGCTGCGCCTGCGCAGCCCAAGTATTCGTTCACACAAGCAGCGCCTGCGCAGGCTGAGCCAGAGGTAGAAGCCGAAGCACCCAAGGCCAGCAAGCCTCGAGGTAAACAAGCAGCTGCAGCGGGTGGCGTGGACCCATCGCATTGGTGGGGCGCGTTGACGGACCAGTTTCAGCACATTGCCACGCACGCCATGAACGACATGGCGCACCGTGCGCAAGCGCATGCAGCCACGGGTTCGGCCAAGCCTGCTGACAAACAAGCGGCAGCTAAAGCGGCCCCTAAAGTAGCACCCGAATCTGCCGCGCGCAAGCCTGCAGCCCGTAAGACTGCAGCACGCAAAACACCTGCGCGTAAAACTACAGCAGGCAAAGCTGGCGCCAAATCCAAGCGATGAAACTCTTTCCATATGGCCACGCCACCCATCCACGGTGGGAGATGGCGGCAGGCTTGGTGTTGGCCCAGTTGCGCGCGCACATGGCCTTGCCCGAGTACGCGGATGCGCCGCACCTTGGGCTGCTCTACATCACCGACCATTACGCCACGCACGCGCAAGACATCTTGTCGCACCTGAGTGCCGAGCTGCCCGAAGTCACCGACTGGGCGGGCACGGTGGGCGTGGGCATTGCGGCCAATAACGTGGAGTACTTTGACGAGCCCGCACTCAGCGTGATGCTGTGCGACATTGCGCCCGAGCACTTCCGCGTGTTCAGCGGTGTTGCTCCGCTGGCGCAAGCGGGCTTGGGGCCTAAGCGCGGCAGCAGTTTTGTGCCACATACCGCGCTGTTGCACGCCGATGCAAATACGCCCGATGTGCCCGAACTGATTGCCGAGTTGGCACAACGCACAGCCAGTGGTTATGTGTTTGGCGGCTTGTCTGCTAGTCGCACGGACGTGGTGCAGTTTGCGCAAAGTGGCGACGGCAACATGGCCGGCCAAGGTAAAGCCACGGGCGTGTTTCATGGCGGTTTGAGTGGTGTGGCCTTTGATGCCGACGTGGCCATGGTGTCGCGCGTGACGCAGGGTTGTTTGCCGGTGGCCAAGGTGCACACCATTACCAGCGCTGATAAAAATGTGGTGCTCACCTTAGACAACGAACCCGCACTCCATGTGATGGAGCGCGACTTGCAAATCAATCTCGCTGACAAGCAACCTGCCATTGCCAAAGTGCGCGCCACTTTGGTGGGCTTGTCTGCTGAGCACGACCCAACTATCAAGCGCACCGGCGAGTTTGACGATGCGGTGCTGGTGCGCCACATCATTGGCATCGACCCCGCACGCGAAGCGGTGGCAGTGGCGCAGCCCGTGGAAGTAGGCATGCGCCTCACGTTTTGCGAGCGTAATGCAACGGCAGCGCGTGCTGACCTCACGCGCATCTGTGCGGAAATTCGTGAGGCTCTAGAGCCAGAAGAAATGACGGCCGATTTGGCGGGTGCATTGAGCGCCGACACCAATATCAACCCGCACCCGGCTAGGCGCATGGCTGGTGCGATTTACGTGAGTTGTGCGGGGCGCGGCGGCCCCCATTTTGGCGGGCCAAGCGCCGAAATGCACATTGTGCGCCGCGCTTTGGGTGACGTGCCCTTGGTGGGTTTCTTTGCTGGTGGCGAAATTGCCCACCAAGAGCTGCATGGCTACACCGGCGTGTTGACGGTGTTCACCACCGAGGTTTAACAGGTTTTAAGCCTCGGCATGTTGTTTGGGGTGGCGCCTTAGTGCTTAGAGGCCATGTGCGCTTCTTTTTGCTCAAGGATGGCCTCGGGCGCGTCCAGCTCTTCAGCCGTTGGGTTGTTCAAGCCGTTATGCAAGCGTTGCATGTCTAGGTCACCCGTCCACTTGGCCACCACCAAAGTCGCCACGCCGTTACCCACCAAGTTGGTGAGTGCGCGTGCTTCTGACATGAAGCGGTCAATGCCCAAGATAAGCGCCAAGCCCGCCACAGGTACACCGCCCACCGCTGACAAAGTAGCGGCCAACACGATGAAGCCGCTGCCGGTGATGCCTGCTGCACCTTTGGAGGTCAGTAGCAGCACCGCCAACAGCGTGAGTTGTTGCGTCAGGCTCATTGGAGTGTCGGTCGCTTGCGCGATGAACATGGCCGCCATCGTCAAGTAGATCGAGGTGCCATCCAAGTTGAACGAATAGCCGGTTGGAATGACCAAGCCCACCACCGACTTGCGTGCGCCGAGGTTCTCCAGCTTCTCCATCATGCGTGGCAGCACAGACTCAGAAGACGAGGTGCCCAACACGATGAGCAACTCTTCTTTGATGTACTTCACAAATTTCCAGATGCTGAAGCCGTGCAGCTTGCTGATGAGCCCCAGAACTACGAACACAAAGATGAAGCAGGTCAAGTAGAACGTACCCATCAACTTGCCCAGCGAGAACAGCGATGCCACGCCGTATTTGCCAATGGTGAATGCCATTGCGCCAAACGCGCCGATGGGGGCCACTTTCATGATGATGCCGACAATGTCAAACAACACGTGCGACAACTTTTCGATGAAGTCAAACACCATCGTGCCGCGGCCACCGAACTTGTGCAGCGCAAAACCAAACAGCACCGAGAACAGCAGCACTTGCAAAATCTCGCCCTTGGCAAACGCATCGACCACGGAGGAGGGGATCACGTTCAACAAAAAGTCCACGGTGCCTTGCATCTTGCCGGGCGCGGT
>CANFZT010000062.1 GCA_947451565.1 Comamonadaceae bacterium | reverse complement strand
GAAGGCATTTCGTCTGAAACACGCAAGCAATTGCCCACGTATGTGCAAAGTGACACGCTCAACGAACGCACCAACCAACAAACGGTGCTCGAAGGCCAAGTGGTTTTGCGCCGTGGCGAGCTGTTGCTCAAAGCCGACAAGATTGATTACGACCAAGTCAATGATCTGGCGCAGGCGCGCGGCCATGTCTACATCAACCAATCTGGCAATGTGTACCAAGGCCCGGCCCTCGATTTGCACCTAGACGCTTTTGAAGGCTTTTTCACGCAGCCCAACTACCGGCTCCTGAAAAACAACGCCTACGGCAATGCAGATCGCATTGATTTTGTAGACCCCGCACACACCGTGATGCACAACGCCAGTTTCACCACCTGTCAGCGCAAGCCCGGGCCCGATTGGATGCCTGATTGGTTCTTCAAGGGCGACAAGATTTCCATCGACAGTGATCGCAACATTGGCTTGGTTGAAGGCGCCTCGGTGCGCTTCAAGGGCGTGCCTATCCTGCCTGTGCCAGAAGTGGAATTTCCGCTCAACGATGAGCGCAAGTCGGGTCTCTTGCCGCCCAACATTGGCGTGGACAACATTGGTGGCTTGGAATACACACAGCCTTATTACTGGAACTTGGCGCCCAACCGCGACATGACGTTCTATCCCACGTATTGGAGCAAACGCGGCCTCAATTTAGGCACCGAATTTCGCTACTTAGAGAGCGCGGCACCACAACCCCCGTTTCAAGGGGTGATGCGGTTTGACTACATGGAGAAAGACCAGCTTCGCAATGACGCGCGGCGCTGGGGTATGAACTACACACACAACGGTTTGATCAACCCTTACCTTGCAGGCGGCGGTCTGGGCTTGACCCTGAATGTCAACCGCGTGAGTGATGACGATTACTGGAAAGACTTTTCAATGAGCAGCAGCTCGGGCATTCAACGCTTGCTGTCAAGCGATGCCGGTCTGTCGTGGACCGATGGTTTCATCACCACCGGCATGCGCGCTCAAAAGTGGCAAACCCTGCAAGATTTGGCCAATGTGAACAACCGCATCACGCCACCGTTTGACCGTTTGCCACAACTCACGGCTCGCTTGCAGCGCTTCAACGTCGGTGGATTTGATTTCAGCGTGGATGGTGACTTCACACGTTTTTCATCTGTGCGCACCGAAGATTGCGCCAATGTCTACACCAGCGGATTGACCACTTACAACAATTGCGCGCCCAACGCAGACCGTGCGGTGTCGGTAGCGCAACTCAGCCGTCCCTATATTTCTTCCTACGGCTACATCACCCCCAAAATGCAATTGCATGGTCGTAGCTACCAATTTGAAGGGGGCTTGCCCAACACGCTGTTTTACAACGGCCACCAAGGGCAAACCAGCGCCAGCGTGACCGTGCCGACATTTAGCGTCGATGCGGGCATGGCCTTTGAACGCAGCCACCGTCTTTTTAGCAGAGATTGGGTGCAGACCCTAGAGCCTCGCGTGTTCTACGTGCACACGCCCTATCGCAATCAAAACTACTTGCCCAACTACGACTCGGGTGGCAATGCGTTCAACTTCGCCAGCATCTTCACCGAGAACGCTTTTGGCGGTCATGACCGCATCTCTGACAGTAAGTTGCTCACCTTGGGTGCAACCTCGCGCTTCATTGATCCAGAAACGGGCGCAGAAGGCGCACGCTTTGGCATTGCGCAACGTGTGCGGATGCAAGAGCAGCAAATCACATTGCCCGATGACCCCACCGCCAAGGCCGGTATCAGTGATGTGTTGGCCGGTGCCAGCTTGAACCTCTCGCGCGCTTGGGCCGTGGACTCCACCGTGCAATACAACCCAAAAACCAATAACTTCATGCGCCGCGTGGTGGGCGGACGCTACAACCCCGGCCCCTACCGTGTCATCAACGCCGCGTGGCGCACTGAAAACGACGAGTCAGCCGCGCCTGTGTCGCAACAACTCGACGTCGGCTGGCAATGGCCCTTGCACGACTTGTGGGGCGGCGCTGATGGCAGCGATGGCCAAGGTCGCGGTTTGGGCGAGGGCCGCTGGTACAGCGTGGCGCGCGTGAACTACGACATGCTGAACAAAAAGGCGGTCGAATCGGTGATCGGCTTCGAATACGATGCAGGGTGCTGGCTGAGCCGTACCGTGATTGAGCGTTTGCAAATTACCGATGGTTTGGCACGCCAACGCATCTTGTTCCAACTTGAATTTGTGGGCTTGTCGCGCGTGGGTACAAACGCGTTGGGCTCGCTGCGAAATAACGTCCCGCGCTACCAACCGCTGCGCCAGCCGACCATGAACCCTAGCCGTTTTGGCAATTACGATTGACGATGACCATGCTCTTTGCAAAACCCCGTTCTTACCTTGTGTGGGCCTTGATGGCATGGGCGATGGCCGCGTCTGCGCAGCCCTCCATCAACGGCCGTGATTTCATTGTGGCCGTCGTCGACTCGGTGCCCATCACCAACCACGATGTCCGCTTGCGCGCGCCTCAGCTGCGAGACCAACTCAAGCAACAAGGTCGCCCAATTCCTGAAGGCGAAGCGCTGCTCAAAGCCGCATTGGAACGCTTGATTGTCGAAAAATCCTTGCTGCAACATGCCAAAGAAACGGGTGTTGCGATAGACGATGACGCGGTGGCGCAAGCCGAACAGCGCTTTGCCGCACAAAGCCAAATCAGTGTTGACGCGTTGCACCAAAAAGTAAAAAGCGAAGGCTCTAGTGTTGAACGTTTGCGCCAAAATTTGCGCGAGCAACTCACTTTGCAGCGTCTGACCGAACGCAATGTGCCCGGCCGTATCAAAATGAGCGACACAGAAGTAGACCAAGCCGTTCGCGACCGCCAAAATGCGAGCATCGACGCCAACCCCGACATTGAGCTAGGCCACATTTTGGTGGCAGTGCCTGAAAAGGCCACCGACGCAGAAATCGCCACCCTCCAAGCCAAAGCCCAAACAGCGTTGGCACGCCTCAAACGCGGGGATGATTTGGGTCGCGTGGCCAAAGAGTTGTCGGATGGGGTCGAGCGCGACAAGGGCGGCTTGATGGGCCTGCGTGCGGCCAGTCGCTACCCCACACTGTTTGTGGATGCCACCAAGAACCTCACCGTCGACGATGTCACGCTCGTGCGCTCCGGCGCAGGTTTTCATGTTTTAAAACTGGTCACCAAGCGCGCCAGCGGCGTGGTCACCATCACGCAAACCCATCCACGCCATATCTTGTTGCGCCCAGGCGGTCAGTTGAGCCAAACCACGGCTCGCGCCCAATTGGCCGAGTACAAGCGCCAAATCGAGGCGGGCAAGGCCGACTTTGCCAAGCTCGCGCGTGAACACTCACAAGACGCGAGCGCCTCTGAAGGCGGTGACTTAGGTTGGATTTCTCCCGGCATGTTCGTGCCTGAGTTTGAAGAAGTCATGAACACGCTGCAACCCGGCCAAATTGCGGACCCCGCCATTTCACGCTTTGGCGTTCACCTGATTCAGGTGCTGGAGCGCCGCGAAGCCCCCATCAGCGAGCGAGAGTTGCGCGAGATCGCGCGCAACAGCTTGCGCGAAAAGAAGTTCGATGAAACCTATCAACTGTGGACGCAAGAGGTGCGTGGTCGCACCTACGTGGAATACCGCGACGCGCCACAATAAACAAAGCCCATCTTGAAACACATTGCTCGCAAGCGCTTCGGCCAACATTTTTTAACCGACGGCGCGATCATTGACAGCATCGTCGATGCCATTGACCCGCAGGCTGGCGATCCCATGGTGGAAATTGGCCCGGGCTTGGCCGCACTCACGCAACCCCTGGTTGAGCGCTTGGGCCGCCTCCACGTCATCGAACTGGATCGCGATTTGGCCGTGCGCCTACGCGAACATCCACACTTGAACGTGATTGAGTCTGACGTGCTGCGCGTGGACTTCACCCAGCTGGCCGCTGATTTACAAGTCCCCAAACTGCGCGTGGTTGGCAACCTGCCCTACAACATTTCGTCACCCATTTTGTTTCATCTGCTTGAACACGTTGCCGTGATTCAAGATCAGCACTTCATGCTGCAAAAAGAAGTGATTGACCGCATGGTGGCCAAGCCCAGCTCGGGCGATTACAGCCGCCTCAGCGTGATGCTGCAATGGCGCTATGACATGGAAAACGTGTTGTTTGTCCCGCCTGAATCATTTGACCCCCCACCGCGCGTAGACAGTGCGGTGGTACGCATGGTGCCGATTGCTGAGCCACCCCAAATCGATGTCCAACTGATGGAAGACATGGTGAAAGTCGCGTTCAGCCAACGCCGTAAGCTGCTTCGCCACACCCTGGGACGCTGGCTAGAAGCTCGCCACTTCACAGGGCAGTTTGATGTGCAACGCCGCGCGGAAGAAGTGCCGGTGGCGGAGTATGTGGCCTTGGTGCAAAGCCTTTCGACGACTTGAAATACGCTCACGCGCAAACACGCTGGGCCAAGAAAAAACCCGTCAACAGGTGTCTGCGACGGGTTTTGTTTTTAGTGCCGCGTTTAAGCGGCCGGGCCAATTAAGCCGCTGTTTGCCAGTAGCCTGCGTTGAAAGGGCTGCTCATGCGTAAAGCCATGGGCGACACATCGACCAGCTTGTCCGTTGGCATTTTTTCGCCCTCTTCTAGCAACTCGATGCCTTCAGGCGACGCGCCTAATTTTTCAGCGGACGGCACACGCGCCACCGAGAACGAGTAGAAGCAACGGAATGCCACCTTGCGGTCTGACCAGTAATCGGCGGCTTCACGGAAGATATCTAGCAACTGTTCGCGGGCTTCTTTGTCGAACTTGGCGTGCGCAGGAATGTGCTCCAGCACCAAAATGAAGCCAGGCTGTGGGCCCGACTTGTGCAAAGGGTCGGTCATGCCATCGTACAAAGAATCAAAGTTCTTGCTGGCTTGCGCAGACAAATTGAACTCTTTGGAGATGATGTCCAAGATGTCCTGTTTGCTCTGTGCTTGCGCCAGATTAACGTACAAAAAGTGATGACCCAAGCCTTTGGCCGCGTCCTGCAAGTCAGGCACGCGGAAAGCGCGGATGGATTGAACGATGTTGGTTTTGACGGTACGCAATGGCATGGAAATTAGCCGTTCTTAAAGCTTCTAAAAATTCGTGAATCTCCGGGTAAACCCGAAAATTAGATGCATAAGTGTCTTCGAATTGAAACAAAAAAGCAAGAGCCTCCCATTTCTGGGAGGCTCTTGAAGGGTTATTTAACCTAAAAGAATTAACTTAAGCTAGGGAAAACGCTTATCTGACCGCGCTGGCATCCGCCACGGTCAGGGCAGTCATGTTCACAATACGTCGCACGGTGGTGCTCGCCGTCAAAATATGCACCGGTTTGGCCGCACCCAAGAGCACTGGGCCAATGGCAATGTTGCCGCCAGCCGCTGTTTTGAGCAGGTTGTAGGCAATGTTGGCAGAGTCCAAGTTCGGCAGAACCAACAAATTAGCATCGCCAATCAGCGTGGTGTCTGCCATTTGAGCGGCACGCACATGGCCATCCAGGGCCACATCGCCATGCATTTCGCCGTCCACTTCAAGCCAAGGCGCCTGTTTCTTCACCAGCGCTAGGGTCTCACGCATTTTGAGGGCCGATGGCTGGTCGCTGCTGCCAAAGTTGGAGTGCGACAACAAAGCGGCTTTGGGCTGGATACCAAAGCGGCGCATCTCCTCAGCCGCCATCACCGTGATCTCGGCCAATTGCTCGGCCGTTGGGTCGTAGTTGATGTGGGTATCGACCAAGAAAACTTGGCGATCGGGCAACAGCAAACCGTTCATGGCAGCGTACGTGCTCACGCCTTTGCGATGGCCAATGACTTGGTCCACGTAGTTCAGGTGGGTGAGTGGTGTGCTCCAGGTGCCGCAAATCAGGCCATCGACCTCGCCTTTGTGCAGCATCATGGTGCCAATCAGTGACAAACGACGGCGCATGTCGATTTTGGCCAACTGCTCGGTGACGCCTTTGCGAGCGGTCATCTTGTAATAGGTTTGCCAGAAATCGCGGTAGCGATGGTCTTGCTCGACGTTCACCACTTGGTAGTCAACGCCTTCTTTGAGACGCAAACCAAATTTCTCGATGCGCTGGGCAATGACGGCGGGACGGCCAATCAGCGTCGGCTGCGCCAAGCGCTCGTCCACCACAATTTGCACGGCACGCAACACGCGCTCTTCTTCACCTTCGGCGTAGCACACGCGCTTTTTGGTGGCGCGTTTAGCGGCAGCATAAATCGGCTTCATGATGGAGCCCGACGCATACACAAAGCCTTGCAGCTTCTCAATATAGGCTTCCATGTCTTGGATGGGGCGCGTGGCCACGCCGCTGTCTGCGGCGGCCTTGGCCACGGCAGGAGCAATCTTCATCATCAAACGTGGATCGAACGGCTTGGGAATGAGGTACTCCGGGCCAAAGGCCAAGGTCTCGCCTGCGTAAGCAGCGGCCACCACTTCGCTTTGCTCGGCTTGCGCCAACTCGGCGATGGCGTACACCGCAGCAATTTCCATCTCATCGGTGATGGTGGAAGCGCCCGCATCCAACGCACCACGGAAGATGTAGGGGAAGCACAGCACGTTGTTCACTTGGTTGTGATAGTCGCTGCGGCCAGTGGCGATGATGGCGTCATCGCGCACGGCCTTCACTTCTTCAGGCGTGATTTCTGGATTGGGGTTGGCCAAAGCCATGATGATGGGGTGAGACGCCATCTTCTTGACCATCTCTGGCTTCAGCACGCCGCCAGCGGAGAGGCCCAAGAACACGTCGGCGCCTTCGATGATGTCGCTCAACGTACGCGCATCCGTTTTTTGAGCGAATTGAATTTTGTCTTCGTCCATCAACTCGGTGCGGCCGTCATAGACCACGCCCGCCAAGTCGGTGACGTAAATGTTTTGGCGTGGCATGCCCATCTTGAGCAACAGACCCAAGCAAGCCAAAGCGGCAGCGCCAGCGCCAGAGGTCACGAGCTTGACGTTTTTGATGTCTTTGCCCGCGACCTTGAGGCCGTTCAAAATAGCCGCGCCCACGGTGATGGCCGTGCCGTGTTGGTCGTCATGGAAGACTGGAATCTTCATACGCTCGCGCAATTTGCGCTCCACGTAGAAGCAATCAGGCGCCTTGATGTCTTCTAAGTTGATGCCGCCAAACGTTGGCTCTAAAGAGGCAATGATGTCTACCAACTTGTCGAGGTTTTTCTCGTCAATTTCCAAGTCGAACACATCGATGCCGGCGAACTTCTTGAACAAAACGCCCTTGCCTTCCATCACGGGCTTAGAAGCCAGTGGGCCAATGTCACCCAAGCCCAGCACAGCAGTGCCGTTGGTGATGACAGCCACCAAGTTGCCACGGCTGGTGTACTTGAATGCTGCGTTCGGATCTTTCACGATTTCTTCGCAAGGTGCGGCCACGCCAGGGGAATAGGCCAAGGCCAAATCGTGTTGGTTCACCAGCTGCTTGGTGGCGTGAATCGCCACCTTGCCAGGTGTTGGGAACTCGTGGTACTCAAGGGCGGCGCGACGCAATTCGGCGCGCGCATCTGGGCTGTTGTGGGAGTGGTTGGAACTCATTGAAATCTCCTTGTTATGCAAAAGGCGGCTGTGCTTTGCAAAAGCACACCGCCTTGGCTTGTAATTTCATTTTAGGCTTGTGTTTAAGACACTAGATGCGTGGATGTGCTTACCCAAGTGGCAATGGTTTTTACTTATTCGCAAAAGCAAACTTAAGCGGTCACTCGCTTGGCTTGTTCTGCACGACGCGATGTTTGCGTACCACTCAACACAAAGCCACGCACTTGGCCAAGCGCATCCACAAAATGCCAAATGCCTTCTTCGACTTTGGCCGCAGCCATGATGGGCCTCACATACGGCAGGGTGCGCGAGACGCCTGCACTTTCGCTGGCGTATTGCGTGTTGTCGCCCAAGGCGTGCACATGGGGGGCCGTGGTTTGCAACTGTGCGTTCACGACAATGCCGCGTAGTCGTCGAGTGAATTGACCGACATCACATCATTGGTGGCATTGCCCATGAAGCTCACGCGGATCGCCTTTGCCCCCGTAGCAAGCACCAACTGGGCGGGAACTTTGCCTTGCACCAGCGCATTCGACAGTGCAGGCTTGGCATAAAAGTCGCCCGCATCAGCGGTGATCATCAGCACTGGCGTGGCGGTGTCGACCTTGCGAAACTCGCGCACCGCCGACCACCCGGCAAGGCCCGAACCCACCACCACCAAGGGGCCATCGGGGTGACGTTGTGCGGTCATATTGTGTGTCCTTAAAACTCAACCGCTTCAAAGTCAGCCTTGGCCACGCCGCAGTCTGGGCAAGCCCAGTCTTCAGGCACATGCGCCCAAAGGGTGCCGGGTGCGATGCCGTCTTCTGGGCGGCCTGCAGCCTCGTCATACACAAAGCCGCAAACGATGCAGATGAAAGATTTGAAGTTAGCGTTGCTCATGATGTTTTCCTTTGTTCGGTTCTGTTAATTTGGTGTTAACTTAGGCGGCAGCTTTGACTTTGTCGAGCTGGGCTTGGTAATGGTTGGCGTGACGCTCTTCCACTTTGGCCAAAGCAGCGAAGCGCTTTTGTGCTTTCACCAAAGTGGCGGTGAACTGTGCGGCGTGTACCTTGGACTCTTCAATTTGTTCGTCCATCTCGGCCGCAGCGGCGGCATTGCCTTCGGCCTCTGCGGTTTTGCGGAAGGTGGGGTACATCTCGGTGTACTCGTAGGTTTCCCCGTCGATGGCAATTTGCAAGGCTTTGGCCGGTGTCATTTCAGCTTTGGGGTAGAGCAAGTCGAGGTGGCCAAACGCATGCATGACCTCTTGGTCGGCGGTCTCTTCAAAGGTACGGGCGGTTTCTTCATCCCCCATTTCACGGGCCAACTTTGCGAAATAGCGGTACTTGATGTGGGCCATCGACTCGCCCGCAAAAGCGGCTTCGAGGTTGGCGATGGTTTTGATCTCGGGGCGGGTGTGTGCAGTCATTTGAAACTCTTTCAGTTAACGAAATTAATCGGGACAGGAGTAATGATAGGCACATTCAATTGAATTGGCCAATTGAGGTTTCCTAATTCATCGATAGAGGCTATCGAGGTGAAAGGCTCTGAGGAGGGCGGGCTCACGCCACCCGCACCTCGCCCGCATCGTCAAAGAACTTAACCGCGCATCAACGCTTCAATTTCAGAAGCCATCACAGGCACCCCACGCGTGATCAACTCGCAGCCACTGGCGGTGACGATGGCATCGTCCTCAATGCGAATGCCGATGTTCCAAAACGCCTCTGGCACATCAGGCCCAGGTCGCACATACAAGCCCGGTTCAATGGTGAGCACCATGCCCTCGCGCAAGATACGACTGGGTCGGTTGACGATGGTCTCACCCGACAGCGGGTCTTTGCGCTCGCTGATTTGGCCCAGCTCGGACGGCTCCACATAGCTGCCGCAATCATGCACATCCATTCCTAGCCAATGGCTGGTGCGGTGCATATAAAACGGAAAGTACGCACGCTTTTCGATCACATCTTGCGCGCTGCCGTGCTTGGCTTGGCTCAAAAGCCCAAGGTCTAACAAACCTTGCGCCAACACTTTGACTGTTGCCTCATGTGGATCGGTAAAACGTGCGCCGGCCTTGGTGGCCGCCACCGCCGCGTCTTGGCTGGCGAGCACCAAGTTGTAGAGGTCGCGCTGCGGGCCGGTGAACTTGCCATTGGCTGGGAAGGTGCGGGTGATGTCTGAGGCATAACCGTCCAGCTCGCAACCTGCATCAATCAACACCAGCTCGCCATCGCGCACGGGCGCGGCGTCGGCGCGGTAGTGCAACACACAGGCATTGGCACCCGCCGCCACGATGGAGGTGTAAGCCGGAAACTGCGAGCCATGCATGCGGAACTCGTGCAGCAACTCAGCGTCTAAGTGGTACTCGCGCACGTCTTGGCCCGCACGCAACATGCGCGCGCTGGTTTGCATGGCGCGGATGTGCGCATGCGCGCTGATGGTGCTGGCGCGGCGCATGACGTCTTGCTCGTGGGCGTCTTTGATGAGGCGCATTTCATCCAGCGGGCCGCAGGCATCGCGTTGCTGCGATGGGCATTGCGCGCCAAAGCGCACACGGGCGCGCACGGCATTGAGCCAGCCGTCCACACGCGTTTCCAAACCTTTGTGCGTGGCAAAGGGGTACCAAACGGTGTGTTGGTTCTCTAGCAATTTAGGCAGCTGCTTGTCCAACTCGGCCACCGAGACGGCGGCCGTCACGCCCAATGCGGGAACGGCGGCGTCTGGCCCTAAGCGGTAGCCATCCCAAATTTCGCGTTCCAAATCTTTGGGTTGGCAAAACAAGGTGCTTCGGCCTGTGGCGTCGAGCACCAACCAGGCGTTGGGTTCGTTAAAGCCTGTCAGGTAATAGAAGTAGCTGTCGTGGCGGTACGGGAAATCACTGTCGCGATTGCGCGCATGCTCGGGCGCGGTGGGGATGATGGCAACGCCACCCTCGCCTAATTGAGCGGCCAAACGAGCGCGATGTGCGGCGTAAATGTGGGCGTTTGCGATCGCTTGTGTCATGTCTTACCTTGTGTGTTCAGGTGGCGTTGAGTTGGGCTAAACGCTCAGGCGTGCCCACATCGGTCCACGCGCCGGTGTAGAGCGAGGCGCTCACCGCACCATTGTCCATAGCCGCCCTCAACATGGCAGCGAGTGGGGCTTTCACGCCAGCCGGATTGCCCGCTGGAATGGGGCACCAAGCGGCGTCGAAGAAGGCACGCTTGTAAAGAGCGAGGGTACTGAAGGTGTAGCGCATTTGTCCTGACGCAGACGACGAAACGACGGCCTGCGTGGCGGTGTGTGTGTGTGCCACATCAGCACTCCCGGGTCTTGGCTGCGTCAGTTTGGGCACATTCAGCGCCAAGCCCTCGGCTGACAAGCCGAAGTCGCCGCCTGGGTTGTGGTCGGGGTTGGGCACCAACCAAATGTGGGCGAGTTGGGGGCTGGCCTTGAACCGTTCATAAGCCTCGGGGGCAAACACAAAATCTGGGGCGAACACATCGCCCGCGGCCACCCAAAAGACATCGGCCAACTGCGGCAAGGCACGAACAATGCCACCTGCGGTTTCTAGCGCACCGCCAAAGTCCACGCCTTCTTGCGAGTAATGCAGGCGCATAGGGGCTTGGTCCGCCGTTTCAAACGCACCCCCAAAGTGCTGAGAAATTTGCTCGCCCAACCAAGCCGTGTTGACGACCAAATGACGCACACCGCCGCGCTGCAAGCCCTGCATGGCCCATTGCATCAAGGGTTGACCGCGCACGCGCAACAGCGGTTTGGGCGTGGCATCCGTCAAAGGGCGCATGCGCTCACCACGGCCTGCGGCCAAAAGCAGGGCGGTCGCGAAGGGGGATGAATCGTCAGAAATGAGGCTTTTTGTCATCAAGTCGCAGTGTAGCCAGCCAGCACGCTTGACTATTTGCGCAAACAACTGTCCGGCTTGGTCAGCCTGGGGTAGGCAGGCTCGCTAAAATCGTGGTTTTCCCTCACACCCCATCGGAGCCGCCTGACATGGCAAACACCCAACAAATGGCCAGCGCAATTCGCGCCTTGGCAATGGACGCTGTACAACTTGCCAACTCCGGACACCCCGGCGCGCCCATGGGCATGGCCGACATGGCCGTCGCCTTGTGGGGCGACCACCTGCGTCACAACCCCAAGAACCCCCAT